>JBMNUR010000039.1:0-15239 GCA_050946395.1 Peptococcales bacterium
CATGGGCAATAACAAAATTCTTAAATTACATTGGTATAGTTGGAAAATTAATAATAGTATTAGTCTTATTATTTATGATTAGAGTAGATAATAAACCTATTTTTGAATTTGGTTATTTAGCAGCCAAAGGTATTTCGTGGCAAGTGGTAGGTATATCTATGGTAGTTGTTCCTCTAGGAGTTTGTATTAATAATGAGGCTACGGGTATCACAGCATTTATTTCAAAGGCATTGCTTCCTTTATTTAATGGTGTACCATCTCTTGTATTTATAATAGGAGTCACGCTAGCAACAGTTGTTTTAACAAATTTTTTGGCGAACATGCCTGTAGCCATGCTTTTTATACCAGTTGCCGTTAGTGGAGCAGCTTCATATGGTATCCACCAGGAGCAAATTGGTTATCTAATTATTGTAGCTTGTACTATAGCATGGCTAACACCTGCGGCATCCCCTGCAGGACTGTTATTGTTTAGTAACAAAGAATGGCTAAAGCCAATAGATATATTTAAATATGGTATTCCCACTTTGCTTTTTATAACTCTCAATGCTATATTACTAAATTATTTCTGGTTGGGTCTGTTTTATTAGAAAATGTGTTTTCCACTTCACAATTAAGTATTAAGGTTTAATTTATGACTAGATTTTATTAGTAACGACTAAAAGAAAAAGGGGTTATTGCACACAAACTAATTAATTCGTTGTGCAATAACCCCTTTTACTAACTAATTAGTGCCTCAAAACCTTGCAAATTGTATATCAATAAAAGAGTTAGCACTATTATTTAATCTTTTAGTGCTATTCCTTTGTTGGGGATTTTCTATTTATCCTTTTTAGAAACAGAGTCCAGAAATAAATATAGGATACTTACTCACTCCATGAATTAAGCACAAAAAATTTTCCTCTTAAATTTATTGCATGGAATAAAAACCCAATGTAGTCATAAAGTTACACCCCTATTGTCGTTACTTCTTTGCTATATTTAATTTTACAGATCCTTAGTGACCCTTCGCTATCGCTCAGTACTTAGGATGACAAGTATCAATATATTATTTCATTGCAGATAATGTTTTATCTAGTGCTTAATCTATGGACGGAGGTAAATATGACCTACGAAAAGATCTACTTTCTATCTAAAGTTAATGAATTATCCGAATTAACTATCGAAGAATTACACGAGCTTGCTCAAAAATTTCATTGGATGGAATACTCCCAAGGGTCAAATATCATGACTAGAGGTCATGAGGGATCTCACTACTTTGTATTAACTAATGGCATGGTTGAAGTGATTGATTCAAAGGAAAGTGACAGAGAAGTAAGAGTTAATACTTTTGGACCCTGTGCGGCTATAGGTGCTCGGGCATTACTTACTGGCGGAAAAATACCCTTCACTGTTCGAACTCTAGAAAACTCTAAGTTTTTAGTTGCCTCTAGTGATGACTTTTCTTTAATGCTTACCCGCTGGCCCAAGCTTTATAGAAATTTAATTGAAAGAATGTCTAATAATTTAGATCAAGTCAATAATGGCCTATGGGAAGCTCGCAACAAAGAATTTCTCCGTACTCTTTTGGAACAGAATCAATATAAAAATAAACTTTTCGAACTTTGGGGCGGCCCTAAAACCACTAGACTAATCGAAAACAAACTTCTGGAATTAGCAAAAAGACAAGAACATCTACTAATAATTGGTGAGCGTGGTACAGGCCGACGCATGCTGGCTTGGCACCTTCATAGAAAAAGGTTTGGGGAAAGGGCACCTTTTATAGCCGTTAATGGCCGAGATCTAGAGAATCAATGGGGCGACAAAATCTTCGAGGTAAAAGAGAAGACAGATACAGAAATAAAAAAAATCAATCTTTTGGAATTTGTTAAAGACGGTACCTTATATATTAACGAGATTAACGGCCTTTCCCTAAAAGCACAACTAAATTTGGCCCAAACACTACGATCATCATCCCATAATTGTCTTGTAATAGGTAGTATTCATGATACACCCGATTTAACAAGGCATTTTCTTGTTCCAGAGCTAAGAAATGTTTTTTCTGAGCAGTTTAAACTTAAACCTTTACGAGAAAGAAAAAGGGACATCCCTTTTCTTGTCCAAGAAATTTTGGAGAAGTTATCTAAAGAACATGGCCGAACAACTCCTAGCTTGGATCCCGAAGTAACTAAACTTTTGCTTTCTCATAATTATCGACATGGTAATACCAATGAGCTTATTCAGGTAATTGAGCGGGCTTTTTTATTAGCTGAGCACGATGTGATTAGTTTAGAACACGTGTTTTTTGGCCCTACTGCCCCTAAAACCCATGGTGCATTTAATCTTTTATCTTTGAGTTGGTTAAAGGAGCTCATTACTAAAGGCACCTTTCTCCTTGGGATCCGACGCGTTATGGCTAGTACTTTTCTTTTACTCGTAGTTTGTCTTTTACTCAACCACCAGACAACCATTAATTGGGTTATATTTACTTTGACCTGGGGTCTCTGGTGGCCGATACTGGCCATTATCTCTCCTATATTAGGTCGAGTATGGTGTACGGTTTGTCCCTTTTCTTTTATTATGGAAATTATCCAAAAAAGAATCCATTTGGATTATCCTGTTCCGGATTTCTTAAAGAAATACGATTATTTATTTGTTACCTTTTTATTTGCCCTAATATTTTGGGTGGAAATAATTTTCGATTTACGTTCCAACCCAGTTGCTACTGCAATATTACTCCTTATTATTTTAGGTGCTGCAGTAATCACTGGAATCCTTTTTCAACGGCATGCCTGGTGTCACCATATGTGTCCTTTGGGTGGGTTTGTGGGAACAGCATCCATTGGTGCCTTACTTGAGATTAGGGCCGATGCTACAGTTTGCCAGAACAAATGCACTACCTATGATTGTTATAAAGGAAATATCCAAGTACAGGGTTGTCCCATGTCCCAGCATATACCCTATATAGACAATAATTTGGACTGTAAACTATGTTTTAACTGTATACAAAGCTGTACTAATGGTGCTGTCCAATTAAATTTAAGATTTCCCGGTAGAGAAGTATGGCATCTTCTAAGGGTTAATCAAGGATATGTAATTTTCATAGGAGTCACTTTGGTGATTCTTTTCCCCATTAATTATTTTGAACCGCTAAGCAAAATTTGGCCTACTTCTAAGTGGGTTTATTGGTTTAGTTTTTACTACTGGGGTATTGCACTACTAGCCGGTTTTTTAACCTGGCACTTGGCACGACCTTTTCGTACTAAAGCTGCCTCTCGCCGAATTAAATTTGTATTTGCCTTAGTTCCTTTAGTAATTGCCGGCCATATTATTTATCAACTACATTTTCTTCCTGGTGCAAATGTAATCTTTTTAGGCTTGGGCTATCAAACTCTAACCAATAAAGTACTGACTTATAATGTCCCACTTTATAGAATTGGCCATTTTTTAGCGGGTCTAATGGGCCTAATATTAACAGGCTTTACTCTGGTAAAAATCATCCGAGTGCAAAAGTGCCAAACTCGCCATTTTCTGCACCATGATAAATGAAAGTTTCCTGTCATTTAAGTGCCGATAAGCGTGGTAATCTAGATTACTTCGCTACGCGCTATGACAGGATTGGGGTATTCCTTCGTAGTATAACAAGAACTTAGGCCTTTACCAGTGGCCACCAGGAAAAATTAATAATCCGGTGGCCTTAAAATTTGATAATATGTAATATATATGTAAAGATACCACTTGATTTCTTAAATGATCCGGGAAGGAGGCACTTCGGTGAAAAGAATAATGCTGGCACAGGATTTAAGTAAATCCTATCAAATGGGAGAAATACGTGTCGATGCTTTAAAAGAGGCCAGTTTTGAATTATATGAAGGTGAATTAATTGTTGTTCTAGGGCCTAGCGGATCGGGGAAAAGTACCCTTCTTAATATCATCGGAGGTATGGATAAGGCTAGCAGTGGTGAATTGTACTACCGGAATGAACCGCTCCACACTGCTACTAGTAAAAAACTCACTTTTTATCGGCGGCATGACGTAGGCTTTGTTTTTCAATTTTATAATTTAATGCCTAATTTAACAGCTTATGAAAATATTAATCTTGCAGTCCAAATAGCCAAAAATCCTCTATCCATTGAAGAACTTTTAGAAAAAGTGGGACTTTCCGAACGGGCTTCTCATTTTCCTTCCCAACTATCAGGAGGGGAACAGCAGCGCATCGCCTTGGCCCGCGCTTTAGCCAAAAACCCTCAAATTATGCTCTGCGATGAACCCACCGGAGCTCTTGATTTTAATACCAGTATTCAGGTACTAACTCTTCTTAAGGATTTTTCAGAGACTTACCATAAAACTGTAGTTATTATTACCCACAATATGGCTATCGCCAAAATAGCCAACCGAGTGTTTCATCTCAAGGATGGTTATATTGTAAAAATTGAGACAAATGACCAACCACTACCTCCGGAGAAGGTGACTTGGTAATGCTGTGGAAAAAAATGTTGCGGGACCTCCGTGAACACAAAGGTGCCTATTTCGCTTGTATGGTAATAATGATTATCGGTATTATGGTCTTTACCACCTTTAATCTAGTTCTTGATAATTTAAAACTCTCCCAAGCAAGTTTTTATACTAGCCAAAACTTTGCTGATGGTTTTATCAAGGTTAAAGCCCTCCCCTTTAATGAAGTCAGAAAGATTGATGGTATTGAAGGTATTGCTCAAATACAAGGTAGAATGGTTCAAGATGTGCAGGTTTTTTCGCCCGAAAATAAAGAAAATGTCTATCTACGTTTAATTTCCGTAGACCCACTGGTTGAAAATTCTCTAAATGAGATGCTTTTGACAGAAGGTATCTCTTTAAACCCCGGGGAAATGAATATTTGGGTTGATAATAAATTTTTTCAAGCCAATAATCTTAAATTAAATGAGCAAATTGAGATAATAGCTGATGGTAAAAAAGTAAACCTTACTATTGTTGGAGTAGGTAAAAGCCCGGAATTTATTTATGCTCTACGCAATGCAGCTGATATTTATCCATCACCGGAAACCTTTGGTATTGCTTTTATTCCTCTCGACATCATGAAAACACTTTTTAAAGAGCAGGCTTTTAATGATTTGGTCTTTTCCTTAGAGCCGGGGATAAACTATGATGATATTAAGTATGATTTGGAAGATAAATTAAAACCCTTTGGGCTTATAAGCTTCATTCCTCGCAAAGATCAAGTCAGCCATCTGTTACTTACCCAGGAAATCCAAGGACTGGAAGCTATGGCTCAAGCTATGCCCATGATGTTTTTAGCTATTGCGGCTATGATTCTTTATATCACCCTCAAAAGGTTAATCGAACAACAGCGGGGACAAATTGGTATTCTCAAGGCTTTTGGTTATACTCAGAACGAAATAATCAGGCATTATTTATCCTATCCCTTCATCATCTCTTTATTGGGAAGTAGTCTGGGAGGACTTTTAGGTATTATTTTTGCAAGTCCTATGACAGCTTTTTACCTAACTTTTTTTAACATGCCTGAATTATCCGGAAACTTTTCTTTTAAATATTTTATTATAGGAATAATACTTTCCTTGTTTTTTTCCCTTTTTGCCGGCTACCAAGGGTGCAAAAAAATCCTTACCTTGGAACCAGCAGAAGCTATGCGGCCGTCTGCTCCTATAATCGGAAAAAAGGTCTTACTGGAGAAATTCGCTTTTATCTGGAATATGCTGACAGTTCAGGGGATGATGGCTATTCGTAATATTAGCCGTAATAAAGGACGCAGTATCTTTATTGTTCTAGGAATTATGTTTTGTTTTGGTATTTCCGGTTTTACCTGGTCCATGAATGACCTAATCCAAAAAATGCTCTTTGACCAATATGAAAAGGTAGAAGTATATGATGTCAAAATAACCTTGACCAAACCTTTAGATAGCCATAAAGTTACCCGGGAGCTCCTAGCCTTACCGGAAATATTATCTGCCGAACCCCTGGCGGAGATTCCGGTAACTTTAAAAAATGAGTGGATAAAAAAAGATGTGGCAATCGTTGGGATACCTGCTGATAGTATCCTCTATAACATCTTAGATAAAAATGGCCAAAAAATAAAACCGCCCAAAGAAGGCATACTTCTCTCAGAACGATTAGCCTCAGTACTCAGTGCACAAACAGGAACTAAACTTAGCATGGAAACAGTTTTATTACCGGATTGGGAAACTGAAGAAAAACTTGAAGTTGTAGGCATTATCCCCCAGTATGTAGGAATTAATGCTTATATGGATATTAACTCCTTACAAGAATTTCTAGGGGAGGGTGCCCTAACTACTGCTCTCATGCTAAAAACGGAAAATAGAAGTGATGCCTTTCTCAAAGAAAAATACCGACATAGTACACTTGTGGCTGGTATCGAAGAAAAAAGGGAAAGTCTCAAGAAACTACAAGAAATGATGGCCTCTTACGGAAGCCTAATATATATATTTGCCCTACTTGGGGTAATTATTGGCTTTGCTATTATCTATAGTTCTTCAATTATTACTCTTTCGGAACGAAGTCGGGAATTAGCTTCTATGATGGTTTTAGGTATGACCCCGGAAGAAGTTCTCTCGGTAGTTACCTTTGAACAATGGGTTCTTGGTGTGGGAGCCATGCTCTTAGGTGTTCCCACTGCAAAATTAATGTTTGTCGCCATTGCCCAATCTGTAAATAATGATATCTTTACTATGCCGGCGGAAATGAGTGTCACAGCTTATTTTTTAGCATTTCTCGTCACAGGATTCTCCATCTGGATTGCTCAAAAAACAGCTGCAAGGAAAATTAGCAACTTAAGTTTAGTTGAAGTATTAAAAGCAAGGGAATAAAAAAAGGGGGGGATTTTATGAAAACCAAATGGAAGCTTATTTTCATTAGTTTAACAATTTTTGTAATCTTGGGTCTAAGTCTCTTCAATTTAAACCAAGGGTTAGAAGCGGAGTTACTGGAGGTAAAACCCCAAGTAATTGCCAATACATTTTCAGAGGAAGGTAAAGTAATTCCAGAAGTAGAACAGCCTTTATACTCCGTAGATAGTCAGGAAATCATCGAAATATTTGTTAAAGAAGGACAAGAAGTAAAAAAAGGCGATATCTTGGCCCTATTAGATGTAGAAAATCTCAGTTTTCAGTTAAAACAACTTGAAGGCCAACTTACCAGTGTCCAAGGCGAACAAGATAAAACTATTTTGGAACAATACGCAGGACAGATCAAAAATCAAGAATTACAAATAAAACAAGCTGAACTAGAACTAGCTACAGCTAATACCAATTTAACAAGAGTAGACCAACTTTATATTGCCGGAGGAGTAGCTAAAAAAGAATTGGAAGAAGCACGAAATAGTGCAGAAACTGCGAAGGTCAATCTAGAACAACAAAAAGAAAATTTACGGATACTTAAAGAATCCTCCAGCCCCTGGGGAGGTGCCACTCTCTACTATACCGGGCGGCTGGAAGCCATCCAAGCCCAAATTGAGCAGATTCAGAAGCAAATTGAAAAATCAACTATTCTGGCCCCTTTTGATGGAATAGTAGCTAATCTCTCCCTAAAAAAAGGAGAAAAGACTCAGCCCCATACACCGATTATGACTATTTTCCAAAAGGACTCTTATTTAATAGAAGTATTTCTGTTAACTAGAGATGTAGAAACCATAGAAAAAGGAATGGAGGTAACTCTGATCCAGGATCAAAGAGGTAATGATAAAATATTTTCAGGAAAAGTAAAAGAAATCTCCCCTACCGCTGTTGAAAAGATATCTGCTTTAGGTTTAGCAGAAGAACGGGTTAAGGTTCTCATCAATATTTCTAGCGAGGAAGATATTAACCTATTTCCAGGCTATCGACTGGATGTGGAATTTGCTACAGAACAGCTCGCTAACCAATTAGTTGTTCCTCAGACAGCTCTATTTCCTTATGAACAAGGTTATGGTTTATGGGTAGTGGAAAAGGGTAAGGCAAAAATCCAGCGAGTAGAAAAAGGTATGGAAACTAATCGATATGTAGCTATTCAAAAAGGACTAAAAGAAGGAGACTTAGTTATTTTAAATCCCCAATTGGCAGGTTTGAAAGATGGGAAAAAAGTACGGTAATTCCTTGGTACGTCTGTTCGTCTATTCGTGCGCACGTGGGCGCGAATATAATATGCAAGCTATTGACGCGCTCACGCGCCACGAAATTAACGAAATTCCTTTACTGAAACTCAATAGATTCAATTTTATAGTGAAGCACCCTGCTAGGCAACTTTATTTCAATTTCCTCATTGACCTTTTTTAATAATAAGGCTTTTCCTACTGGAGATAAAAAAGATACTTTTCCTATCTCATCCTCTTCATTTTCGAAAAGCATATCTGGTGAAACTATAAAAAAAACACTTTTCTCTTTAGTGTCTAAATCACACGCCTCTACTTTACTACCAATAAGTACAAAGGGAGGACAATCTTCATTCTTTTCAACTACAGTTGTATTTTTGACAACAATATCTAATTCATTTATATATGAGTTGATAATCTTTTTATACTCGCTTTGTTTATCCCAATCATAATCTTGCAAAAACTCCTCTCTTTTCTCCTCAATATCTACGAGATGTTGGATTAACCCCTCATATCTAGTTTTCGAAAATTTGTAAGTTTTGCTCATTTCAGAACACTCCTTCTATTCGTTTAATGTAATTTAGTATTAAGTAAAAAGTATTAACAATGCTTAAAGACTTAAAGGAAATTCTTGACCTAATTTCTATAAATATAAAAGTAAGGCACTTCGCCCCCAGGCAAAGTACCTACTCTTAATATATCTCTTTTGGAAATGTGTGTCAACCAATAAGCATATTTACATTTGTTTCAACATCTTCCAATGGTTAAATCAAGTGATTCAGCTAAAGCCTGCATACCAAACCAACCTAGTTCCTATGTCCAGGGACGTAGTAGCCGTTATCTCCCTCTTAAAGAAGATGGGAGTCTTAAGCTGGTAGTCATCGGTTAAATTACTTAGTAAAAATTATAATAACTGTACATATTAATATTAGATACTTTCTGGAAGTGACCAATTTGAAAATAAACGATACATTAGCTGTATTTACCTTATCTAATTATATCTTATCATAAAAAAGGGGCATATTTCATACTAGCAAGTAATTTATTCTTAAAAATAGAAATTGAGGTGGTAAATTTGGAAAATATTAAAACAAGCTACAAGTATTTATTTTGGTTTTTAGGTCTTCTTGCTGTTCTTTACTTTTTAGCTAAGTTTGTTATGCCGGTTATTTGGCACCTCATCCGTTAAAAAGCCGACTCTCAATTTTGGAGAGTCGGCTTTAATTACTAACGTTATTCTTCCGCTATTCACCCTTATCAATAATTTCCTCTAGTGCTATTAAGTTTTTAATGATGATTGCATCCCGGCTTTTTTCAATAATATCATTTTCACATAATTTCCCTAAAGCATTGGTAGCTGTTACACGATGCAATCCGGTAATATTCGCTAATTCCTGGTGGGTGAGACGTACATTTATTAGATATTTATCATTGTCCAACTGCTCTCCATGTTGTGCCAATAACAGATATATTACCTTGGCTACCCTAGCTAAAGGAGTATAAAAGGCTAAATCCTCAATTTGCGAGGATAGCACTGCAACCTTTTGAGTACATAATCGAAATAAGTATTTTACGATAGTTGGATAATGCACAAGCTTGTTTTCAACAAAATCCCGTTCAAAACAATATATTTCGGCATTTTTGGAAGCTACAATCATATATTTGCAGGGTAAATTATGAAAAAAAGGAACCTCGCCAAATATATTGGGTGCATTAATATACCATATAGTTTTTTCTGTCCCGCTTTTAGTTAGAGCAGTCATTTTCACCTGACCCTTATTTAAAAAGAAAAGTTGTTTCACCTTTTCGCCCATATGAACTATAACATCATTTTTTTTATATTTTCTAACATTACCATAAGGAGTAATTTGGTTCCAGTCAAGGTTACTAGGCGAAATCCAGGGTGAAGTTAAGGCAAGCATTTCTCTTTCGCTACTGGAAGAAAACAAGCTGACTCACCACCATTTATTCTGAATTCTATGTGTAATTATATACTAAATTTTATTATAGTCGAATATAAATTTAAAAAATAATACTAATCCCCCATTTTCATGCCGGAGGGGTTCGTACTTACTTAGATTTACTTTTGATTTTCTTGACAGCTTCTTTTCTGCAGCACCAATTCCTTTGTCGATCCGAGCCAGAACCTTCCTATTTTATTGAACTTTTCATCTAAAACTTCTAAGAATTTTTATTTTGATGTTTAAATATTTTTTAGTTAGAACTATAATGTAGGTATTAATAACATCCTACGATGTTTCAGAATGTAGACAAACTCCATATTGCGTTCTTTTTATCTAAACTCGCCAAATGCTTCACTAAGCCTACATGAAAGAAAAAGTTTTAGGTGGCATAAGTGCAACTATGGCTTTCGCTTAAAGCTTAGCAAAAGCCAAGTTTTACTAATGATAAAATTATATGGATTTTGTTTTGATATCTTTGTCAGCAGGCTGTAACATCCTGGGATGTTTATTATTAATTTATATAGTTTGGAGGTTTTCACATGACACAAAAAAGGAGACTCACATTATTGCTGGCTAGTTTACCAATTTTAGTTGTAATTTATATGGGATTAATGTCAGCCATGAAGTGGAAGGCAGGCATGCATACTCCACTTTTGGTCAGTATAATTGTAGCCGCACTTGTTGGTAAATACTTAGGTTATTCATGGGGGGAAATGGAGAAAGGCTTAATTGAAGGAGTATCAAGAGCATTACCGGCTGTATTCATCTTATTAATTGTAGGTACTATTATCGGCTCTTGGATTGCAGGTGGGATAATTCCAACTTTAATTTATTATGGTTTAAAAGTTTTAGCTCCCGCCATATTTATACCTGCGGCTTGCTTTGTTACTTCTATTGTTTCTCTGGCAACTGGAACATCTTTTACTTCTTTAGCCACTGTAGGATTGGCCTTGATGGCTACAGGAGTTAGCATGGGCTTTCCTGCTCCACTTGTGGCCGGAGCAGTAATTTCCGGTGCCTATTTCGGTGATAAAATATCTCCTCTTTCTGATACCACCAATTTAGCACCGGCTATGGTAGGTTGTACTCTTTTTGAACACATAGGTCATATGTTGTGGGATACTATTCCTGCACTTTTAGGTTCACTTGTTCTTTACTATTTTATTGGACTAAAATATGCTTCCGGGTCCATGGCCCAACCTGAAGAATTACAAGCAATTTTGACCGGATTGGATAGTGCTTTTAATATTAATGCACTTCTTCTATTAATACCGGTAATAACCATTATTCTAGCCATCAAAAAGGTCCCAGCTATTCCGGCACTAATTACAGTATCATTTTTAGGTATGCTCTGTGCAGTCTTCTTCCAAGGAGTAAATATTGGGGCAATACTTAATATTATTACTTCTGGCTTTACCAGTAAAACAGGAGTTGGAATGGTTGACAGCCTACTTTCCCGGGGTGGTATAACGTCAATGGGTGGAACCATCATTCTACTTACTTTTGCAACAGCTTTAGGTGGTATTTTAGAAACCATTGGTTCCTTACAACATATCTTAGGTATCGTAATGACAAAAGTAAAAACAACAGGCCAATTAATGTTAGCTACTTTATTAAGTGGTCTTGCTACCGGTTTTGCAACTGGGGCACAGCTTTTGGCTATTATCGTTCCTGCCAGGATGTTTGCCCCGGCTTATAAGGAAAGAAATCTTCATCCTAAAAACTTATCCCGGGCAGCAGAAGCAGTGGGTACAGTTGGTATTAACCTGGTACCTTGGAGTGTACCGGCTATCTTTGCCCAAAATATTCTAGGTGTGGAAGCAACTCAATTTATTCCTTATATTTTCTTTGCTTACTTAGTCATCTTAGCCAATGCAATTTATGGCTATACCGGTATTTCCATTGCTAAAATATCCGACAGTGATACTCAAGAAACATATATTAAAGCATAAAAAATCGGGCTTTGAAGGCCCGTTTTTTTATGCTGTGAAATTTATATCCTTTGCCATTTTGCAAAGTGTCAAGGATTACAGTACTGGAATGCGCTCTTTAAGGAAACCGAAAATGCGTGCATTTCTTGTATGTTCTACTTTTTCCAAAAACCTAGGCTAAAAACCACTAAAACTGTATATATCTCTAATCTTCCTAAAAGCATTAAAAAAGCTAAAGCATATTTGCCGGCATCCGGTAGTACGCTAAAATTTTGTCCGGGCCCTACTAAGGAAAACCCTAAACCAGTATTAGTAATACTTGCAACGGTGGCACTAAAAGAAGTTAACATGTCTAGACCTAAAAAGGTTAAGAATAACGTTCCCAAAATAGTGAAAAATATAAATAAGAAAAAGTAGGAAAAAGCATTGATTAAGATTGATTCTTCGACAAATTTACCATCTACTTTTAGATTAAGAACCGCTCTCGGATGAATAGCTTGTCGCAGCTCCGCAAGAGCTTGCTTAAAAATAATTATATAACGACCAATCTTAATAGAGCCACTTGTCGAACCATTACAACCTCCTATAAACATTAAGACTATCAATATAGTCTGCAGAAAGGATGACCAATTTTCATAATCATAAATAGTGAAACCTGTAGTAGTTATTGCAGATATTACCTTAAAACTAGCTAAAGTCAAAGCATTACCTAGATTTAAATCTTCAACAAATATAAGATGGACCGCAAAAATGAGAATGAAAAATAAAACCGCCCTAAAATAAAACCTGAACTCCACATTTCGCCAGAAAGTCCGCAAAGACTTTTCTTTAATTGCCAAATAAAAAAGGGCAAAATTAGATCCTGCTAGGAACATAAAAATAGTAATTACCCAATAAATCAAAGAACTATCATAAAAACCAATACTTGCGTTTTTAATCGAACAACCTGATGTTGCTACAGTAACAAGGGCATGACATAAAGCATCAAAAAAAGGCATCCCGGACATCCATAATAAAAAGAATAAGATAATAGTCATGATTACATAGGTAATCCATAGGATTAAAGCTGTCTGGCTAATTCTTGGCTTCAATTTTTGCACTATACTACCCGGTATTTCCGCCCGAAATAATTGGGTTCCACCCATTTTCAAAGTAGACACAAGGGCAATAAAGAGGACAATAATCCCCATCCCCCCTAGCCAGTGAGATAAGCTACGCCAAAATAAAACCGTTTGGGATACAGCTTCCAAATCCGGAATTACACTGGCTCCCGTAGTCGTAATACCGGCCATTGCTTCGAAAAAAGCATCAGAAAAGCTATTAAGGGTTTTTGTAAATAAATATGGAATCGTACTAAACAAAGAACCTACTAACCAACTCAAAGTTACCATTGCCAAGGCTTCTCGTTGATGAAGATCTTCCTTAAACCGTAAGGTGCCTTTATGAACAATAAGCCCCACTAAAAAAGTAAAGATACTTGCCACTAAAAAAACAAACCACTCTTCTTCACCATAATATAGACCAAAAAAGACAGGCAAAAACATGGCTACCCCAAGAATCATTATGACAATCCCTAGAAATGAAAGCATTTTTAGTAGTTGCATTTTCAACCTCGCAAAAACGAATTAATTAGATGGTACATAAAAGTACCAAAGAATTATGTTTTAATACTTTACCCCTACGTCTATACTAGATTGTCCTTAGTGGATAGTCAATAGTCGATGGCCGATGGCCGATGGTCGAAGCGGGCGACCACAGGTCGCCCCTACATTCCAACTTTCCAACTAAATAATAATCTCTGTACTGTTAATAATAAATAATAGTGAACTAAATGGGGTGATATTTTGAAAAAAAGATTTAGCCACTTTGAAGAAAAAAGAGCAGAAATATTTCGTGAGCTAGTCAAAAGAGCTTGGTCCGGTGAACTACATACTAAAGACCTAAATGAAATCTTAGATAATATGCAGCAAAAATATGGCTATAGACAGGACGAGATATCATTTCTAAGAAATCATATGCGCCTATTAATGGGCCTAGAGCCAAGAAAAGACGAAGCTTTCACAAATGAAACGGAAAAAATAAAAAAGCTTAGTCATATTAATGGCCCGGTAGTAAATAAGCTAAAAGGTATTTGTGAAAAATGTGATGATGATATGGAAGGATGTGTATGCTTAGAAGTTTGCAAATATGAAGCACAAATTTATAGGAGAAAGGAAGGCCCCACCATCGTCGATAACAAATGCTTTAGTTGTGGTGAATGTGTGGCCAAATGTTCTTTCGGTGCCATAGCTGAAAAAGTAGAATTTATCCCTTTGATTAACCTCCTTAAAGATACAGAAACGCCCGTCTTTGCAGCAGTAGCCCCATCTATTGCCGGACAATTCGGGGAGGATATTACTCTAGGCCAATTAAGAACAGCTTTTCGCCTCTTAGGCTTTAAAGATATGGTGGAAGTTGCTCTTTTTGCGGATATTTTAACGATAAAGGAAGCCTTTGAATTCAATAAATTGGTTAAAGATAAAACTGACTTCTTTTTAACTAGTTGCTGTTGTCCTCTTTGGATCAATTATACTGAAAAGCAATATCCTGAACTTTTTGCTCACATGTCACCGGCAGTATCACCCATGATTGCCTCAGGACGTGTTCTAAAAGCCCTCTACCCTGAAGCAAAAGTTGTATTTTTTTCTCCATGTCTGGCAAAAAAGGCAGAAGCTAAAGATCCCCGCTTAGCCGGAGCAATCGATTTTGTGGTAAGCTTTCGGGAACTTGATGATATTTTTAAATCATTGGATATTAACCTTAGTGAATTACCGGGTGACGAAAAAGACCAAGCTTCTTTTGCCGGGAGACTTTATGCAAGAACCGGCGGAGTTAGCTTCTCGGTAAAAACAGCAGTGAATCGTATTGCACCCCGCCGTCTTATTAGATTTAAAGCGAAAAAAGTTGATGGAGTTAAGGAATGTAGAGCTATTTTGGACGATTTGGCACAGGGTAAAGACATTAATGCTAATTTTATTGAAGGTATGGGCTGTGAGGGTGGTTGTGTAGGAGGCCCAAGAACTCTCTTGGATGTGCAAAAAGGGACCCATCTAGCAAATGAATTTGGAGAAGACTCATTAATAATGACGGCCTTTGATAATATGAATGTTATTAAAATTTTGCAAGAGCTGGGGTTTGATGAAGTTAAAGATATCGTTGAAACAGAAAAAGGAGATAAGCTTTTCGTCCGCCAGGTAGGAAAATGATAACTTACGATTAGAGTTTTGG
>JBMNUR010000040.1:0-15116 GCA_050946395.1 Peptococcales bacterium
CCTTGTCTATTTTGGATTGCTTCAACAAAGTTGCTAGCTTCTAATAAGCTATTATGTGTCCCAGTGTCGAGCCAGGCCATACCTCTGCCGAACAATTCTACTTTCAGCTTGCCTCTATTTAGATACTCTTCATTAACTGACGTAATTTCTAATTCTCCACGCCAAGAGGGTTTTACATTTTTTGCTATTTTAACTACATCATTATCATAAAAATACAGTCCTGGTACTGCATAGTTTGATTTAGGTTGCTTGGGTTTTTCTTCAATAGATAAAACATTTCCCTGATTGTCAAATTCTACAACTCCATAAGCTTCAGGATTTTTTACATAATAACCAAATATAACAGCACCATCCTCTAGTTTACCTGCTTTTCTTAGTGTTTCTGTAAACCCTCGCCCATAGAATATATTATCACCCAACACTAAAGCCACTTTGTCATTTCCGATAAACTCTTCACCTATAATAAATGCTTCTGCAAGCCCCCTGGGTTGCTCTTGCACTGCATAAGAAAAAGAGACACCGAGATCTTTGCCATCACCTAACAATTCTTTAAACCTTGGCAAATCATGTGGTGTTGAAATTATCATAATCTCTCTAATCCCAGCTAGCATTAGTACAGATAATGGATAATAAATCATCGGTTTATCATAAATAGGCAATAATTGTTTTGATACGGATCTGGTTATTGGATATAATCTAGTGCCGGAACCCCCAGCTAAAATAATCCCTTTCATCATCTCTCCTCCAACATTGATATATGATTTAAATTCTAAACCATTTCCTTAATAAGGTACTCCTCTAGTGCTTCTTTGTAACTCCTCAAAGGCCTATATCCTTCCAATTTCCAATGATAATTATTGAGAATAGAATATTCCGGCCTTAATGCAGGTCGATTGAATTCTTTTGTTGTTATAGGCTTAATATTCACGTTTACTCCTGCATATTGACAAATTTCCTTGGCAAACTGATACCAGGTACAATAGTCCGAATTAGTAATATGGTATATCCCATATATAGGTTTTTGAATAAGTTGTAAGGTTGCCTGAGACACATCAATTGTAAACGTAGGTGACCCGGTCTGATCATTTACTATAGTAAGTTCTTTTCTTTTTTGGGATAACTTCAATATTGTTTTGATGAAATTCTTACCATTATGACCACACAGCCAGGAAATTCTAACTATATAGAACTTGTCCAATATTTGTTGTACGAATCTTTCACCAGCTAGTTTAGTTCGTCCATATACATTTAAAGGATTTGGCTGGTCAAATTCTTTATAACCTTGTGAATTTGTGCCATCAAAAATATAATCTGTACTATAGTAAACCATAGGAATATCCAGTTCCCTACAAGCAACAGCAACATTCCTTGCTCCCAGAGCATTAACTCTATACGCTAAATCTTCGTTTGCTTCGCAACCATCAACATCCGTATATGCAGCAGGATGTAGTATTATATGAGGCTTATTGGCTTTAATGTATTTAATCGTTGCGGTAATATCTGTTATGTCAAAGTTATCAACGTCACATGGGACCACTTCGTATTCATTATCATTAAATACTTTGACTAAATCGGAGCCTAGCATACCTTTGGCCCCTGTTATCAATATTCTCATTTTTTTCACTCCAATATGTTTGTAACATTTCAAAATAAGATTAATTAATCCTATTTTAATCGGTAACTTTTACCCATTAAAACGATTTTGCCTTTTCCTCGTCATTTATTCAGCCTTTCTTCAAGAGCCTTTACCCGATTCGAATAAGGTAAATCACCATGCCACCAAGGTAAATGCTTAGAGTCAATTTTTTCCGTTTCATCCTTAGCAAGTCTAATAATTTCTAAAGCATATTGGGTTAGTTCCGGATGAGTTTTTACCCTGTCAACAAATTCCCTAGCTATATCATAATATACTACCTCAACCATAGGAGCCATTTGTATGGCTTTTAATGAATTTTTGTAAGCTTCTTCAAAGTCACCATTTTCCGCTAGCATTCGAGTTTTGATAATATACCACTCATAATTAGTTGAGTTATATTTTAAAGACTTATTAATTGTCGCTAGTCCCTTGTCTTTAGACGACTCATTATTAATAAAATAAAGTTGGGCTAGGTTGGTAAGATATGTAGCATTCACAGGGTCAAACATGATGCTAGTTTCAAAATTTCTAATAGCTTTCGGCAAATTGTTTTGTTGCATATATTTAGTTGCTTCTTTTCCATAACTCCAACCTACCCATAATGATGTATTTACCGTTATTAACAAAATTGTAGCTGTTACTAGAGGCAATGTTTTTCGGGAATCTAATTTAATCTCTATTAAGGAGTCATTGCCATGAGATATGGCTAGTAAAATCCACCATAAAAAGGTTAATGCCGGATAACTAAGGTCAAAGTCAATAAAAGAATGAAGAAAAATACTTATAACAAGAATAGCTAAAGTAATGTTTTCCATAGATCGTTCTTGCTTTAACTTTCTATAAATATTACTTAATAAAATTAGCCAAAGAGAAAGATAAACTAAAAAGCCCAATAGTCCATTTTCCACCAGTATCTGTATATAATGATTATGTGTTTCAGAGGTATGATACAGGAAAGTTTGATATTGTCGATATTCGGCTTTCCAACCTCCCCCACCAGTTCCTAAAAGGAGATTATCCTTTAATATTTTTAGTGCATCTTGGGCAAAAATAAGCCTTTCTTGAACTTGTTGCTGTTCTAAGTTGATTGTTTTTATGCGTTGGACTATATCATTATTGGTTAAAGTAGAGACTACAGAATCATATCCTCCCCAAAATACTACTACGCCTAGAATCAGAACTATAGCAACGGTACCGGGAATCAAGATGTTTTTCGTGCTGATTTTAATTTTTCTTTTTAAATATGTTAAATATGCAAAAGTAAATAAACATAACAAAGATAGTATTGAAATGATAATTCCTTTAGCATTTCTAGTGAAAAATGTTCCATTGTAAAATAGCGGAAACACCAAAAGACTTGGTATAAATACATAGGCTAAGTTTTTTATACCTTGGACTCTTTCTTCTTTTCTAATAAGTACTAGATATACAAATATCAAAAAAAAGAATAGTAAAAAAACACCACGGGATTTAGTTCCTAGTAAAGCTAATAAGAGCAAAGAATTGGTAAAGTTATAAATATAATCTTTGGCCATTACAGTACTATGTAGATATAAGCCAATAAAGATAGCCATCATGAAAACTAACGCTGCAGTATTAGCATAGCCGATAGTTGCAATTAAGCGATTATCACTTTGATATGAATTTAGTATGTTGACCCCAAATACGTAAGAAATAAGCCCGACTACAGCAATAGCAACTGTTGACCAAAATAATCCCTCTAAAAACAGTTTTGTATTATTTTCTTTAGTATTCGTATTTCTTATATTCTGTAATGTTATTAAAAATAACATTAGACTAGAAGCTACTACTAAAAAATTTCCTAATGCAGCCCTCAAATCGGATGCAATAAATAGGGTGACTAAGTTTATGAACATGAACATTAAGCCCAAGTATGTACTTACAGGGCTGAATAAAAGTGTTTTTCCTATATTTTTAGCAATTAGAAATAAAGCAAGAAAAACGGCCGTTATTACAATACTAACAATTAATCTCTGAGATTCAAAGAAGAACCCATCAAAAATTAGTCCTGTACAGATTAAAATAATAAGAAAGTGTGTAATAATTTTATTTGTATCTACATGATGACTAGATTTCTTTTTCTTTTTAAGAGCAACCACTTATACAGCACCCATTTCTACTTTTTTCGGATTTGGACAATTTCTATTCTTCTTCATAGTTTAACTCAATTCCTGCTATTTTTTATAATTATATTATACCAATACTTTCATGCAGGAAATACAAATTCTAAAGAAGCTAAAAAAGCAGGGAGACCAAATAAAGTTGATCGCCCTGCAACATATAATCATTTATCAAGAAAAAATTTTATTGTAAGGTATTTCTACATCACTAAAATACCTTGTTCGGCAAGTTCAACTAAACGTTTGGCTAAAAAATAATCATATCCAGCTGTTGTTTTCTTATTTTGTGCATCTAGATAAGCAATCTTTGAATTTTCGAATTGCAGTTTTGAGATCATGCCTAATTCAAACTTTATTCTCTCCCATTCATAAGTTTTTTGAGCATTTTTAAACGTTATTTCGGCTAACTGAAAGGCTTTGGCCTTTGATTGCATATCAGAAACCAGCGTGTTCACAGAATTTCTAATATTTTGCTTTGTATCATCAAGGGCTAAAAGTGCCTGTTCTATTTTAGCTTTCTGAATGGCCTTCTCATTACTACCATCAATATCATCTAAATCCTTCCTAAGCTTTTCAATATCCCTTTCCTGTTGTGGAATAGATGCCATATTTTCTAAAGTTTTTTCAATAATTGGTTCCATATTAATTATAGATACTAAGGGAACATCAACATCAAACTTAACTAGTTCTAAATTGCTTTTAACATCTCGACCGATTATGTCATTAATACGCTCTTTAACCACTATAAGACTGTCCCTCATTTGTCTAATACCTTTGTTTAAATCAGAAGTCTGTACAGCCAATCGATCTATATCCACACTAGTAGTCATACCTAGCTGCCCCCTTAGCCGTTCAACGCCAAGTAAATCTAAAAGATATTCGTAGTTTTTTTCAGCAATATTGATCTGCTCCTCTAATAAGAGAGCCGAAGTATATAATTGTTCAACACTAAATTCTATTTGTTTATTTAGGTCTTCGTAGGCTCTTTTGGTATCAGTTAACCTGTCCTCTAAATCTTCCCAGGTTTTTTTAGCCTGTCTAGATGCTGATAAACCGGAACCAGCGGACATCTGATTTTGAGCAGCTTGCATTTCTAATGCTTGAATTTCCATCTTTAAAGCTTGCCATTCGGGTGATCCTTCGGTTAAAGCACCTAATTCTGATTTTTTTGTTGCAATAAGAGGTAACAGAGCGGATTGACTATTCATAGAATTTATATATCCACCATAATATGCAGAATTATACGCATTATAGGCAATACTGGAATTCGCATCTATTTCCTTAATTACCTGTTCCATTGTTTTAAGAGCACGGCTATTTTTTAAAGCCATTTCTTTAACTTCGTCCAAAGTAAAAGCACCTGTTTCTTCGGCGAAAACTATATTAGTCCCAAAGAAAACGAACACCACTATGATAAATATAGAAAAATATCTGCGCATTATATCAGCTCCGCAACGGTTTTTATGTTCCAATAATATCATTTTATATATTAATTAGCAATAATTAAATTATCTAATTGACCGACTGGACAGTCAGTTGATAGGAAAAAAGAGAGAGGCAATGCCTCTCTCGCAAGTTAATTTGCAATTATTGAGCAAATGTTACTGCAGTTACAGTACCATCAGCAGCGAATACAGCTTCTACGTCAGCACCGAAAGCTTCGGCAATAGCACGGAACGGAAGAACTGTACGGCCAGTTTCAGCAACTATGAATGGAGCTACATCAGCTACAACAGTTGTTCCATCGGATTTAGTCAATACATTGGAACCAATAGTCATAGTAACAGTCATGTCAGGTCTTACAAGAGTAACTGTTTGAGTAGCAGCATCCCACATAGTATCTTGGTTAGTTGCACCTAAAGCTGTAGCAACCATTCTAACTGGTACAAATGTACGGTTGTCTTGAATGAATGGAGCTTGATCCATAGTTGCAGCTACGCCATCAACTACATAACCAGCAGAACCAATGAACATCGTGACGTTTTTAGCACCAACTGCTGCTTTGGGTTCGCCAAAGGTTACTTTACCAGTAGCTGCATGGTAAGTATCACCAACTTTAACTTTAGCAACAAACTCTACCACACCAGCTTTGTTGGAGTTAACAATAAGTTTGCCAACACCTTTTTCAGTTAAACCTTTACTAAAACCGCTAGCCTCTTCAACAGTAACAGTAGCACCATCTGGTTTTTGTGTTACATAGTAACCGTCAAACTGTACAGATTTATCACCAATAGCAACTACATTACCTTTTACATCATAAGGCTTAATTTCTACAACAGCATCTTTACCAACTTCAACATTGTCTTTAAGTTCATCAATTTTTAAGGATGAGAATTGGTCAACAACTGTTAATGTATAGGTACCTACTACGTCATATACATTTTCGATAACAGTAATTGTTACGGGACCAACATAATCCTTGTCATGTGTAGCCTTGAAAGCTTTGTAATCTTTATTATTACTGTCTTTCAGAGAAACTATAGCACCTTTTGAAGCATCGGATAAAGAGAATTCAAGATTGCTAAGATTAGCATCTTTTTCAACACCAGCAGCATCTACTAGTTTAATAGAAGGCTTCTTAGTAACAGTATTTAGTGTAATAGTTTCGGCTTTGAAATTAACTTTTAAGCCAACAATTTTACCTTGTTCTTGAACATTGAAGGTAACATCTGTATAATTACCATTTTTCAACGATAAACGCAAAGTATATTTGCCTTCACGAGTTAGGCTATTATCAAATGCAACTTCAAAGTTATCATCAGAATTCATACCTTTTGTGATATTGCCGACTTTAAAATCATATCCAGATGGTTTTGAAATCATTTCAACTGTTACATCGGCACCATCAACATTTTTCACTTTATTACCTACCGAGTCAAGAACTTCAAATTCAAAACTAGGAGCAGTGTCTCTAGCCTTAGTAGAATTGTCATCGGACACTAACCTGATTGTGTTAGCATCAGCAGAACCAAATCTAACAGTAATAGATTCACTGTCATTGGATATTGTAGCTGTTACTTTATAGTCTCCACCCTCACGAGCAAAAACCTTAACAGTAGCTATACCATTGTTGTCTGTTTTAGCGGAATTAACATCTAAACGCCCTTTGGACTTATTAATACTAAAGTCAACTGTTTGATCAGCTACAGGTGCACCTGTACTATTTGTTACCCGTACTTTATAGGTATAATAGTCTAGGTCATTTGCTTTGCTAAAATTAGCAGATGTATAAACTTCGCCATCTTTTGTAGGATCAACGTTTTTATCGTTCGCACGGTCTCTAACTTTTACTTCGTGTAAATCGATATTTCTAGCTGCTGTGGCTTTAAATGTAACGTCTTTAACGCCAATTAACTGCACAGTATCAGCATTAACGTCTTTATCACCAATTAGATATTGATATAAGCTAGCACTACTTTTTGGAGCAAAACCAATACCAATTTTTGCTTCACCAGCAACACTGGATTTTACTTTAAAAGTAGTTTTTCCATTATCACCAGATTTTACAACATAAACATTTTCAATGCCAGCACTTGCAGCGTCAGCATCGCCATCAAAAATTTTGTCTGTTGTGCCTCTAGAAGAAGCTACATATACGGGAGTACCTTTCGGAAGAGCATTGTTTCCATCATCATAAACATAAACAGTAAGTTCTGCATAATCACCTTCAGTAGGTTTTGCTTTGTCATAATCAGCGTCAACTTCGGTTTTGTTAACTGTGAAAGTCTGAGCAGATGCAAATCTGTCAGGAACTGGATCAGCAAAAGCTGCCATTGGTAGTAATGTCATCATGAACGCAACTAGCGTTAAGATGGCAAATAATTTTCTGTTTTTCAAGGTTAATTCCCTCCTTAAAATGTGTGTGGG
The DNA here is from genome assembly GCA_050946395.1 of Peptococcales bacterium. Lineage (GTDB taxonomy): Bacteria > Bacillota > Peptococcia > Peptococcales > BICA1-8 > JBMNUR01. The sequence continues at coordinate 7,645 of JBMNUR010000040.1, forward strand.
TTGTTCACCCGGATTTCTTGTTGCGGATTTTTCCGCAACTTAGGGTTCGGGACTACATAGGGTGGTTATCCACCTATGCACTTGTGTTTTAAATCCCCCGCGTAAAAAATCTTGTCGAGTTATTTATGTAACTCTTCTGTCGGCTAGGCTATGTGGCCCAATCCCCCCTTTCATAAAGTTAGTATTGCAATTAACCTAAAAATAACTTGTTAGTGGCTAGTGGCTAGTTGTTAGTGGCCAGTAAAGGCCACTGGGGCTAGTCACTGAGCTATTTAACTCTGCACGTATAGTGCAGAAAAATTATTAGCTTAATTTTTCTGCAGTAGCTACAGAATCTACTGAATCTACAGTTCTACAGAAAAGATTTAAAACATTAGATTGCTTCGCTATCGCTCGCAATGACAGTTGGGTTGCACGCGGAATCTTAATCTTAATGCTTAATATATTCAACGCTTTAAATAAGCGATTTCTTCTTCGTGTTTATCTAGTCTTTCTTCTATTTTGAAGAGATGCGATTATCAAGTCTGGCGATATCTTCCCAAATAAATTTCAGTTGTCTTTTGATATCTTGCTGACCTTTTTCAAGCTTTTTCTGGCCTTTTTCAAGGTTGATTATTCTATCTTCTAGTCGTTTTTGCCCAACTTCAAGATTTTTCTGGCAATCTTCAAGATTATCTATTCTATTTTCTAAACGTTTTTGGCCAGCCTCAAGATTCTTTTGGCCTTCGGTTAGAGTCTGAAGTTGTTGTAGTACTAATTTTTGAAACTCCTGGGTATCCATGTTCAACACCTGCCTGTTGTAAAACGTAGTTTTGCAAAGGTTTAGGTTTAAGGAAACCATTCAAACATTTTTATTTTAAGTATCTAAAATTCTATGTGCTTGTACGTTTTTCCTGCTTATACTCCGGAAATTTTGTGTTTGCATTTTCGTTTTAAAATTATGTATACTAACACTTTTATCCATTTGAGGTAAAGCAAGCCAACTTACAAAGTCATTATATCATACAAGCTTTAAAGGTCAATAGTATGAAATTGGAAGATTCTAAATTGAAAGATGAATATAGCTATATTATCATTCTATGCTAATCTTTGAAATCCTTCTTTTAGTCGTGAAAAAATATATATTTTTTCACGAAGGTCAAGGTTTCGCTTCGCTAGGTCGCGGTAACGCTAACGCGTTACTAGGTTTAGGTTTCGCTTCGCTAGGTTAAGGTTAAGGAAAATGCTTTTAAAAACCTAACCTAAAAAATTGACTGTAATCTTAACCTCAACCTTAGCCTTAACCCTCCTTCTCCCCCTTGACCTTCTGGCCTATTACGGCTAGGACGAAGCGGGGGAGGGCTAACATGCGGCGCCAGCGGCGGGGTTCTTTGCAGAGGCGAAAAAGCCATTCTAAGCTTCGCTTTTGCATCCACTCAGGTGCGCGCTCTACATTGCCCGCAAGGACATCAAAGCTGCCGCCTACTCCCATGCAAACAGGAACGGCTAATTCTTGCAAGTGCTCGCGAATCCAAAATTCCTGTTTAGGAGCTCCCATAGCTACAAAAAGAATATCGGGCTGAACCTTTTTAATATTCTCTATGATCTGTGGTTCTTCCTCTTGTGAAAAGTATCCATTTTCATAGCCAACTACTTGGCAATTAGGGTAAGTTTCTAATGCTTTAAGTACGGCCTTTTCGGCTACCCCAGGGGCAGCCCCTAGGAAATAAAGTTTCCAGCCTTTGGATTGAGCTTTATCACAAATCCCATGGAGCAAATCAATACCTGTAACCCTTTCAGTAACAGGGTCATTGAGATAACGGGTCGCCCAGACTACACCTGAGCCATCAGCAGTGACCAGATGAGCTTTATTTAAAGTGCGACTGAGTTTTTTATCTTGACGCCCTCGATAAATAATTTCAGCATTAGCTGTAATTATATGATGAGGAGTGCCTTCAGCGATAAATTCTTCAATTCGCTTTAGTGCTCCTTTTGTATCAACTTTGTCTACTAAAGAGCCGAGTATGTAAATTCTACTCCGTTGCATACATAGACGTTCCTTTCTGTGAAAAAGTTCCTTCTTAGAAAAATTTCTTTATAAGAAATTTTTCGTAGCTACAGGATCTACAGGATCTACAGAACCTACAGTATTTTAAGAAGTTTTCTGGGAGAATCCTTTTTAAAAAAACTTCTTCGGACCTACAAAAGCTATGAACCTAAAGGAACTATAGAAAAAACTTTTAGAAAAAGTTCTAGTGGTGCAACGACATGTAATTGTTTTTCTGTAGTCACTGTAGATACCGGCAAAGCTCCAATTTAAGTTTGGCTTTTGCGTATTTTCATTACCAAGCTATCTAGCATTTTATCAATTGTAATACATTTGTTGCACAAATCTTTATATGTTATTTCAGTTATATATCCTAAATCTTTACAAAGAACCAAGTAATATCTTACTTCACTTAAGGAACCCAATGCAATACTCAAAAATTGGATAAGTTCTTTGTCATATTGTCTTCTACAACCTTCTGCTATGTTGGCAGGTACAGAAATTATCGCTCGTCTAAGCTGGCTTTCTAATCCATACCTTTCTTCTGAAGGCAAGTTGACTTCTTTGTAAACTTGTTTAACTAGTTCGTGTGACTTTTGCCATACTTTTAAGTCTTCAAAATTTCTTATATACAAAACTATACCTCCCTACCGATTATATGTTCGATAAGGATAGTATAAAATATATAACTACAAAAAGTCTATGTTTTTGCTTGTCTACATATGACTACAAAGATTTCTTTTACTGCAGATTCTGTAGCCACCGTAGCCTCTGTAGATTCGGAAAAGTTCTCCCAATATCCGTCATTCAGCAGAACTTTTCCCATCCGCGGACTGCATACTTTCCATTACCTTTTCCACTTCTTTGGCATTGGAGACCCAGTAGCTGACACCGTCGATGGTGTCGGGGTAGCCAGGGAGTGTGGTGTTTTCGATTGACTCCTTGTCAATACTCATGAATTTAGTTGCAAAATATAATATATCTTTCGCGCCCATATCGGTTTTTACGTGGGTAGTTGTTTCTTTGATTAGGTTGGGGATTTTTGTAATAGTAGCAAAGCTTTTAACATGGTCAGTAAGGGCAGCTAGGAATTTCTGCTGTCTTTCTACTCGACCAATATCCCCCATGCCATCACTACGAAAACGCACGTAGGCCAGGGCATCATAACCATTCAAAGTCTGAAGGCCTGCTTGGAGATCAATATCTTCTTCGGGATAATACATACGTTTTTCTACGTTAAGGGTAACCCCTCCTAAGATATCAATAATGTTTTTAAAACCTTGGAAGTTGGTTTTAACGTAATAATCTATATTTACATCCAATAAGCCTTCTATTGTCTCAACGGCTAAATCTGCCCCTCCATAAGCATGGGCATGGCTAGCCTTTTCAAAGCCTTTTTTCCCAGGAATGTTTACTCGGGTATCCCTAGGAATAGATAGAAGCTTCACTTGTTTTTCCTGTGGAAAAAGAGCAGCTAAAATCAAGGTATCAGAACGAGAGGGTTCATTATCCCTTTCATCTGTCCCGATGATTAAGACATTGATAGGACGATTGTCATTCTCTTCTGTTACAACAGGATTTTCTTCATCTATTATTTCACCGGTTTCAGCATTGGTCATTGGTGCAAACCAAGAATCTGCAAGTTGAAAGCCTAAAACTATCATGGCGCAAAAAAGGGCAATCATTATATATAGACCGTATTTAGGACGGCGGGGCTTTCTTTTGTGGGTGGAATTAACTTTTTGTCGTTTAACACGGGACAATTCGTCCATTGCGATACAACTCCCTCTGTGTGTACTACTTTTGGTTTCCAGGTATAGAAATTAACTCAATAGTAAATGTCACACATCATTGCTCAAACTTTTATCACTTTTCGCAATCGTATGAATCTCATCATTGGAGGCGCGAAGTTGGGTTTCTAGTTGGGCAAGATCCGGTGACCAGTACCAGAGGCCATCGATTCGTTCGTTTTTGCCTGGAACTACTACTGATACTATTTTATTCTCAATAATGTCAGGTGCTAATTTGGCTAAAGCGAAAATTTCCCGGACGGGGACATCAGTTTCTACATTTTCCTGCATTAGTTTAACAAGTTCGGGGAGGTTTTTGAGGCCTTCGACACTAAAGATCTTTTTGGCAAGGAGCTCGATGACTTCCTGCTGTCGTTTGGCGCGGCCGATATCACCTTCATCAGTATAGCGATAACGAGAATACGCCAAGGCATCGGCACCATTTAAAACTTGTCGGCCCGGATAGAGGTCAATGTTTTCCGCACGATAAAGCATGCGGATGGGCACGTCCACTTCGATGCCGCCTACTGCATCAACAATCTGGGTTAAGCTATTGAAATTAACTATAACATAACGGTCTACTTGGACTCCAAGGAAATCTTCTACAGTTTTTTTGGCTAGATCAACTCCACCATATACATAGGCAGCATTGACTTTATCCCAGCCGCCTTTAATTTTAACCCGAGTATCACGCGGAATAGATACCAGGCGGGCCTTACGGGTTTCGGTGTCCACGGTAGCCAGTATAATTGTATCTGTTCTGGTTTTAAACCCTTTGGGTGTATCAACACCAAGGAGTAAAACTGTATATTCGCCTAGCTGTTTAGCTATTTCATTTTTTTCTTGTTCTTCCAGGTCACCCACTTCATCTGAGTCAACTTGACGGGGATTGGGATCGAGTGTGAAGTAGGAATTATAGAGCCAGGAGGAAAAAAGACCAAATATAAGAAAAAATATAGCTAGATAAAAGAGTTTCTTATTTTTCACTAAGAAATCACCATCCTTGAAAGCAGGCAAGTGTGTAAGTGCTTAAGTGCTTAAGTGTTTAAGTGTTTAAGTGTTTAAGATTTTAGGATTTTATTTTATGTGTTAAGTTGTACATAAGAGAGTCTAGCATCTTATCAATTTCAGTGCAATCCTTTAAAAGTAATTTATATTTATTTTCAGTGATATAGTTAAAATCTTTACAGAGTAACAAATAATATCGTACCTCACTTAATGATCCAAGTGCAATATTCAAAAAATGGGTTAATTCTTTGGTATGCCTTCTACGGCAACCCTCAGCTATATTTGCTGGTACAGATACAACCGCACGCTTTAATTGACTCTCAATCCCGTACCTTTCCTCAATAGGCAAATTGATTTCAGGGTCTCTGTATATCTTTTTCACTAACTCGTGGGCCTTTTGCCATACAACTAAATCCTCAAAGTTTTTGATATACACGTTTTTCACCCCAGCTTTTCTTAAGTGTGTGAATCTTAAGTGTGCCAGTGCTTTAGTGCTTAAGTGTGTAAGACTAAAGCACTGTCAATCAATTTATCCCATAAGTTATCACACTAACACACTGACATTCAGTATGACCCAGAAGTCATAACACTAACATCAGTATAGCCCTACTACCTAATTATTGTTGCGGTACGGGTTTGGTCGTTCCATTCTACTTGAGCGCCGATGGATTGGCCCATGAAGCGAAAGGGGACAAGGGTGCGGTCGGCATAGATAATGGGCGGAGAGTCCAGTGGTACGGGTTTTCTATTGATATAGGCGGTATTTTGGCCGATAAATAATTCAATATAATTGCTACCCATACTATACGTAACTTTCTGATTCTTTTCGTCCCAACTAAAGTCTGCCCCAAAGGCTTCGCCGATAAACCTGACCGGTACATAGGTGCGATCATTTTCGATACGAGGAGCCACATCAAGGGTTTGAGGTGTTCCGTCTACATAAGCTGTTTTATTATCGATAATAACATCTACGCGCAGTGATTGTTTAGAATTAAGGTGATTGAGTTGTTGTTTTATTGTTTTGAACTGAGTATCTATATTCACTAATTGTTCATTAATCGGTGAAATTTTGGTATAGAGCAAATAATCCAGATAGCTTTTGGTCACTAGTTGTGGTGGTGTATGGGCAGCTGTTACTAATAGTATTGAGGATATAATTAACATTGCAATAAATAGTTTTCGCAATTTTTCTTTCACTCCTAAAAAGATATGTTTTTAGGAATAGTTCTACAAAAATATTATTCATCCTGCTATTTTAGACGCAAAAAAGCAGCGGGAAGTTCCGACTGCTTTTGATTTATTTGTATTTGTTTATATTTTAGCGAGTTTTTAGGCCAACTTTCGTTCCAGTCCATTACAATAACCCGAACGCCCTTTCGCATCAAGTGTTATATTTTGGGGTGGGGGCATCTGCCCCTACCCCAGAGACCGCCTTGCATTTCATTTGCATTGCGGACGGGCGCAGACCCTACAGTAGGGTGGTGAGACGGAGGTGTTGAGATTGTTTGATTTTGTTGACATCATATTCCACTCGTCCATTTTGGATTTCGTAGAATTTGCCGTTTATTTCAAGGGCCCCGGTAAAAGGTGCATTTTGAGCTTTATCCCAGATATGAAGAATGACTGTTCCTTTGGTTTTTTTGAGCACTCCTTGAGGTATGGGGGATATTACCAAATCCAAATCGGACTCAATTATAGGGTCGATGCTGACCATATTTCCCAGGGTAACTGTAAGCTGATATTTGGTTTGTTGGGTATTATAGATGCTTAATGAGGCGGAGCTATATACTACCAGTTCCCAGGTCCCTGGCTCTGGAAAATAAGCACGAGCTTCAGCTTTATTTTGGGAAGCTACCGCATACGGTGCTAATCCTGCATAATCACTCATATCTTCTTCAAAGCCAAAGGGGTCAATAAGGTGAAGACGGGCGCGACCTTCAAAACTCCCTCCGGTATTGGGGAATACCTCAAGCTCTGCCTTCAAGGAATTAGTCCCTTCGGGAACGGTGATAAAATATCGGGCAAACTGGGATGGCTCTAAGCTATCCATTCTGGTATAGGCATAAGGTCTTTTGAGATGTATTTGTTCCCCGATAATTATATTTACAGGGATTTCGATTTCGATACCAGGGATACTTGGGTCATCACCTTTAAGTACCCCACTATAAAGACCGGATTTTTCCGGAAGATTAAAAGCAATGGGAATGTCCCTTTCCATTCTTCTTAAAATATGGGTTGATTTTAGTTCTGATTTAAGCCAATCAGCAGATGAAGACCATTCCAATTGATAATCTTTCTTATCATGGTTAGTTAATTTGAGTACCAGCCTTTGGGGAATGTATTCCCGAGCATAGACCCCTGGGCCAGAACCGTATTCCGGGCTAAATAATGTACCTGCGAGTTTTCGTTCCTCTTTAATGCTTTGCATCTTTTGCCATGACCCATAGGCATCTAAGACACCGTGCCCATCTTCGATAACTTGAAAATCAGGTAAATCCCGGGCTCCTTCTTCGATAACCCGTTTGATAAAAGCCGGGTTTGTTTTTATGCCAAGCTTATCTCCTGCTTCCAAAAGATGAGCCACTACCCCGGAAACATGGGGGGTAGCCATACTAGTTCCTTCAGTGAGCATATAGGGGTATTCCATC
>JBMNUR010000041.1:0-14802 GCA_050946395.1 Peptococcales bacterium
AAGCTTCATGAGTTAAATATAAAAACTATCGGCCAATTGGCCCGCTCAAATCCTACTTTGTTGGAGCGGACATTAGGAAGCTGGGGTCTAGAAGTATTTAACCTTGCCAATGGTATTGATGAAAGACCTGTAATCCCGGAGCGGGAAGCTCAGTCTATAGGTCATGAAACTACCTTTAGTAGAGATATCACCGAAAAGGACTTTTTATTAAGGGTGTTATTAGATTTAGCTCAAGACGTGGGTTGGCGGCTTCGGCGAGCCGGTCTTAAAGGAAGAACTATAACCTTAAAAATGCGCTATGCCGATTTTAAAACTATTACTAGAAGTCACACCTTTTCCGAGGAATTTAACCAAGATGACCGTATTTATCAGGAGGCAGTCAAACTGTTTGAGGCAAATTTTGTAACAAATAAAAGCCTACGTTTAATTGGTGTAACGGTAAGTGGTTTAGTAAATAAAAACCAAGCAACCCAGCAAATTTCATTATTTACTGAACAAGATGACAAATCCAAAGAACTCTATGAGGCACTGGACAAAATTAACAGTAAGTTTGGTCGCAGAACCATAACCCGAGCTAGGTCATTAAAAGGAGAAGAAAAGGGATAAAAGGGTTATAATTCGTCTAGTCGTGGGCCAGTGGGCGTGAAAACTTTAATTCCGTAAAAATTGCATATTGATGGGTGCGGATAGCACATGAAAATTGCAAATTTTAGAAGCAATCCTGGAACTTTTTAAAAATATAATCGTCTATGAAGTACTGGTAGAAAGGGGGACGCCAGTTTATGTTGTTGGAAGAAGAATTGATTACGCGTAGTCAAAATGGGGACATTGATGCTTTTGAAGAATTAGTAGCAAAGTATGAGCGGAAAGTGTATGCTATAGCCTATCGTTTTATGGGTAATCCGGAGGATGCAAGTGACTTGACTCAGGAGGCTTTTTTCAAGGCTTATCAATCCTTAAAAGGTTTTCGTCAAGAAGCATCTTTTGCTACTTGGATTGCCAGGATCGTTTCCAATGTCTGTAAGGACCAATTAAGAAAAGCTAAAAGAACTAGTCAAACTTCTCTAGATGAAGAGGTTTGGTTGGAAGAGGGGACAGTCCAAAAGCAGCTAAAGGATGATGGACCTACTCCGGAAGAACATTTCGAAAGAAAAGAGTTAAAAAATTATTTACAAGGGCTTATAGATAATCTTAATCCTGAATACAAAATGGTAGTAGTTTTACGAGATATTCAGGGTTATAGCTACGAAGAAATCGCTCAAATGCTGGACTGTTCTTTGGGGACTGTCAAATCAAGGCTCAATCGAGCTCGTAAAGCTTTAAGGGATCAAATTAATTTCGATGGACGAGGAAAGGGGGGAAGGGAATGAGAAACTGTAGTGACTATAGGGAAAAAATGTCTTTATATATTGATGATTGTCTAGATAAAAATGAAAAAGCCGCTTTTAGGAAGCATTTAGAAACTTGTTCGGATTGCCAAGAAGAGCTAGAATCACTACAGGATGTTGTCAGTATGTTCAATAGCCTTTCTGAAGAAGAACTCATTCCCCCTGCAAGCTTTAGGCGGGAGCTTCGTAAAAGAATTGAAGATGAACAGAAAAGAGTTACTAAGTTAAGCTATTTTGATAAGGTTATAAAATTTATCAATAAATTTTCCTTTAAAACTTGGATGCCTCTTGCGGCAGCAGCTGTGCTTTTATTTGTCTTTATACCTGTTTTGACCAATGGTTTTGGTTTGAGCTTTCTGGGGGGAGCTAAAAGCTCTCAAGAGATGGTTAAATCAGATAGTACTCCTATGGAGTATAGAAGCTTGCCCCAAGATGGCAATCTTGATATGAACATGGCCAAAAACAAACTTCTAGCCGGAGGAAGCCCCGGAATGGTGGCACCTAGTGCTGAAGCACCTGAGGCTGCACCTGATATGTTAACGATGAACGTAGAAGAGGAGCTAAAAGCAGAGGAAACCGCCGTTGAACGAAAAATCATTAAAACCGGATATCTCAATTTACAGGTAGATAGTTATAAAACTGCCACATCTCATATTAAGGATATGGTGGGAGAAATGCAAGGCTATATAGTTAGTGAGAATTCCCACGTTTATAATCAGGAACACAAACTTTTAGCAGGTAGTATGACTTTACGGATTCCCCAGGAACGTTTTGATGAAGCATTAGAACGGGTAGAACAGATGGGCAATGCCAATAATCGTAATATAGATAGTCAAGATGTTACCGAGGAATATGTTGATGTAGAAAGCCGCTTAAAGGCTATGCGCTTAAAAGAAGAGAGGCTTCTTTCCATTTTAAATAAATCGGGAAGCTTAGGGGATATTTTAGCCGTAGAAAATGAATTAGCTCGCACCCGAGCTGACCTAGAAGCTCTTGAGGGACGTTTAAAATACCTTAATAACCGAACTGATCTATCTACTATCAATGTAGAAATTCGTGAAACGTTAACCCCGGTAAGTCAGATTAAAACCACTGGTTTTCAAGGAGTATTGGTTCGGACTCAAGAAGCTTTTGTCAAAAGCATTAATTCCATTATTATTGGTTTTGGCAATTTCGTAGTAAATATCGGTGCTTATCTACCTTATATAGTTTTAAGTTTAGGATTACTTGTCCTTCTTTGGATAGTATTTAAAAAGGTTAAAAATAGATATATAGATAAATAATTAATTCGGTGTGCAGGAAACCTAACCTGTACACCGAATTTTTTTAGTACAAATTGTTATTTCTATGATACAATACCACCGAGTATTATTGTGTATAATAAGTTTAGTTGTATTTACTTAGGGAGTGGAATAGATAATGAAAAAGGAAAAATTTATTGTTATTGATGGAAATAGTTTAGCTAATAGGGCTTTTTATGCAATTCCTCTTTTAAGTAATAGTAAAGGTATAATTACCAATGCCGCCTATGGCTTTACTAATATGGTGTTACGTATTTTTGCCGATGAAAAGCCGGATTATATTGCGGTGGCTTTTGATAAAGGACGCGTAGTTTTTCGGCACCAAGATTATGCAGAGTACAAAGCCCAGAGAAAAGGTATGCCAGAGGAATTACGATCCCAAATGGGTTTAATAAAAGATATTTTAAAGGCTATGAATGTGGCTATTTTTGAAATGGAAGGTTATGAGGCCGATGATTTGATTGGGACTATGGTTAAATGGGCAGAAAAGGAAAATATTGAAACCTTAATTGTCACCGGTGACCGAGACGCCTTACAACTTGTTTCTAAAAACACTAAGGTTCTTCTCACCCGCAAAGGAATCAGTGAGCTAGAAATCTTTGATGAAAAAGCCATTAAAGAAAAGTATGATTTACTACCTGAGCAAATTATAGATTTAAAAGGGTTGATGGGTGATCAATCTGATAATATTCCTGGTGTACCAGGTGTAGGGGAAAAGACCGCCTTAAAGCTTTTAACCCAATACGGTAATATCGAAAATATTATGGCTAATTTAGATGACTTTAAAGGTAAAAAACTAGGAGAAAAACTTAGTGAAAATAAAGAACTGGCTTTTTTAAGTAAAAAGCTAGCAACTATTTATTGCTGTATAGAATTGGAACTAAATAAAGAAATTCTTAAAGTAATCCCAGCTAATTATGACCAATTAATACCCATTTATGAGGAATTAGAGTTTAAAAATCTGTTACAAAACATTTTAGTGGCAGAAAAAACTCCTTCTAAAAAGCTGGAAACCAGAGGGGAAATCATTGAAAAGCCAGAGCGACTCCAAGAAGTTTTAGAGAAGGCCCAGCCCCAAGAATTAGTTTTTTTATTAGAATTTGATTCGCCTGACGCTTATCGTGGTAAGGCCACTAATCTTGGTATTTGGCTAAATGAAACCGGTTATTTAATCCAAAGCAACAAGAGCTTTAGTGTTTTTGCAAAAGTTTTAAAACCATACCTGGAAAACGAAGATATCGCTAAAATAACTTATGATGTGAAGCTCGCCTACATCTTTCTCCTTAAAGAAAAAATTAACTTAAAAGGGGTAAGTTGGGATGTGTTATTGGGGAATTACCTTTTAGATCCTTCGGAAACAGATTTATCCCTTAACACATTAATTTATAAAAATTTAGGCAGAGTGGTTGCCGAAGAAGAACCGGCTCGCTTCCTAAATCTTTTAGAAGGAATATATCTTTTAAAGGAACTAGTAGAAGAAAAGGTAATTAGCCATGGTCTATATGATCTCTATCAGGATATAGAGTTGCCTTTATCTCAGGTACTAGCCCACATGGAATTACAAGGGGTTAAACTAGATGATCAGCAATTATTAATAATGGGCAAAGAATTAGAATTCAAAATTGATGAACTGACCAGGGTAATCTATAGTCTGGCAGGTGAAGAATTTAATATAAATTCACCTAAACAATTGGGAGTTATTCTTTTTGAAAAGCTGAAATTACCGGTGATCAAAAAGACTAAAACCGGTTATTCGACAAATGCAGAAGTCTTAGATGCTCTTGCCGAGGAACACGAAATTGTTAAAGAAATCTTAAATTATCGCCAGTTGGTTAAATTAAAAAGTACTTATGTAGATGGCTTACTTAATATCATGAATTCCAAGACAAAAAAGGTGCATACGTCTTTCAACCAAACAATAACTGCTACAGGGCGGCTAAGTAGTACTGAACCAAATCTACAAAATATTCCTATTCGCTTAGAAGAAGGGAGAAAAATTCGTAAAGCCTTTATTCCCTCAAAAGAGGGCTATATACTCTTGACTGCCGATTATTCCCAGATTGAGCTAAGGGTTTTAGCTCATATTGCCGGGGATCAGGTCTTGACCGAGGCTTTTAAAAATGAGCAAGATATTCATACTCGTACCGCCTCGGAAGTTTTTGGTGTTTCTATGGACAATGTTACCAAAGAAATGCGTAGGCACGCTAAAGCAGTTAACTTTGGTATTGTATATGGATTAAGTGATTTTGGCTTAGCCCGGGACCTTGGTATCACCCGCAAAGAAGCTAAAACATATATTGATAATTATTTTGCCAGATATTCAGGTGTGAAAAATTGGATCGATAAAATCATTTTAGAAGCACGGGAACAAGGCTATGTGACTACTTTAATGGGTCGCCGCCGTTATCTAAAGGATATTTTAAGTAAAAACTATAATCTAAGAAGTTTTGCTGAACGTACAGCTATGAATACCCCTATTCAAGGAAGTGCCGCAGATATTATCAAAATTGCTATGGTCAATATCTTTGAAAAAATGGAGAGGCATAAGTTTAGGGCACGAATGATTCTTCAAGTTCACGATGAGCTTGTTTTTGAGGTGCCACCTCAAGAGGTGTCCAGATTAATTATGTTAATAAGAGAAGAGATGGAAGAAGCCTATAGACTAAGTGTACCTTTAAAAGTTCATATGCAAGCCGGTTTTAACTGGTACGATTTAGAAACGATATAGAGGTGAAAACATGCCGGAATTGCCGGAAGTGGAAACAGTTCGACGAACTTTAGAGCCTAAATTGTTAGGGAAAAAAATAATAGATGTGGAAGTAAATTTGCCTAAGCTTATTAAGATTCCGGCAGGTGATGCTCAGGCCTTTCGGTCTATTCTTATGGGGCAAAAGTTTTTGGAAACTAGGCGGCGAGGTAAATACCTCTTATTTGTTCTTGATAATGATTATGTCTTGGTTGTTCATTTACGCATGACAGGGCGTTTACTTTATGTCAATAAAGAAGAACCCGTTGTGAAACATACCCATCTGTTTTTCTTTTTAGATGATGGCAATGAATTACGATTTCATGATACCAGACAATTTGGGTTAATTTATCTTGTTCCTAAAGGGAGTTTACATTTAATTAACGGGCTAAAAACACTTGGGCCGGAACCACTTAGTGATGATTTTACTTTTGCATGTTTTGAGGAATCTTTAAAAGGGAAAAAACAGCGGGTTAAAGCATTTCTTTTAGATCAACGCTGTGTGGCTGGAATAGGTAATATTTATGCCGATGAAATTTTATTTCAGGCCGGTATCCATCCTGACGAAACAGTGGATAATCTTACCCAGAATGATAAAAATTCTTTGTGGATTGCCATTAAAGACCGTTTGCAAAAAGGTGTAGAGCATCGGGGTACTTCCATCAAAGATTATGTAGATGGTTTTGGAAATACTGGAACCTTTCAACATGAACTTCGGGTTTATGGAAAGGCCGGCCAACCTTGTTTTAAATGTGGGGCTCTAATTGAGCGGATTAAAGTAGCCGGCAGAACCACTGCTTACTGTCCTCAGTGCCAAAAAAGGCGAAAATAAGGGGCTTTGCCTCGTATCTACAGAAGCTACAGTTCTACAGTCTATCGACTATCGACCATAGACTTTGATTAATAATTTTATTCACCAAAGTTTTCATCCCTCCATATAGTATCTTAACGTGACCTAGTGTATTAGGAGGGAAAAGACTTGCTTTGGGCTACACTAATTTTTGCAATAGCTTTAAGTCTTGATGGCTTTGGTGTAGGTATTTCTTATGGACTAAGGAATATAAAAATTCCTTTCAAGTCCCTGATAGTAATATGTCTTTCTTCAGCATCTGCCTTGGCTATATCTATGTTTGCCGGAAATATCATTGCTAATTTATTTTCCGAAAAGGTAGCAGAAACAATAGGTGGTATTGCTTTACTGTTCGTAGGCAGTTGGTTGTTGATTCAGGCTTGGGCTTATAGGTTGGAGCCGAAAGATGGTTGGGAATATAATGAACAAAATCCTTTTACTGTTTGTAAATTTTCTATTCCCAGTCTAGGTATAGTAATAAAAATTTTAAAAGAGCCGGCAAAAGCTGACTTAGACAGCTCGGGGGAAATTAGTCCCAATGAAGCAATATTCTTGGGCTTTGCTTTGGCAATGGATGCTTTAGGAGCAGGCTTAGGTGCTGCTATGATGGGTTTTAGTCCCATAATAACCCCTTTTATAGCCGGAATGACTAAATTTTGTTTAGTCATCTTAGGGTTATATTTGGGTAGTCAATCACGAATTGTCAGCCTGCGGGGTAAACTGAATTTTTTGCCGGGTGTAATCATTATGCTTTTAGGTATCGTCAAGTTTTTCTAACACTTGCTAGTGGCTGCTTACCGGTCACTAGCAAAAAATATATGGTGATAAAAATGCTGATAGTTGGTTTAACAGGTGGTATTGCCAGTGGTAAAAGTACAATTTCCGATTACCTAAAAGAAATGGGTGCGGTAATTATTGATGCTGATCTTTTAGCACGTCAGGTTGTAGAACCAGGGGAAAAGGCCTGGTGGAAAATTAAAGAGTATTTTGGTAATCAAGTTATTAACGCTGATGATTCTTTGAATAGAAAAAAACTTGCTGAAATTGTTTTTGCAGATTTAGAAAAAAGAAATGTTTTAAATGAGATTATTCATCCAGAAGTGATTGCAAAGACAAAGGAAATGATTAATAATTATAAAAAAGAGGGACAAGCACCTTTAGTTGTCGTTGATGCTCCTTTATTAATTGAAGCAGGAATGGAGAATATTGTTGATGAAATATGGGTTATTGCGGTTGAAGAACAAGTACAACTAGCAAGGGTAATGAGGCGGGATCAAGTTACCCGGGAAAAGGCTTTACAGAGGCTTAAAGCCCAAATGCCTACCGCAGAAAAATTAAAATATGCCCACCGTGTAATAGATAATAATCATGGTCTTGAACACACTCTAAAACAAGTTAAAGAAATTTGGCAAAAGGTAGTAAGTGAACAATAGTTAAACATTAGTTAAACAATAGTAAACGGGGGTAAAAGCAATTTTTAGGTTAGGGTGCTTATTTAAATTTATTATAATTTTTATTATTATGGTGGTTCTTTTTGTGGTCGTTATTAATAGTGATTGGTTTTTAAAAATTTTTTATCCCATATCCCACCAGGAGACGGTTCTAGAGGCAAGTAAGAATTATGATATAGATGAGTTTTTGATTTGGGCTATTATTAGAGTAGAAAGTAAATTTGATACCAAGGCTCAATCTTCAAAAGGAGCCCGAGGTTTAATGCAGGTCTTGCCTGATACCGGTCGTTGGATAGCCCAGGAAATGGGATATACAAATTTCCATCCGGATTTACTTTATGAACCCCGAGATAATATTAATATAGGTACTTGGTATCTCAAATATTTGCTAAAACAGTTCAATGGAAACCTCATTGCCGCTATTGCAGCTTATAACGGTGGGGAGACTAATGTTAAAAAATGGCTCAATAATGACACCTGGTCCGGTAGCTTTAATGATATTTCCAGCATCCCTTTTAAAGAAACCAGAAATTATGTCTATAAAGTCATTGTTGATTATGAAACTTATCGGGATTTATATAGCGGAAAGTAAAATAATAATAACAATTAAAGGTATTTTGAAGAATAATGACGAATAGTTTCTTATTTTACCAATAAATTTGTACTTGTCTTAAATGAGGAGGACTCAAAATGTCAGGGAAGAAGATTTTAACTTTAAAACAAGTAGATGAATTAAAGATAAACGAAGACCGAGTTTTATTTTCCGCTACTCATGAAGAAATAATTGATGGTCTAACTACGGATGTCTATTTTGTTAAGACCCATGAGATTTTAAAGTCTTTAAACAAAGAAAATACTCAGGTAGTAGCAGAGATTTTTCCGCGTCGGTCGGGAGTTTTCTGTGGTTTACCTGAGGTATTAAATCTTTTAAAAGACTCAAATGTAGAAGTCTGGGCAATACCTGAAGGGGCACAATTTGAGCGCAAGGAAGTACTCCTGCGTATTAAAGGTAGTTATGGTGAATTTGGGATTTATGAAACTGCTATCTTAGGCATTCTTGCCAGTTCTTGTGGCTGGGCTACAGCAGCGAGAGAGGTCAAAGAAGCTGTTGGTGATAGACAAGCTTTAGTTTTTGGAGCGCGACATGTGCATCCTGCCGTTGCCCCTGTTATGGAGCGTTCGGCATTAATTGGCGGAGTAGACGGAGCCAGTTGTATATTAGGTGCTAAACTTTTTGATCAAGAACCTAAAGGTACTGTGCCCCATGCGATTTTTCTGATTGTGGGGGATACTGTAGAGGTTGCCAAAGCATATGATGAAATAATGCCCCCTGATGCTGTTCGCTTAGTTTTAGTTGATACATTTAAGGATGAAGCGGAGGAGACCTTAAGAGTAGCTGAGGCTTTAGGAAAAAGACTGCAAGGTATCAGACTTGATACACCTAGTGAACGGGGTGGTGTAACACCGGAGCTAGTTAAAGAAGTGAGAGCTAGATTAGATTTTGCAGGTTTTAATCATGTTCAAATTTTTGTTTCTGGTGGTGTTGATCCGGAAAGAATTAAAATATTAAAAGAAGCTGGTGCGGATGCTTTTGGTGTAGGTAGCTATATTTCCGGTGCTCGCGCCATTGATATGACTATGGATCTTAAGGAAATAGACGGTAAACCTGTGGCTAAGCGAGGCCGTATACCCGGTATTACTCCCAATGATCGACTGGAGAAAGTTAAATAGATAGTAACTCACACTACTAGTAAGGAAAGGGGACATACTCTATCCTAGTGATCCATCTAGGCCGGAAGAATGTCCCCAATCAACTGGAGATAACGGCCGTCCCTGGATAAGTTTTTGGATGCTATTATTTATTAATATTTTAAAGAAAATAACAGGAGAAACTATTTTATGTCCCCAAAGAAAAGAAATTCAAAAAGAAAAGAAAATAGTTCACAAAATAAATTCCAAAAACCCGATGCCAAATGGTATAAGTCAATGAAAATTTGGTTTGGGCTTTTTCTTGGGTTGGTTGCACTCAGAATGCTACTTTTTGTGGTTGCTCAAGGCAAACTTAGGGTTGACGATATTTGGTTTAGATTTTTATTGATAAGCTTTGGTACTCTAGTTGCCTGGTGGTATGTTAATAAGCGACCCAAAGAAAAATGATCCTTAAAAATTGCATCTTGACTAATTGTTCTGTGGGTGTTAATATATTCTTTGCGAATAAAAATATGCGGAAGTGGCGGAACTGGCAGACGCGCACGTTTGAGGGGCGTGTGGGGCAACCCATGCGGGTTCAATTCCCGCCTTCCGCACCAAATTGAAGGGTTTACGCCTAGGAAGAACTTAAAACACTAACTTGTCTATACCAATTTCAGGGTAGATGTGTTAGTGTTTTTTTATTACCATTATAAAAGATCATCAAGGCACTTGTGGCAAAGATGTTCGTCTCCCAATTGTACCAATTCCGAAATATGAATTTTTTTCTTACAAGTGGAACATTCTTGAATTTCCTTGAAAATTTTAATAGTAATTCCATCAGATTCACATTCTGGTCTTTGGCAACTTAAACAGTTAGGATCAGGACATTTAATCCAATGACAGTATTCGCAGGTAATATGCTCGCTGCTATTAAGTTTTCTTTTACACTTCCAACATATGTCTATATGAGGTTCAATAAAATTTTCTGGCACTATATTAATTAATGTCTCGGTTGATTTTTTATCTACTAATACTAATGCCCAGTGGTTAACTGGTAATTCACATTTACAAATTATTATCCCCTTTCTTGTTTTGTTTTCTCCCGGCAAATTAACCTTTACTGTTTGGTTTATAGAAAAACTCTTCATAATATCACCCTAAAAAAACATATGAAGAAATTGTAATTTTAGTACAACATATAATAAATGTTTTGACATTTTTCAAGGATTACAATACTGGGATGCGCGCATTTCATTTCTTGTTGGGGTCAAATGTTTTATCACTCATAATTTAACAAATTGATAATAAATGCTGTATAATTAAGTCTAAAGGCTTAATCTAGAAAGAGGTGTAAAAATATTATGAATGTTCAGGGTAAGGTAGCGTTAATTACCGGCGGCGCTACGGGAATTGGCAAAGCTATTGCTTTAAAGCTTGCTGAAAGGGGAACTAGTATAGTTATTAATTATTCAAAATCAGAAAAAGAAGCATTAGAAACCGCGAAAGAAATTGGCCAGTTTAATGTACAAGTTATGGTCTATAAGGCTGACGTTGCTTTAGAAAAGGAAGTTCAGTCTATGTTTAAACAGATTATGGATAATTTCGGTAGATTAGATATTATTATCAACAATGCAGGGACAACTGACTATGTTCAGTTGGAGGATTTAGCGGGAATGAAGGATGAGTACTGGGATAGGGCTTTTAATACCAATGTTAAAAGTATTTTTCATACAGTTCGAACTTGTGCAGAGGAACTTAAACGTAATCAAGGCTGTGTTGTTAATATCACATCAATTGCGGGTCTCACTGGACAAGGAAGTTCTATTGCCTATGCTGCTTCAAAGGCGGCAGCGAATAGTGTTACTAAATCTCTCGCCTTAGCCCTCGCCCCAGAGGTAAGGGTAAATGCAATTGCTCCTGGGGTAGTTTTGACTCGTTGGGTAGAAGGTCGAGAAGATCATGTTCATCGGCTATCCCAAGGAACGCCCATGGGCCGACCGGCTCAACCAGAAGATATAGCGCAAGCCGTTATAGGCTTAATTACCGGAGGGGATTTTATTACAGGTCAGATTTTGGTTGTTGATGGAGGTTTTACAATAAAGTAGATGTATCTTTTTTTATTGACATCTTTAGCTATCTTATGTGGCCCAAATCGGTGTAATTAACCGTTAAACTGAAGGCACACGCTGAATGTTGTTATATCCTATCGTTAAATAACTATAAGCAAAATACAAGTCCCAAGGAAAGCGGTAGTTTCTACCGTCCTCGGGATTTTTGCATTTTTATCGTTATGTAGTTGCCTGAAATATAAACCAGCCATCCTTAACTGAAAATTGGAATACACCGCCATGTTTTTCTACGATATGAGCCATGCTTTTTGCGCCAAAACCATGACCTTGTTCTTTTGATACAGGCAAGTTCTGATGAAATGTCGGTTCTGTCTGATAGCTGTTGCGGATGTCAATGCAGAGCTTATTATTCTTGGAATACATACGCAGCTTGATATAGCGCATACTGCTGTCTGTTATTTTTTCACAGGCATGTATGGCGTTTTCCAAAGCATTTGACAATAGTGAACACAGCTCAGTATCACTTAAGGTCAGAGAGTCAGGTAGTTTAGCTTCTACAGTCAATAGGATTCCCGATTGTTTTGCTTTCGCGGCGTAAGCGGACAAAATCAGATTGACGGTTTCGTTTTTGCAAAAGCGCATGGGTGTTATGGCATCCATATCAGATTGGGCAGTTTGTAGATATTTTTTTATATCCTCCATGTGTCCTTCGGATGCCATACGCTGTAAAAGAGCAAAATGGTGACGCATATCATGTCGATAGGTCTCGGCATTTTGTTGCATTTGTCGCAGAGAAGCAAGTTCCGTTTGGGCTTGCCTAAATTGCGTATCCAGGATATCTCGCTCCCTTTGAATGCTTGCCTGTTTTTGGGTTTCGTCATAGTAAAGGAGGAGAAACAAAAAATAGAATGCCGATGTCACGAAGGGCATGAATTGTACAGCCGCCCGTGACCCGCTGTACATAAAATCGGTATAAACAGTAGCGGTATAGTCGAACAGATAGTAAAAGGCCGGCATGGCGCCAAACAGCAGGCAGGATTTGACGGAGCGTTCCATCAGGTGCCGAGCAGAATTTACCACATATTTTTGTAGAAAAAAGTACATCAGAACCGCGGTCACAATATAACCGATGTGGTCTATAGAAGCACTGTCAAAAGCGCCCCCTAGAACAGTACCGATCCAACGGGGAGGCTGACAGCACAGGAAGGAGACAAACATACTGGTTAGTGAAATCAGCCATGGACGCTTTAAGTAAAGGGCGATAAAAACAACAACAGGCAAATGGGAAAGCAGCGGGTAAATTTTTATCGTGATGTTCATGCCCCAGATCCGCAAGCAGACGATTTGTAAAATGAATAGAATGGCGATAAAGCATCCAAAAGTTAGATAATTTTTCCGTGTACGTGCCATTCCGGCAAAACTGACCGCAACCGCCGCACCGAATAACAAGGCAATAAAGTAACGAGAGAATGCCATGGCAGTTTCAATCATAGGCTTATTCCTCCTCCATTTGATAATTCAGATATTGCTGCTTAATCTCCTTTGCTTTCCCCTGGGCAATAGGTATAACGGAAAGGGTTTGCAAGGTTATCTGATAATTATCAATGGTATCCACATACTGCATATTCACAAGATAGGAACGGTGGGGTTTCATAAAACAACCGTATTTCATAAGAGTTTCGCAGGCAGAGGAGAAGGGCTCAGTACATTGGATTACCTTGCCGGAACACAGGTGATACAACACATTTCTGCCCATTACCTCGACAAAAACCAAATTGGAGATCAGGATTTTTTTTATCCCATCATTACTCTTTACGATAAGCACATCCTTATCTTTCTCAACTTTTATCTGTTCCAGCACATCATCAAAGGTGAAGAAAAATTTCTCTTTCGATACAGGCTTTAATACATAGTTAATAGCTTTCACCGAATAGCTTTCCAAAGCAAACTCGGATGATGAGGTAAAGAATAAAATGGGCGTAGTTTTGTCAAAACCACGGATTTCCTTAGCCACATCAATGCCCATAAACCCCGGCATAATAATATCCAGACAATATATATCAAACCGCTTTCCTTTTTCCAAAGCCGAAACCAGTTCAAATCCGTTGGGAAAGACGGCGTATTGGCAATTCAAATTTTTTTCCGCTCTGTAATGGTTGATGAGTTGTACCATATTGGAAAGCTCATCGATACTATCATCACATACCGCAATTTGGATCATTAGCATTCCCTCATTTCGCCAATTTCACTGTTTTCAATTTAAGTTTAGCATAAATAAGAAATCTGAAAATAGGTTTATGTAGAAAAAACATGATTAGTGTCAAAAAAATATGTTTCATGCAGCAGACGGTTTTTTCGGAAAGTTTCTCATAGTTTGGAGGTTCTTGATTGCCGGCTTGACTTTACAACAATATGAAGAAAGTCGACTCCGGTGGACCCTATCGAGGAAATCAGAAAGTACAAGGTCCTCTTGGACGAGGGCATTATTTCCCAGCTGGTAAATAGTATTAAAAAAAGATGGTTTAGTTTTTAAGCTAAAACCATCTTTTTATATTTTATACGGGAGGAATTTATATAATTTGTTATTTTGTAAAGTGTAAAGGATTACAATACTGTAATGCGCCCTTTAAGGGAACCGAAAATGTGTGCATTTTTGTATAGTCGCAATAAAGTTATTGCTCTAGTGTTTTTGTCGCTCTTTTTTCTCTTCTTCCATCCTTGCTTTAAAGTATTTGAGATGCTCATGATCTTCGGCCATAATCCCTTTAACCACATATTGACTAACAGGATCAAGTTCATCAATACGATCTTCATAGGCATGAATTCCTTTATCCTCTCCATCATAAAGCTGTATCAAAAGATGTTCTGGTCCCTGGAGGGAATTAATCATAGCGGTTACATCTACCATTAATGATGAAAGCCCGGCTTTGTGTTCGGGTTTTCCCCCTAATTCTTTAATTCTTTGAGATAATAGATCTATATGGCGTTTATGGTCTTGGGCAAATTTATCAATCATTTCTTGTACCTGTTTATCCCTTTGGAGATTCTTTGTTTTTTCATAGACCTGCATAGCCATATGTTCCCCTTTAAGTAATTCATTTAATTTTTCAATAGAATGCTGGTTCATAATAAAATCTCCTTATATTTTTAGTTTAAAAAAGCAAATAGACGACAGGCAGTGCTTTAATATAGACGGTAATCTCCTTTTTATCTAGTGGTAAAGGTTAATAAAGGAAGGAAATCTTCCTCACCGTCTGATCTAATTGTTTTATCTATAGTATTAAAGTGCTTTTGGAAATTATTCA
>JBMNUR010000042.1:0-14580 GCA_050946395.1 Peptococcales bacterium
GGGCAGCATCACAGTGCCGTCCAATATGCTAACAGGTGTTGCGGACGCAGACGGGAATAAAGCCCAGATCACCATCGGGCAGGGAGATAAGAGCACTCTGCCGAAGGATATAAAAACCGCCATCGGTGACAGGCCGCTGGTACAGCTCACTCTGTCCATTGACGGCAAGGGGACCGACTGGAGCAATCCCAATGCGCCCGTGATGGTGTCTATCCCCTATACCCCGACTGATGCGGAGCTTGCTAACTCCGAAAACATCGTTATATGGTATATCGATGGCTCCGGCAATGTTGCTACTATACCCAACGGGCATTATGATCCGGCAACAGGAATGGTTACCTTCTATACCACTCACTTCAGCAACTATGCAGTGGCGTTTAACAAAGTGAGCTTCAATGACGTGACTATAGATGCGTGGTATTACAAGGCGGTAAGCTTCATCGCGGCAAGAGAAATAACAAGCGGCACAGGCGATGGTAACTACAGCCCGGAAGCAAAACTGACTCGGGGGCAGTTCATTGTTATGCTAATGAAGGCATATGGAATAGCCCCCGATACAGACCCAAAAGATAATTTTGCAGATGCCGGAGCTACCTATTATACAAACTATTTGGCGGCAGCAAAACGTTTAAGCATATCCAGCGGTATTGGAAACAATATGTTTGCACCGGATAAGGAGATCACCCGACAGGAAATGTTCACCCTTCTGCACAATGCACTAAAGGTCATTGGAAGGTTGCCCGAAGGGACAGCCAGCAAACCGTTATCGGTTTTCGCCGATGCCGGGGACATTGCTTCCTGGGCCAAAGAAGCCATGACAGTGCTGGTTGAAACAGGAACTATTGGGGGATATGATGGAAAGATATATCCGTTAAATACATCTACAAGGGCAGAAATGGCTCAGGTACTGTACAATCTGCTGTCAAAATAATGTTGTGTATTATAGAGAAACAAGAGGAAACAAGGGGACGGTTTGAGACCAGTGAAAACTGGTCTCAAACCGTCCCTGTGCTTCGTTCAAATAACCGGGATTTAGATTTTAAAATAATCTCTGCTACTTTAATAATAACATAGTAAAAATATATATTATAGACTATTTATTTTTAGAGCATACTCATATAGTAATACTTACAGATTATTGATTTAATTAATGCCGGTACAAGGAGGATATAATCATGGATACAAATAAAGTTCAAATTCATGGTGAAGAAAGTGTTCAAGATGTTGGACCATCGAAAATAAAGGTAGTTTATCAGCGTTTTGGTAATCCTGCTTTATCGCCTGTTTTCCTGATTATGGGTGCCGGTGCACAAATGATTAACTGGCCTGAAGGATTTTGCTTAGAACTGGCTAGTCACGATCTGCATCCAATTCGGTTTGATAATAGAGATGCAGGACTAACAACTCATTTTTCAGATGCACCTGTTCCAGATTTTTCAGCGATACAATCCGGTGATTTCTCTACAGTGACTTATACTCTCTCTGACATGGCTGCAGACACGGTAGGTCTCATGGATGCCCTTCGATATGATAGTGTACACTTGGTTGGTGCATCAATGGGTGGAATGATAGCTCAAACAATAGCTATAGAGTATCCTCATAGGGTTCGGTCACTGACCTCTATAATGTCAACTACTGGGGATCATTCAGTAGGACAGCCTGACTATTCAGTGTTGGCAAATCTGGGTTCGCCCCCTTATGATGATCGTCAAGCCTACATCGATTGGCAGATCCAATCACGTAAAGCTCTTGGTTCTCCAAAATACCCTTTAGACGAAAAAGCTGCTACCCAAATCGCAGGTCTTGCCTGGGATAGGGATCATGATCCACTGGGCATGATGCGACAAGCTGTTGCAGTTATAAAATCCGGTGATAGAACAGAACAACTTCGTTCTATAAAGATACCAACTCTGGTTATCCACGGTGAAAATGATAAAATGATTGATATAAGTGGAGGACGTGCGGTAGCGGCCGCTATTCCAGGTGCAGAGCTTGTCACATTTGAAGGAATGGGGCATGATCTCCCAAAGCCCTTATGGTCAGTGTTTGCAATGAAGATTGCAAATCTGATACATAGAACAGAGTCCTCGTAATATGTTAAAACCTTGTATTAAACGATACACAAATTGAGATAAATTCACCATCTTCTTGTTTTTCTATTTTGTTGTTTGATGAATTTACTAAAATTTTTCATATTAGCCATACCACCAAATATATCATTGATCTTTTCTTTTTCAATCAATCTAGAATCCAAACCTTCATATTTGGCTTCTTTTTCGAGTTTCCAATAACTTTCTAGCCTTTCAACTGATAAAATACCATCTTTTATTGCTTTTTGCACGGCACAGTTTGGCTCGTTTTTGTGTGTACAATCATTAAATTTACAATCCAAAGCAAGTTCGTCAATATCAGAAAAGGACTTAGTTAAATCTGCACTTATAATCCCAAGTTCTCTCATACCGGGAGTGTCTATAACAACACCTGAATTTGTCAACATAATCAGTTCTCGTCTTGTAGTAGTATGTCTGCCCTTATCATCATTTCTTATCTCATTTGTGTCCAATATATTTTGACCGAGCAAACAATTGATTAAGGTTGATTTCCCAACTCCGGATGATCCTATGAACGCTACTGTCTTACCGTGAGAGAGAAAACTTTTTAAAGATTGATACCCTTCATCAGAAGTACTTGTTGTAACAAGCACCTCTACACCAATTGCAATAGGGGAAATTTCGTTAAGCCTTGTCTCAATGTCCATACATAAATCTGATTTTGTAAGGATAATAACTGGCACTGCACCACTGTCCCAAGCGATAGAAAGGTAACGTTCTAGTCTGCGCAAATTATAATCATTGTTCAGTGACATGCAAATAAAAACAGTATCAATATTTGCAGCGACAATCTGAATATCTTCTCTAGTTCCTGCCATTTTACGTGCAAATACGCTTTTTCGTGAAAGTATGTGGTGAATAATTCCATTTCCCTGTGAATTATTTGTTCTATCGACCATGACAAAATCTCCAACAGCAGGATATTCAGATATTCCTTTTACACTATAGTGATACTTACCAGATATCTCAGCAACGATCTCAGCTTTTTCTGTGATTACCTTGTATAAATTTTTAGATTGTGATGAAACTCGACCAATAAAAAGGTCTTTATATATTATAGATTCCTGTATAAGCTCTTCAGTAAGTCCTAAATTTTTCATATCAATATTATTCAATTTCATTTCCTCCTAAAGTTTAGATAATAACTTTTGGGGAGGTTCTAGGCAGTTTTATGCATGAATTATTTTGCACATACCTCCCCATTTGTTACAATCTCAACATTTGGCTTGTTATACATAAACACAGCATCTCCTTTCATTACTTATAAACTTTACTATACCACAATCTCGGTCTTAATGTTAAAAAACAAATTAAACAATGATCTTCATCTAAATGGCCATTGACAATGATATTTTTACCTGACTGGTGAACCTACCTACATAACTTAAAATGAACAGAACTCTTTTTTGAATTCTGTTCATTTCATAGTAAAATTTTCTATGCTTTTTCTTCTTCATCATTTTCATTGCAAGGGTGGTTTCTATCCTTACCATGACATTTTTCAATGAGTTCATCACTGCACTTACCGTCTTTTGGGCGCAATTCAGGATGAGCGCAATTTGATTTACACATTCTTATTCACCTCCTTTTTGCAACATGAATGATTCTTAGAGCCTGATTTTGAACATTCTGTTTTAATTTTTTCCAACTCGCTTAGCTCGACAATCTCTTTGGCTACTTCTCTTAGCAACTCACGGTCCACATAATAGTGGGTAAAATATCCTCTTTTTTCACCTTTAACAATCTCAGTATTTCTAAGGATTTTTAAATGTTGCGAAACTGCAGATTCAGACATATCAAGTCTTTTAGCAAGTGCACCAACACAGAAATCATGTTGTAGAAGGAGTTTAACTAAATTGTATCTTGTTTCATCACCTAGTGATTTCATAATTTCGAATAGTTCTGGCATAGTTACCACCCTTCTGATTAAGTATATCCTAAAATAAATTATAATGTGCTAAAATATATTTGTCAAAACATATATTACATGAGATTATATTTTGTTAACTTAACCAGTTCTTTATAGCATTACTAGATACCAATCAAGGGAGATAATATAAATGACCAATGAGCAAAAAGGAAAATCGTTGAATTAAGAAAGTTAGGTATAGGTTATAGCAGGTTAGTTGTCAAATAGAAAATTAATAATTCAAAACGAAATACAATAGAAATGTACACAATAATTTACTATGTTCTTTTGGAGGATAAAATGAAGACACTAAGAAGAGAGTTTTATAATCGAGATTCATTAATAGTTGCAGAGGAACTCTTGGGAAAGGTGCTTGTCCATAAAGTTGGGGGACAGAAAATTTCTGCAAAAATTGTTGAGACAGAAGCTTATATGGGGATAGAAGATAAAGCTGCCCATTCTTATGGCGGGAAAAGAACGAAAAGAGTGGAAGTTATGTATGGAGGTCCGGGTTTTTCCTATGTTTTCATGATTTACGGTATGTATTATTGCTTTAATATAGTTACGCGAGAAGAAGGTAATCCCCAAGCTGTTTTGATAAGAGCCGTTGAACCAATTGAAGGATTGGAATTTATGGCTCAAAATAGATTTAAGAAGACCTATAAACAATTAACCTTGCAGCAAAAGAAAGGTCTTACTAATGGTCCTGGTAAACTATGTCAGGCATTTTTAATTGATAAAAATTTAAATGGAGAAGATTTGTGCGGCAGTAAACTCTATATAGAAGAAGGAGAAAATGAAAAATTTAATATAATATCTGCTAAAAGAGTGGGAATTGACTATGCCCAAGAGGCTAAGGACTATCCTTGGAGATTTTATATAGAAGATAACAAATATGTATCAGTTAAATAGTTAAAGAAATTATCCTATTTTCGTTGCTTACATTGGAACCTTTTATTCATAGGATGAGTCTAATAAATGGAAAAACTTAAGATGGAGGGAGCATTTCCGATGCAGAGAAATATCAAAATTTTTCTAGCTTTACTGATGGTATTAACTCTTGCTGCCTGTTCCCAAACAGATGGGCCTCAGGGGAAGGATAAACCTTATGAAGCCGAGGCAATTTTGACCGCAAAGGTTATAGATATCAAAGAGATGTCTATTTTGCTGGCAAGTATGGCGGAAGATGCAGGTTCGGGAGATATCTATCGAATCAGTGGTGATAAAATAGATATCATTACCGACAATGGAAATAAACTAGACATCAAAGCTCTGAAGAGGGGCATGCTGGTGGATGTAGCTTTTGATGGCATGATACAGGAAAGTTTTCCTATGGGACTTGGTGGGGTAAAAGGTATATATATTAAAAGCCAAAGGGAAGATATTCCTGGATTATATAAGAAAGTGATAGAGGACTTATATAAAGTAGATCCAGGATTGAATGATAATATTAATATTATGGCCTTTGACCTTACGGGAGTTGTCAATATGACAGAAGCGGAAAAAACAGCACTAATTTATTTAATTGCCGAAACATATGGCTTAGAAACCATTGCCGGAACATATGAGGAACTAAGTGAGCAAGGCTACATCAACAAGGAACAATTTTACTTTGAAAAAGGTTTGCTTTTTACCATTGAAGATGAGCTCATATCAGGTGATAGTTTTAGCTTTAATGCAGAAAAATGGCGAAGTGGTACCGGTGCATACATTTTTTATGACTGTAAGGCAGTAAAATCCCAGGATGGCTGGAGTTATACAATTGGTGCTGAAATGATATCATAGCTATAAACACGCCTATTTTTGAATTTTTACCCTTAGTGATTGATAATATCAAATATGAAAAGGAGTTAAAACATGCGACTGTGGCATGAGAAATTACTTCCAAGTTTGCCTAGACAATAACTTTTGGGGCAGCATAGAGAATGTTGTGCACTACTAATTATTTATATGGTGTTTTCTCCAACAATATGGTATTATATGGTTGCTTGTAATTGTATAAAAATTATATATTTAAGTTTTAGGTGCCCAAACTGGGAGAATAGGGAAGTCCGGTGCAATTCCGGCGTGGACCCACCACTGTAAGCGTGACGAATCCCTGATATGCCACTGAAGTTAAATCTTCGGGAAGGTAGGGAAGAGGATGAACGTAAACCAGAAGACCTGCCTAAAACTTTAAATTACAGAGTAAAGGGGGTATTTTGCGCTGTATAAATTGGAGATGGTCAAGATGGGAGCCTCTCAGTATAGGATACTGGGGGCTTTTTTGTTTAGTGGATAGTCGATAGTTGATAGTGGGATTTTAATAATTGTTTAGGAGGGAAAAGAATGTTTAATGGATTAAGGTTTAACCGATTATTTACAAAACTAATGTTAATATTATTCTGTATTTCCGTTTTTTTGCCGGGAATGCCTTTATTAATGAAGGGTCTAAGTAATAGTGTAGTAAACGCTACTGAAACAGAATATACAGTAAGTGATGCGGTATATAAGACGGTAAACTATTATGTCTATAATAAAAACCAACTTGAAAATTGGGAGGAAATTTGGGCATTAAATAGTGCAGGGGAAAATCTAAATAATGATGAAAAGTGGACTTTACCTGATTGGGAGATTGAAATTTTAACAGATGAATCTGATGCAAGGGAATATGCAAATAAAATTATAGGGCTTTATTCCGTTGGTAAAGATGCCGGTAATATAAATGGCAGAGATCTAATTGCCGAGTTAAAAAGTAAGCAAATGGATAGTGGCAGCTTTGGCGAAGACTTAAATTCCACTTACTGGGCTATTATTGCTTTAAGTATGGCTAATGCAAATGAAAGCTCTGATGAAATCTCAAAAGCAATTAATTATTTAATCAGTCAACAAAATGATGATGGAGGATTTTCCAGTGCTAATAAAGGAAAGACCTCTGAAGCTGATGCCACTGGTGCAGTGTTATTTGCCTTAGCTAATTTTTCCGATAATGAAGAAGTTGCCAATTGTGTCACAAGAGCTATTAACTATTTGAATGATGTTCAAATAGAAAACGGAGGCTTTGCTTTTGGCAATACTGCAACTGCCGAATCTACTGCATATGCAATAATTGGATTAGTAGCTAATGAAGAAAATATTACTTCTGAAAAGTGGACAAAAGATAATAAGACTATGATTGATGCTTTAATAAACTTTCAGTTTAGAAATGGCTCTTTTCGCCATTCCTTGGACGGGGCTTCAGATTCGATGGCGACCCGCCAAGCCTTACTAGCACTTAGTTATTTGAAGGAGAAGTATGGTGAATATACGATTAGTAAAGATATAGTTTTACCAGAG
Source organism: Peptococcales bacterium (assembly GCA_050946395.1). Lineage (GTDB taxonomy): Bacteria > Bacillota > Peptococcia > Peptococcales > BICA1-8 > JBMNUR01. The sequence goes on from JBMNUR010000042.1 coordinate 7,336, forward strand.
GAACCTTTTAATGAAGAACAAGCAGTTAGAGTAAGGGTTGAGGGCCATACGTCAACTTTAGTCAATGAAAAAACAATAGCCTTAACTGCATTGGGAGCTTTAGAGGCGGTAGCAGATGATGTAGTTCTAGATTCGTGGGGAATGATTAAAAGCATTTTAGGTGAAAGCGGCCAGCCGGAAATAACCCAAGAATTAAGTACCTCTTGGATGTATTATGTAATTAGAGACGGTGCCATAGAGCCGGGAGCCTTTGCTGTGGGCCCTGCTGGGTATAATGTAAAGCCAGGCGACGAAATAGTTTTCTATATTGGTTCTTTAGATAGCTATTGGAACAGTAAAACCTATTTGCCAGTTGTTCAGGTAACACCGGAAAATTCTAACCCTGGGCAGGAAATAATTATAAAAGTTTCAGCTCAAAAATATGATTGGCTTAATGGTTTAGCGGAATTGAGCTCCGAAGAAAGAGATGAGATAGGTGAATATACAGTAAAAATTGATCAGGAAAATTTCGAAGAACAAACTATTAACGGAGAAGTGAGGATACCTGGTCTTTCGGCAGGAGAGGTAGAGTATACAATAACTAACCCCAACCCCGCGGGTTATCCAGATGTAGTTACCTATAAAGGCATTATAAAAATTTCTGCTCCAGGTGGCAGCATTCCTCAGCCTACCGGTATTTCTATAAAAGCTGCAGTAATTGGGAAAAATGGTGAACTTTTATTTGGCCCATCTATATTAAAACTCTCACCTAATAGTACTGTATTAGATGCATTAAGTGGTACGGGTCTCAGTTATAACGTAAGAACTGATGGGTATGTAAAAGAAATTGCAGGACAAAAGGAACGAGAATTGGGCAGCCAAAGTGGGTGGAAATATAAAGTAAATGATGATGTGAAAAGTGATAATGCACGTGACTACAAACTATTGGACGGGGATCGGTTAATTTGGTGGTATGCAAAGACTATTGATGAAAGTGGCCCTTCTTGGAATGATGTGGAAGGTGTAAAGCCAGGAGAGACCATTAAGCCAGAAAAACTTCCGGAGAAAACCGGAGATGAAATAATAGCGGAGCAGATAAATAAAGAAAAGGAAATAGTAATTTCCCTTGCCGATAGAGAAGAGACTTATATTACCTTCACTGAAGAAACTATGAATAAAATAATTGGGAGTAATAAACCTCTAGTTATTAAAAATAAAGGAGTAGAAATAAACTTTGAACCCCAAAATCTTTTATCGGAAGAGATAAGTGAGGCATTAACTCATGGGAATTGTGAAATTAAAATAGAGGTAAAAGAGATAGATGACAACCAATCGGAGATTCTACTAGAAGAAATCCTAAAACAAAAGGGCAGTGGGCTTTTTGAAGTACTAGGTAAAATCTATGAGTTCTCTTTCAAAATTATCAAGAAAAATAGTGATGATTCGATAATAGAACATACTATCACAGATTTTGGAGGTTTTCTGCCAATTACAATTGATTTATCTCATGTAAAAGTAATAAATGAAAAGATAAACAATTTGACAGGTGTTAGATATGAATTAGATGAGGCTGGAAATTTTGTGCCTATAAAACTAGGTGGAAGATACAACTCTGAAGAAAAGTCTTTTACTTTCTTTACCGATAGTCTGAGTCTCTATAGTGTAATGGAGGCAGAGAAAATTACAAAAATATCTTTACGGATAAATAGACCCTTTACTTTAATTAATGGCGTGGAAGGTTGGGCCGATGTTCCGCCAACAATCCTAAATGACCGCACGATGGTTCCTGTAAGGCTAATAGCTGAGGCTTTGGGAGCCCAAGTGGAGTGGCTAGAGGAGGAAAATACGGTAACTATCAAGTTAGATTCCCAAACAATGAATTTACCTATTGGCGAATTATTACCCGGCATGGATACCCCTGCCACTATGATTTACTATAGAACCATGGTACCTTTGCGGTATATCTCGGAAAATCTAGGGGCTAGGGTAATGTGGTTTTCCGATACCCAAAGTATAGAAATAATAAAGTAGCGAGTGAAGTTAAATGAGAAAAAAATTAGGCTTAATCCTTATTGTGTTAGTGATTTTTCTATTAAGCGGTTGTGGTGCAAATATTGGAGAAAAGCGAGATAACAGTACTACAGAACAGATAAACCTGGTTATAACCAGGGATTTTGGTAAAGAGAAAATCCTTACCAAAGAAATAACCATTGAGCCCAACATGACTGTGATGGATCTGTTGTTTAAAGCTGATTTAGAAGTAAAAGCCGGTTATTCAGGCTCTTTTGTGGATGGTATTAATGGCCTTTTAACGAAAGGGGCAGGACTGGGAGGAGAAAGGTGGGATTGGTTTTATTTTGTTAATGGTATTTTCGCCGATGTGGGAGCTATGGATTATTTTCCCCAGCCTGGTGATGTCATCTGGTGGGATTATCGACCCTGGAAAGCTACCGGGGCAAGCCCTAATGCAGTTATCGGAGCCTTTCCGGAAACCTTTCAATACGGTTATTTAAATAAGACCAATCCCACAAGGATTATGGCCTTTAAGGAAGATTTGGATTTAGCTAAAGGCCTAAAAGGCAAATTAGAAGAATTGGGAGTAAGTCAAATAGAGATTATAGATATTTCGGAAGAAAAAATAAAAAATCCCCAAGGACCAACAATTCTTCTAGGAGCCTGGAATTTACTTAAAGAAATTGATTATGTATCTAAGTTAAATGAAAATTACCCTCGGGCCGGCTTTTACGGTTTTTTTAGTGATAATGGCCTAAATTTATTGAGTCATGATCTAAAGCTAGTTAAAACTGCATCGGAAAAAGCAGGGTTAATTATCAGTACAGCTCAAGGAAACGGAGATACAAACCCTCTATGGATTGTAACCGGAATAGATCAAGAAGGATTTTCCCAAGGGGTTAGAACACTTATCAATAGCCATGAAAAACTCAGGCAGTTATATAATGCCGCTATTGTTAATGGAGAAGTCATTAGCCTACCTTTAGAAAATAATATTTAAGGTGTATATTATGTATATTTATCAAGAAAAGGATAACCTATTGCATAAAATTCATCCCCTGACTTTAATAATCTATGTTTTTGCGCTAAGTCTTTTTGCATTGCTTTTTTCTCATCCGGTTTATCTTTTCTGGCTTTTTATTTCAGTTGGTTTAGTAATTATTGCTGCCGACATATATCAAGAATGGGTATTTTTTTTGAAGATAAGCTGTGGGTTAGTAATAATGATTCTTTTAGTCAACACTTTTTTTGTGCAACTGGGGTCAACAGTATTGTTGTGGGGCCCCTCTATTCCAGGTATCGGAAAGATAAGGATTACTTTAGAAGCTATACTTTTTGGTTTAAATATGGGTTTAAGATTTGTTATTATCATGAGCGCTTTTTGTTTACTTACTTATGCATTACATCCGGATCACGCCTTAAAATTAATGGGGAGACTTGGTAACAAATGGGTATTGGCTTTAACCGTTTCTACCCGTTTGTTACCTTTGATGATCAGTGATTTAGGTAGGATCTATGATGTGCAAAGATGTAGAGGTGTAAATTTTGTAGATAAAAGTAAAATTAGGAGAGTTAAAAATTATTTGCCAATAATTAATGCAATGATAATTTCTAGCTTAGAGAGATCCTTTCAATTAGCCGAAGCTTTAGAAGCCCGGGGATATGGTATTGGAAAAAGAACTTACTATTCCCACCAGATACTTAGACCACGGGATTATTTAATTTTTCTTTCTCTGATAATAGCCATTATTTTAGGATTGTGGTTAAACTTTCGGGGTGTTACCGACTTTGTCTTTTATCCCCGAATTCGGAGGTTACAAATAGAGGAAGGCTTGCAGGCCTTTCTCTATAGTCTGTTTTTTATATTTCCGGCATTATTAAGCTGGGGGTGGCAAAAATGTCCATTATTGAGATCAAAAATCTAACCTATTTTTACCCCAATGAAACAAGAACCGTTTTGGAAAATATCGACTTAACTATTGAAGAGGGTGAGTTTGTTTTACTTGTGGGTGGTTCCGGCTGTGGGAAATCAACTTTGATCAAAGCAATGGCAGGGTTAGTCCCCGAGTTTTATGGCGGCAAAATTAAAGGAGAAATTAGACTGGCGGGACGAAGTTTGGCTACTCTTACTAGAAAAGAATTAGTTGATAAAGTGGGTATTGTTTTTCAAGATCCGGAAAGTCAATTGGTCATGACCAATGTAGAACAAGAGCTAGTCTTTGGCTTGGAAAATTTAGGACTTGATAATAGTTTAATGAAAAGAAGGGTCCTTGAGGCTACCGGGGCTTTATCTTTAGGCAATTATCTTAAAAAAAACACCCCGGAACTTTCCGGTGGTCTAAAACAAAAAGTAGCCTTAGCTAGTGTTTTAGCTATGCAACCTGAAATAATCCTCTTAGATGAACCCACTTCTCAATTGGACCCGGTAAGCGGAGAAGAAATCTTGACTATTTTACGTAGGCTAAATGAAGAAAACGGTATAACAATTGTTCTTGTTGAGCAAAGATTGGAAAGATGTTTTCATTTAGCCGATCGTATTTTAGTAATGGATAAAGGTAAAATTATTTGCAATACCAAAAACCACAGTTTTTTTTCCCGCTGGTCTTTAGAAAACAGGAGTCCTTTTATCCCGCCTTTAGCGAAACTTTTCGCCGGTGCAGGATTCGAGAAAGTTCCTTTAACGGTTAAAGAAGGTAGAAACTTATTAAGCCCCTTCCTAGAAAAAACAACAAATAATCTACAGGAGAAAAAAAATACCGAAGAGAAAGTTAAAAAGTACAATAATACCCCCCTCATAGAGATAGAAAAACTGTGGTTTGTATATAAAAATGGTGATGAAGCTTTAAAAAATATTAATTTAAGTATCTATCCCGGTGATTTTACGGTTATTATGGGAGATAATGCTGCCGGGAAAACCACCCTTCTAAAAGTCATTAACGGGCTTCTAAAACCTTCCCAGGGTAAGGTTGAAATTGCCCAACAAAACACCAAAAAGATAGCAGTTGAACAATTGGCACAAAAGGTTGGATATTTATCGCAAAATCCCAACGATTATTTATTTCTCAATAGTGTCAAAGAAGAAGTACTTTTTACATTGAAAGCCCAAGGCATGGTGGAAGAAGGAAAAGTAGATATTCTTCTGGAAAAGTTAAATTTAAGCCTTTACCAGGATAAAAATCCGCGAGACCTAAGCTCAGGAGAAAGGCAAAGGGTGGCTCTAGCCGCTGTTTTAATTGCAAATCCGGAAATTATCCTCCTTGATGAACCAACCCGAGGTTTGGATTACAAATTAAAGAAGGAGTTAGGAGAAATACTATTAGCTTTGCAAAGAACTGGAAAAACAGTAATTGTTGTTACCCATGATGTAGAGTTCGCTGCAGAATATGCCCAAAATATTGTCTTAATGAGTCAAGGTTCGATAGTTGCCGAAGGTGATAAAAAAGCCATGTTAACTAAGTCTATCTTTTATTCCCCCCAGATAAGTAAGCTTTTTTATAATTACAATAATGATATTGTTACTATAGAAGAAGGTCAACAGTTTCTAAAGTCCCTAGATGTTGGGAGAAAGGTTGGTATATATGCTTAAAATTAATAAAATATTAATTTGTTTCTTATGCATATCTTTTTTATTGGTAATACCTAAAGCTTTAAATGCTAAGGAGTATGAGCCCTCCATTGCAAAAGCTATTAATTATCTTAAATCAATGCAAAACGATGATGGAGGTTTTACTGATAGAAAGGGAACACCTAGTAGTGACAGGTTAACTCATTGGGTAGTAATGGCCCTGGGAGCTGTAGGTGAGGATGTGGAAAGTTCTGCATGGAGGAAAAATGGTAACTCACCTATGGATTTTATTTTTCAAAATACTAATCTTGATGAGACTACCCATTATGCCCGGGCACTAATGGCTTTAAAGGCTGTAGGTTATAAAGGAATAATTAATGGGGTTAATTTAGAAGAAAAAATAATCTCTTTTCAAAAGGATAATGGACACTTTGCCCAGTATGATAAAGGTGAGCAAGATTTAATTAATGCACATGTTTGGTCTATTTTGGCCTTAGCTGCCACGGAAAGGGAAATACCACAAAAAGATAAGGCAAGAACTTGGTTATTGAATCAACAAAATATTGATGGTGGTTTTGGCTGGGCTGTTGGTGGTGAAAGTGACCCTGATAGTACCGGTGTAGCCCTTAATGCTCTTGCAATCTTGGGGGAACGGCCGGGGTCTTCCGCTATAAACAGGGCAATCAAATATTTAAACAATCACCAAGAAGAGTATGGCGGAATTAGTTCAAGCATAAATAAGGCAAATTCGGCTAGTAATGCCTGGGCTATCCAAGGTTTACTTGCTATAGGAGAAAATCCCGAGGTAGGCCAATGGAATAAAAACGGAAAATCACCTTTCTCTTATTTAAAAAGCCTGCAAAATTCTCAAGGATATTTCGAATGGACTGAGGGTCGCCAAGTTTCACCTGTTTTAATGACTGCCTACGGTATTATGGCTATGGCTCGAAAGCCTTTCCCGGTAAACATTGATTTGCAGTCTTCCTGCAAAATAGTATTGACCATTGGGCAAAAAGAAGCCCATATTGGAAACAACAAAGTAAGTTTGGATGCAGTACCTAAGATTATTCAAGGTAGTACCATGGTTCCCTTACGTTTCATAGCTGAAAGCTTAGGGGCAAACACCAAATGGAATCAAAAGACCCAAAAAGTAGAAATTACCAAAGGCAATAATACTATTACTCTTACTCCGCCTCTTATCGAAGGTGGTAGAACCTTTGTTCCTGTTCGGTATATTTCGGAAAGCCTGGGTGCTAAGGTTACTTGGTATGCAGATACTAAAAAGATTGAGATAATCGCCCCATAGCCATAAGATTTAAAGATATTCCAGACTATTTACGCTTATGGTCTATGGTTTGCTGACGAACATTGACTATTGACCATCGACTATAGACTATTAAGGTATACACCACTAGACACTAGCCACTAACTAAAGGTAGGTGTTTACATGAATTGGGCCATAACGTCGGGTATAATGATCCTTATCGTCATACTAGCTGTTTTTTTAAGTTTTGAAAAAGGGGAGGTTAATACTAAAGACATCTCATTAATTGCTACCCTGGCTACCTTGGCTGCAGTTATGAGAATCCCCTTTGCGGCGATAATCAGTGTGCAACCTACTACGTTTATAGTGATGATAACGGGTTATGTTTTTGGCCCCCTCTTTGGATTTATGGTGGGAGCCTTAG
>JBMNUR010000043.1:0-14551 GCA_050946395.1 Peptococcales bacterium
TTTAATACTTTCGAAGATTGAACTTTCCTGAGAATAGAGGAGCACTATATTTAGATTAGGAAATCTACTTTTAATCGTTTTGCAAAAATTTCCTTTTTCTAGTTTTAAATATTCCAAATCTATTAGCAGTATATCTATGCTAGAAGTTTCAAGTTTTATTATTATTTTTTCAAAAGTTTCCTCTTCTCCAATAAATTTAAACTTATTTGATTTTGCAAAGATATATTTTAATCCTTCACCAAATAAAGAGTTGTTATGTAATAGCAAAATATTTATCTTTTTATGATTATTATTTCTCCGTTTAGCAACTCTTTTTGTTACTTCCGCTAATTCCTTTACATCTAAGGGCTTTAATAGATAATCATAAGCACCCAATCGTAGAGCCTGAATAGCAGAGTCCAAATCCCCATAGCCGGTAAATAACACAACATCAACATTATTCCAGTAGGGAGAAGCAGATATAGATTTCAACAATTCTAGTCCTGTCATGTTAGGCATTTTAATGTCCGTCAAAACCATGCCATATTCATTGACTAGAAAGCCTTTCAAGGCACTATATCCATCCTCATATTCATCAACCTGACATCCAATTTTTCGGAGAAAATCAGCTACACTTACTCGGCTACTTAAATTATCATCAGCCAACAATATTTTCATAGCTATCACTCTCCACACATATATACAATTCTGGGTATTTTTATCTTTCGACATCTACCAACATATTCCTGCATGGTCAAGTGATTCTTAGCTTCAGATGGAGTTTGCAAGGGAGTCTTACAACTGGTAGTCATCGGATAAAAAATTCATCTTTATCATGTTTACACTAACCAATAATTTTTAAGCTTCATAGTATATAGTAGGTTCAAATAAATTTAATAGAAAAGGAGGTTTACCTATGTCTAATAAAAACCGACAACAGCAAATTTTTCCTGGTCCATGTCCGATTGACCCTATATTGGGGATTCCGGTTTGCCCTCCGCCAACTGAAATAGATATTATTAAAGTCCAAAAAGTTTTCAATGAGTGCATGCATTCCCAAGTTGAAGAAGTTGTATTTGAAGTTGATAAGACAATCTGCAAGATTACTACCCAAACCCAAGAGGTACAATGTTTATCGGCAACCGCCAATAATATTAACTGCCAAGTTGTAAGTGATGGTATAGTGAGGGTAACTTTTGACCTGGGAGTCTGCATCGGCATACCCGTAGATATCGGTGGTATAGTAACTCAATGTGAATCCAGAACCATATCTAAAGTATTTAGAGTTGATAGGGCTGGAGAAAATGGACTAAACGTTCAGTGCCACGTTTTCCCCCAATGTCTCTTTTGTTTTGTTTCCAGAAGAGATAAATGTGTATGTATATTTGATAATATTGTTAATGAAGCATTCCTGAATATGCCTGATAATCAGATGAAAGGAAATTTCGCAGCTCTTTATAATCGCTATAGTCCGCTATTAGCTCAGGTTATTAGAGTTCGCCCTGATCTCTCCACAAAGGCTTATAAATTGTTTAAAAAATACTCCTCAGTGTTACAAAACTGTATTGACGCAAATTGCGGTAGTGACATCCAAATCAATAAAGAAAACATTGCTAAAATTGCGCCTTTTATCGAAGAACTAAAAAATGAAATTATTAACGCTAATTTGGATAAGACACCGGAAGGCCAAAATTTAGTTGATGTGTTTAACCGTTTTTCCAATCTAAGTAACTTCGAGGGTCAAAGTCTTGCCGGTCTCCTTCGAGAGAAAATGGCTAATTTGAATGGAAATGATGCAAATATTAACCAAGCACAAATTGAATGTATTAAACCGATTGGAGTCAGAGAAATAACTTGTTGTGTAGGAGTTTTAATTTTAATTAAGGTAGATTCAGAAGTGCAGCTATTAGTTCCCACCTATGGTTATCCTGCACCTCCTCCTGAATGTGGGGAATTTTTAGGAGAATGTCCAACAAATTTTACACCTGAATGGCCTCCATATCCACCCCAGACAGGTTTCGGCGGTACAACACAGGAATGTAAGGGCTGTAAATAAAACAACAAATCGCCCTCGGGGCGATTTGTTGTTTTTAAAGAGAATAATATCCTAACCCAATGGTACCCGGCCCTACATGCATACCAACAACGGGTCCTATCGGTTTTATTTTAACTTCCTTTTTAAATTTTACTGCTAGTAAATTTGCTATTTTTTCAGCTTCCAAGGGACAATAAACGTGACCTACTATTAATTCTACTATTTCTTTAGTTTGAATGTCTTTTTCTAAAAAATCAACTAACTTACCTAAAGCTTTCTCCTTAGTTCTTACTTTTTCCACTACTGCTACTTCCCCATCCTTGAAAGTTAAAATCGGTTTTATATCCAATATACTCCCTAATAAATATTGGGCTCCTCCTATTCTCCCACCTTTTTTCAAATACTCCAAAGTTGCCGGAATAAAGAAAAAAGAAATTTTATTTAACATTTGTTGAGCCGTTTGCAAAATTATGTTTAAATTATCCCCCCTAGCTGCCCTTTGGGCAGCATGTAATACTACATTCCCCATACACGCTCCCCGAGAATTAACGATTTCAATATTTCTATCCGGGTACTTTTTCAGACAAATATTTTTTGCTACTAATGCTGATGAATAGGTACCACTTAAATGAGCGGAAATAACAATAGCACATATGTCATGACCCTGTTCTAAAATTTTTAAAAAACTTTGCTGAATTTCTATAAGGGGAGGTTGAGAGGTGGTGGGAAAATCCTCCTTTTTTATTAACTCATAAAATTCGTTTTCATCAATCTCCGTCTCTTGAATAGACCTGTTTTCATAATTAACGATTAGCGGAATTACTGTAATATCATATTTTTCAACTACTTCTTTATCTAAATAGGCGGTACTATCAGTCACAATTTTAACGGCCAATTTTATCCACTCCTTATTTAACCTATACAATTCTTGACTTAGACTCTATATCTTATGAAGATAAAGTCCATTTGGAGCTAATTTTGACCATTAAACTTAAAAAGCTAAAATTTGTTAATATCTCATCTTTTATTGACACTAGTTTTGAAATAGTGTTAAATTAATAGAGTTAATTGTTTAAATTTAATTTATTAAGAAATATAAATTTACCTTACAATTTTTACAAAAGGAGTATTATTATGAAATTTTCCAACAAAGAAATTTTTTTCACCGGATTGGCTCTTTTAGCTATGTTTTTTGGGGCAGGTAATTTAATCTTCCCTCCAATGCTCGGTTTACAAAGTGGAGAACAACTTCCCCGGGCTTTATTTGGTTTTATTGTTACCGGAGTAGGACTACCCCTTTTAGGTGTTACTGCGGTAGCAAAAGCTGGTGGGGATTTAGAGCTACTTGCCAATCGAGTTCATCCCCTGTTCAGTAAAATCATTACTACCCTGGCTATACTTTGCATAGGACCCTTATTAGCTATTCCCCGGACTGCTGCTACTACTTTTGAAGTAGCAATTGTTCCCTTTTTAGCAACAAACTCTAGTTCAACTCAAATAGCCTTAGTATTAACTACTATTATCTTTTTTGCAATTACCCTATTTTTTGTTTTAAGACCTTCCGACATTTTAGAAAATGTCGGGAAAATTCTTACTCCATTATTAATTTTATTTTTGGGACTAATTATATTTAAAGGTGTGATCAATCCCTTAGGTAGTATTGGGGCAAGCAATTATACCAATCCTTTTTCCCAAGGGTTTTTAGAAGGTTATAACACCATGGACGCTATAGCTTCTGTTATTTTTGGCATGATTATTGTTAAAGGCATTAAAGATAAAGGGGTAACTAATAATAGCGAGATTGCTAAAGTTACAATAATAGCAGGAATAATAGCTGCCATAGGACTTGCCTCTATTTATATTGGTTTAGCCTATATTGGTGCTACTACTGGCACTACTTTTAATGGAGATAGTCATGGTCAAATGTTATCCTATATAAGTGAAGCTTTGTATGGGGCTTCTGGCAAGATTATTATTGCTTTGGTTATGTCTTTAGCTTGTCTAACCACAGCTATTGGATTAGTTGCCAGCTGTGGTGAGTATTTCAGCCGTTTAACCAATTATCGCTTGAGTTATTCTACTGTAGCCATTATTACCACTTTGATTAGTGCCCTTTTGGCTAATATGGGTTTAAGCAAAATTTTATCAGTTTCTGTACCAATTTTAGTAAATATTTATCCGATAATTATCGTTCTAGTCCTACTTGCTCTGTTTCACAACTTTTTCAAAGGAAAAAAAGAAGTTTATGTATTTACGGTCTGTGGCGTACTATTAATACTAATAGCCAATATTGTTCATTCTTTAGGGGCAAGCCTGGGAATAAATCTTACCTTTATTAACCAACTACTAAGCTATTTACCTTTTCAAGAGCAAGGTTTAGGCTGGGTTGTGCCGGCACTTTTTGCAGCAATATTTGCCATGCTAGGCTCTATTAATAAAAGGTCTCAATCCTGACAGTTCAAAGCATCCAAAAACCCGTCCTAAACATGGACGGGTTTTTGGATGCTTCTTATTTTTGTTGTTCCAGAATAATCAGGTTAGCGGTTGCTAAGATTTCTTGATTTTTTGCCGTTGTCTCCTCAATTGTTGCAGAAATATTTTGTACCGCGTTATTTATGGAATTTACTCTATCCTCAATTTCTTTTGCTATCTCTAGTACCATAGCTACATTTCTATTCAGGGCTACCTCGTCATCCTTGGTAGATTGAGCGGCATTTTTGGATTGTAGGGCAAGTTTTTTTACCTCATCAGCCACTACTGAAAATCCTCGGCCTTCTTCTCCCGCGCGTGCCGCTTCTATTGCTGCATTAAGGGAAAGTAGATTTGTTTGTTCAGCTACACTTACGATTTCCTCTGTTATCTGATTAAAATTATTAATACTTTGTTGCATTATTTGAATATTTTCTTTTAAGTTTTCGGAAATACTAATAAGCCCTGTTATTTCCTCACCAATACTGCTCACGTTGATTGCGTTATTAGAACTTCCCGCGGCAACTTCGTCCAAAGAGTCCGTTATTTCTTTTAATCTCTCGTTCAATTGATTTAGTTTTAATTCCCGATGTTCCTGCATTTCTTGAACTTCTTTTAGTATCCTGGAAATCTCCTCATTTTTCAAACCCAAAGATTTCTTTTCCAGATTAACCTCCGCAATATTATAGTCAATACAGTTTTCTTTGTGGTTACATTCATTAAATATAGCATGAGCCATCTTGGTACAATTACCATATCCACAGGAATTACAATTACGATTTCTTGAGTTTTCATCAAGTTTATGTAAACTAATAAATATTTTCTCAAGTTGAGCAGGGGAAGGTTCTCGGAACGGAATAATCATTTGGGCTTCATATGTCCTTGCAAAATCCTTATAATTTAAGTTTTTATCAAAATACTTCAAAAGTTTATTTGGGTTAGTTTTATATTTTCCAATTTTTCTATTTTTCAAATTGGAAGTCAATTCATCAATATCTGTAACATCAATGTTTTTACAAGTACCTGAGCCCACACTACATCCGTGAGAACAGTTTAGAATATCAACAAGCATAGGCAGCGACTTGTGTGCCTTTTTTCTTTTGCTATATTCATCAAGGTATTTATAAGCATATTCTGAACCTTCTACTTGTTTAACAAAAGCTTCGGGATTATAGTGATAAACATTTTCTTTTAAACCCCCAGGCATACAATAAATTTCACCCAGACTATATCCTGTAAGTGTAAAATCTGCCTCTTTTATTGAATTTAAAGAAATCTTATTTTGAGTGATATATTCTAATAATTTTTTAAATGTAACATTATAATCTACATATCCAAAGGTGTTTTTATCATGAATTTCACTGGTCTTGCCAATACAAGGTGATAAAAAGCATAATTTATCACTTACATTAAGGTATTTTTTTAGATAGATAGCTGTGCACATCATCGGGCTATGTACTGGAGCTAAATCTGAAATAAGTTCATGCCTAAACTTTTCTACATAATTTACGATAGGGGGGCAGGGCTGGGCGATAATAGATGTAACGCCCTTTTCTTTATATGTTTTCAAATATGCCCAGGTTGTAATGTCCGCACCCAAGGAGACATCATAAACTTCCTTTACGCCTAGTGATTTAAGATATCCGATAATTTTCTTATAATGTGGAAAATTTGTTTTTAATGCAGGAGCTGCAATTATAGATATGCTTGTACCCTTTTTAAGATCATTTACAAACTTACTTGTATCATCCCTGTAATCTCTGGCCCCATGGTCGCATACCTCAATACATTTCCCACACATAATACATTTCTCGTCATTGATTTTGACCTTATTTTTACCCTCTTTGCTATAAGCAATATTTGCGTCTTTTATGGGGCAGGCAAACAAACATTTGTTACAACCTTCACATTTTTCCTCAAGAGTATACACAATCTGCTTCATTACAAGCCTCCTCTTATTCAGGCGACAAATAATATCTTTAATTAATATATTACCACAAATTTCCCTAATTATCTAACACATGTGAAATATGTAAAATATTTAATGCCTTTAGAATAATTTTCTTTTTTATTCCATATTTGATATAATAGAAAGATGGGACTATTACTATACAAAATATTTGCTATCTAAATTTAAGGAGAATCTGAATGAAGCAAAAAACATCTAACCGTTGGATATCCCCCTCGGATATCTTTATTGTTGCCATCATTATATCAGGTGGGTTTATTACTATCCTTAACCAGATGGTACTCTCCCCGGCTCTACCTAGTATTATGAGGGATTTTAAAATTGGTCCTAGTGAGGGGCAATGGTTGACAACTGCCTTTATGCTGGTAAATGGTATTATGATTCCAATTACAGCTTTTCTAATTGACCGTTTTAGTACCCGTAAACTTTTTATAGGCTCTATGTCCATTTTTACCATAGGTACTGCCTTAGCCGCTATTTCGTCCAATTTTTATTACCTACTTTTAGCTCGTATCTTTCAAGCCATTGGAGCAGGTGTTCAGATGCCATTAGGGGCAGTAGTAATGATGCAACTTTTCCCCAAGGAAAAAAGAGGTACTGCGATGGGGCTTGTAGGTATAGTTATTGCTTTCGCCCCTGCCATAGGCCCCACCCTTGCCGGCTGGGTAGTAGATACTTGGAACTGGCATTTTATCTTTGGTGGTATTGTGCCTTTAGCCATTATCGATATCGTCTTTGCATTTTTCTTTTTACGCAATGTTGGAGAAACACATAATCCTAATTTAGATTGGCCTTCTGTTTTGCTTTCAACCCTTGCTTTTGGTAGTCTCCTTTACGGCTTTTCTTCCGCAGCAAGCTATGGCTGGGTTAGCAATTTTACTCTTCTCCCGCTAATTATCGGTTGTATATCGATGGTCTTTTATGTTAATAGACAATTGGCTTTAACCGAGCCACTTTTGGAACTACGGGTATTAAAAACAGAGGTTTTTGCCTACTCTACCCTATTGGCTACAATAATTAATGCGGCATTAATAGTAGGGGCAGTCATTATGCCCATATATACTCAAGATGTACTAGGTTACTCAGCCACAGCCTCAGGCCTTTTGATGATGCCGGGTGCAATTGTCATGGGGATCATGAGTCCGGTAAGCGGATTTTTATTTGACCGTTTCGGCCCCCGAATGTTATCAATTTTGGGCCTTTTAATCCTTACTGTAACTTCGGCCATATTAGGTTTCGTCAATGAAAACACAACTTTTATATTTTTATGCTTTCTTTTTACATTCCGTAATTTAGGCATGTCTATGATGAATATGCCGATTAACACCTGGGGTATAAATTCTTTAAGTGATAGATTTATTTCCCACGGTAATGCAGTCAACAATACAGCCCGTCAGATGGGAGGGTCTATTGGTACCGCTTTTTTAATAACAATTATGACCATGGTTATGAATAAAAATGCCCATCTAGGTATCACTCACTCTACCTTGCTAGGCATTAATGCCGCATTTGGCACATCTAGTATTTTAGCCGGAATAGCTCTACTTATTGCTATCTTTAAGGTACACGATGATAAAAAACAGCCCGTAAGAAAAGGAGGGCTACGTAGATGAATAAAAAAATTAGCGAAATCATGGAAACCAATATTTACACTTGCCATGAATCTTCTACAATTAAAGATGTATTGCGAATACTTGTAGAAAAGGAAGTAAGTGGCATTCCAGTTATTAATGACTTACGCCATGTAGTGGGCTTTATCAGTGACGGTGATATTATGAACTACATCGGTAAACAAAATCCTAAATATATTGACCTGACTAGCTATGTGACAGTATTATATGATGATCAATCCTTAGACCAAAAGATTGAGGACTTAATCAAGCTTAATGTGTTAAGATTAGCTACTAAAAAGGTGGTTTCAGTAAATACCGACTTTTGTATTGATGAAGTGGCAAGTGTACTTGGTAAGAAAAAAATAAAAAAAGCCCCGGTACTTGAGGATGGCAAAATAGTTGGTATCATTACCCGATCAGCTATTATTAGATATATTGCGCAAATATATTTAAGAAAAGTTCAAAAATAACTGGACTTAATTTCTTCCTTTAATATTTCCTTGTCATAAATTATATCGATTAGTTATAATAATAAACGAAAACACGAGATTATGAACATTAAAAATTGAAAGAGAGTGACAGCATGGGTCGAAAATGGAATAATATCAAAGACAAGAAAGCATCCAAAGATACCAATACAAGTCAGGTATATGCTAAATTTGGCCGAGAAATTTATGTAGCTGCCAGGCGAGGTGTACCTGATCCCGAATCCAATCAGGCTTTAAAATTCGTTGTAGAGCGGGCTAAAACCTATAATGTCCCTAAGGCAATTATTGAACGGGCTATAGAAAAGGCTAAAGGCTCTTCCGATGAAAGCTATGAAGAATTACGTTACGAAGGATTTGGGCCTAACGGTTCGATGATAATTGTTGACACCCTGACAAATAACGTAAATCGTACTGCTTCAGATGTTCGCTCTACATTTACTAAAAACGGTGGTAACTTGGGTGTTACCGGTTCTGTTTCCTATATGTTTGATGCCACTGCGGTCATTGGATTAGAAGGTAAACCCGTTGATGAAGTATTGGAAATTTTAATAGAAGCAGATGTAAACGTACGTGACATTTTAGAGGAGGATGAAGCAGTTATCATTTATGCGCAACCTGATCAGTTCCAAGGGATACAAAATGCCCTCCAAAATGCAGGTATTAGTGAGTTTACCGTCGCCGAACAAACTATGCTTGCCCAAAACGAAACAACCCTTACTGGTAATGCACTAGTTCAATTTGAAAAACTAATTGATACCTTAGAAGATTTAGAAGATGTTCGCCAAGTATACCACAATGTAAACTTAGAGTAGTTTTATACACTAGGGACAGAGTGATAGCAATGAAAAGTCCTGCTCCGTCCCTGGTGTATTGTTTTAATCCCAACAGTAATAAATAAGGTCTGCTACTTCTTCTTCCGTAGAGATAAGCCTTATTCCGCCTTTTTCCAGAAAATCAATGGCTTCGGAAATCTTATCCACTCGGAAAATTACCAGTGCTTTTCGTGGTTTTGAACCCATAAAGGCATACATATACTCAATGTTGACATTTGCCTTCTCCAGTATATTAAGAACTTGATCTAAACCACCAGGGGCATCATCCATTTCTACCGCAATTACCTCGCCAATTTTTACGGCAAAATTTCTTGATTTTAATATTTTCACAGCTTGTTCAGGATCATTTACGATTAATCTGAGTACCCCAAAATCAGCTGTGTCCGCCAAAGTTAAGGCCCTAATATTAATATTATTTTCCGCCAATATCGAGGTAACTGCTCTTAACCTTCCTGGTACATTTTCCAGAAATACTGATAATTGTTTAATAACCATTTAACATTCCCCCTTAAATATTTCTTCGATCAATAATTCTTTGGGCCTTACCTTCACTTCTTGCTATTGCCTTAGGTTCAACCAGTTTTACTTTTACTGTGACCCCTAAGAGGCTTTCTATTTCACTGCGAATTTTCCTGGCCAAAGCTTCCAGCTTTTTGACTTCATCAAAAACTATTTCTTCCGTTACTTCCACATGAACTTCCAGATTATCTAATTGTCCTTCCCGGTTAACAATTAACTGATAATGAGGCTCTACTTCACCAATATTTAAAAGCACATGTTCTATTTGGGAAGGAAATACATTTACTCCGCGAATAATCAGCATGTCATCAGTTCTTCCTTCAATTCTACCAATTCTCACACTTGTCCGTCCACACTCACATTTTTCATTAATAATCCTAGAAATATCTCCGGTACGGTAACGAATTATAGGCAGTGCTTCTTTGGTCAAAGAAGTGAAAACTAATTCTCCTCTTTCTCCTTCTGGTAAAACTTCTCCTGTGTGAGGATCGATAACTTCCACTAGAAAATGATCTTCTGCTACATGTAATCCATCTTGGCATTGACATTCTACTGCAACTCCTGGGCCGATTATTTCACTTAGACCATAAATATCAAATGCTTTAATGCCTAATTTATTTTCAATTTCTTTCCTCATGTTTTCTGACCAGGGCTCCGCACCAAAGATTCCTGCCTTTAATTTAACATCACCTGGTTTTAAGCCCATTTCATGAGCTACTTCCGCTATATACAAAGCATAAGAAGGTGTACAAGTTAAGACAGTACTGCCGTAATCCTGCATAATCATTACCTGTCTTCTGGTATTACCTCCGGATATAGGGATTATCGAAGCTCCTAATTTTTCTGCCCCATAATGTACTCCCAACCCCCCTGTAAAAAGCCCATAACCATAAGCATTTTGAATAACATCATGTTTCTGGGCCCCTGCACTCATTAAAGATCGAGCCATTAGCTCTGACCAAGTATTTAAATCATTTCTTGTATACCCAACTACTGTGGGCTTTCCGGTAGTTCCTGAGGAAGAATGAATTCTTACTACTTCACTTAGGGAAACGGCAAACATCCCATAAGGATAGTTATCCCGTAAATCCTGTTTGCGAGTAAAGGGAAATTTCTTAAGATCATCTAAGGAATTTAAATCATCTGGCTCTACACCTGCTTTTTGCATAATGTTCCGATAATGAGGGACATTATGATATGCACGCTCCAGAGTTTGCTTTAATCGTTCCAGTTGTAAGGTTTTTAAAGATTCTTGAGGTAAACATTCATAAGTTTCATTCCAATACATGGGACATCCTCCTTTGATTGAATTAAAATAAATCAGGAAACTTTTTGTTATTCGTTACGGAAATTAATAGGTTAAAGTGAAATATAATTTCCTACGAATAAAAAAAACCTTTCATCCCAATAAAGGGACGAAAGGTTATATTCGCGGTACCACCCTAATTGACTGTTTAATAAATACAGTCCTCCTCTTTTCAGGTACGGGAGTAAATTTCCGATACCCTATCCATATAACGGTAGAAACCCGTTTAGACCTACTTAATTTCAGCCTAACAGCTCAGGAGGGAACTTCGACTATCCATGCTTTAGAAATGCTTTCAGTCGCCGACATTTCCTCCCTGAAAAGCTGGGTACAGTTTACTTTTCTCCATCATTGCCTTATATTTCTTAAATTAACATTAATAATAGCACCAACACAGTTTGTCTGTCAATACCTTGGGTCAAAGAGATTGCCACGTCTAATTATATAAAACATCTCACCAGATATATTAAGGAAGGCTAAAGTGATTTAAGATATTCTACTAAATCCTTCTTTTCTGACTCATTTAAATTAAGTTTAAATACTTTATTATAATGATTTACAACTTCAAGTAAATCTTTAAAACGGCCATCGTGGTAGAAACCTCCCTTTTGGTGAGTCCATAGACCTTGCAGCGGAGCGGTTCGATACCGTTTTTCAGGTGAACGGTCGGCTTGAAAACTATCTATCCCAATTTCCTCCGGTTTGTGCATATTAAACCCGGGTTCACTAAAAGTTGGAGGTATATGGCAAATACTACAATAAGCCTTGCCGTTAAATATCTGTTGTCCGCGTTTTGCTGCTTCTTTATCAAATGAGCCTGCCGGTGGCCGGGGAGCTTGGAGAGATAATTGGTAAAAATGCAGAGGCGGAAGTTTACTAGAAATTAAATCAGGTTCATCCTTGATGTTCCAAAATCCATTTTTGACAGCCACGGGAAACTGCATGGGGTTATTTAGCCTTTCATCAAAAAACCGGCCTTTACCGTGCATCTGCAAAATAGCTACAAAAACATTCCAATAGGGGACTGAGCCATATCCCGTCCAGGTATGAAGATTGATACCTGCAAGGCCAAAAGCAGGAGGAATCAAGGTAGCCGCAGTTTTACCATCAGGCCGAAAACCTTTACCATCCAAAACCAACTGAGCATCATATTTACCTGGCCCCCAGGCTAACACAACCTTCCGAACAGTCTCAACATCCACTCCTAGAACATTAGCAAGAGGTTTGAGATTGGGTGCAAGGGCAATAATAGCCCCC
The DNA here is from genome assembly GCA_050946395.1 of Peptococcales bacterium. GTDB lineage: Bacteria > Bacillota > Peptococcia > Peptococcales > BICA1-8 > JBMNUR01. The sequence continues at coordinate 12,469 of JBMNUR010000043.1, forward strand.
ACATTGAGATCCCTATTTGCCCAGCCATCAAGGCGTCGACCGATACCAGGTGCTAGAGAATCATCTACCACAGAATGACACAATGCACATTGGATTCCAATCGATGAAAGCTGACCTTTAGAATTAAAAAAACCTTTAACGCCAACTACTGCGTCATTTTCTAAAAGAGCAACAGTTGTGGCCGGCTCATTAAGATTAACCTGACCTTTTTTTAATTTTTCCACTAAAGATGTTGGTAATGCTTCAGAATCAACCTTTAACCCTAGAGATAAAGCCTCTTTAGGAGTTAAACCCGGTCCAATTCCTCCAAGCTTCGAACCTTTAATGGCCTCATGCAATCCCAAGGTTTTACCCCAAAATTCCTCATCTCCAAAAGTATCATACCTAAAAATTTGCTGTCCCATAGCTAACAATTTTTCCGTATTCTCTCTAAAATCTTGGTCTTCACCACGTCTAAAAGTAGTTTCCGAACCTAATACTAGTGAAGCTATTATAATAATGAGTAAAAAAAGTAGTACTACTATAATGTATGTTTTTCTAATCTTGGGCAGTTTAATCAACATGATATTACCTCCCAATGAATAATTCATTAAATAATATTCTTGAGAGATATATTTATTCTTAGAAAGGAAAAATGAATCTATTTTTTCAAAATATTCATGCAATAAAAATAATACAAAAGAAGGATTATCCCAAATTTTATCTAATAATTACATGATTCACCTTTTGGGGAGGTATTAAATGATTAAAAAGGATACCATTTACCACGACTCAAATTTATTTAAAGAGTTTTTTCAACATTCCATATATCCTGTTGCCATTTTAGACAGAGATTATAACTTTGTTTTTGTCAATGAAGCCTATGCCAAAGCCGATGGTAAGGATATTTCTTTTTTTCAAGAGAAAAACCACTTTGATTTATATCCTTCTGATTCGAAAAGGCTATTTGATAAAGTACTACAAACAAAAGTTCCCTATCAGACTCATGCCAACCCTTTTATATATACAAAAAACCCTGAAAGGGGCAAAACCTATTGGGACTTATCTTTAGTTCCTATTTTAGATAAAAATACCGGAGAGGTTAATTATTTAATACTTTCCCTTTATGATGTTACGGAAAGTATAAGGGCTTCCCAGATTTTTTCCGCCACCTTTGAATCTAGTTCATTAGCAATGGCATTAATTAACGCTGATGGTTATATAATCAAAGCAAATAACAGCCTTTTATCACTTTTAGGTTATAAAAAAGACGAAATAATAAATAAACAATTCCAAAATCTTAACCTATTTGACGAAAATGCGGATTTTAGCAAAATCATGGATATCCTTGGCAGTAAAAACAACATCAATCATTTAGAATTAATGATCAAACAAAAAAACGGGAACATTAGAGCAGTAGTTCTCTCGGTAAGCATCGTACAAATCAAAAATGAAAATTATTATTATTGTATCTTAAATGATATTACAAAAATAAAGGCAATGGAGCTTGAGATTCAACGTTTGGATCGATTGAATATTATCGGTGAAATGGCCGCTAGTATTGCTCATGAAGTTAGGAATCCCATTACTGCCATTAAAGGCTTTCTTCAATTATTTATGAAGAAAAATCAATTAGAAGATCATAAAGAACTATTTAGTGTAATGATCGGGGAGTTAGATAGGGTAAATGCACTAATAACCGAATTTTTACTATTGGCCAAAAATCAGCCGGATTCCAAAAAGATGTCTAATCTAAATAAGATTCTGAAAACACTTTACCCATTATTATACGCGGAAGCAATTAAAGATAGCAAAGATATTTGTTTAAAATTAAGTAATATCCCCGATTTATTTATCGATGAGAATGAAATACGCCAATTAATATTAAACCTTTGCCGCAACGGTTTAGAAGCAATGTCCGATAATGGAGTATTAACCATTGAAACTATTGATGCTCCTAAAATGGTTATAATTAAAATTATAGACCAAGGAAAAGGAATATCTCAAGATATTATCAATGATATTTTTACACCTTTTTATACTACAAAAGAACACGGCACTGGTTTAGGTTTATCAATATGTCTCCGGATAGCCCAAAGGCACA
>JBMNUR010000044.1:0-14454 GCA_050946395.1 Peptococcales bacterium
TTCCAACGGTTTGGCGCTTGGCGCAGTGGCGGATTTCGGAGCACAAAACTTTCATTTAACCACAAAAGTTGATGCGAGTTAGAATGTTCAATTAACCACGTCACCCGCCATTGAGCCAAACGCATGTTATCGCTTCAGTGTTCTTCTTCGTCCGTTGGTTTGTCGGTCGTTTTGGTCGTGCGGTTGGACAGACACACTCTTTGCCAAGCTTGGGTTGTAGCGTGGGCTTGTGCGGCTTGGCAATGTGTGTGGCTGTGAAGGGTTGGCTTACACATTTAGTTCCGTTCTTAATGTCTTTAAAATGTTTACTGTCCGTCCGATTTCACTGCTATGCTCGTTCTTATTAATGTCGTTATGGTTCAAGGGATTTAAAACCAAAGGCAATAGAATGTCAATTTCATCTTTGGTGTTTTGTGTCAAGTTGTAGTTAGATGGACTTGGATGAGCCGTTATGTATTTCTTTGTTGCGTTCCAAAATTCGTCTGCTTTCAGTTTGCTTTGGTCTGTCATAAATTTCACAGTCACCTTGCCAAAACAAAATTGCTTTAAGATGGCTTCAAATGCAGAACGTAGGTAAACCCCTGAGGCTTTATTGTCGCCTTTGTTATGATAATCTTCTGCTGTCTGAATGAAGTAAGTTAAATGGTCGTTGTTACCTTGTCCTTTGATTTCTTTTACTACTGGAATGGTAAAGCCTTTCTTTGTCCGACCTGCATAAATTTCAAAGCATTTCCATTTGTTGTTTCTGTTCAAATAATTTGTCCGTACAAATTCATACCAAGGTTTGTCGTAAGTGGTGATGAAAACTTGATAAGCCGAAAAGTCTGAATTTAGGATTTCTAACAGTGGCAGTCTGTTGGATATATCCAAACCAATGAAAATATCATCCAAGAAAAGCACTTTACAAGGAATGCCTTGAACGTGTCGTTTTACCATTCCCAAATAGACGGAAATTGCAATGGCTGAAAGCCTTGCTTCGTTCAAGAAAATATGTGGCTTTTGGATTTCCTTGCCCAAGTACTTCACTTTGGCTCTTACGTGGTTGCGTTCAATTGCATTGTAGGCAGCATTTGGTTTAGCTTGCGTGTAATTCAGTTCTATTTCAATGTTGTGCCCAAACTTGTCTAAAATAGGTTGGGCAAACTTCATTATGTTTTCAATGCTCGTTTTATCAAACAGCTTTTTGAATGCCGCATTGAACTTGTCAATGGCTTCATCAACTTCCTTTTTCTTGGCGGTGATGTTAAATGCCTGATTAGTTTCTTTGCCAATTGCTACTTCTACATCATCCCAGAGTTCGCCCAATTCCTTCGTTCCTGTGATAGCCACACTCTTGAAATGTTTGAGAACACCCTTAACGAGTAATTCAAACAAGTCTATTTCATTTTCTCTTTTGATGTGGTGAATGCTAAGAAGGTGTTTATAAGTCAAAAAACTTTTGAGTTTGATGGCATCACGTATGCTAGTGTCGCCTGTTACATAGGTGTTTTTGGAACTTTTCTTAACTGTGTATTTTTTATCTGTGGCAGTTCCGTCCTTATCGGGGTTAAATGTTACTTCGATAAAGCCTTTCCCTTTTTGGGCTTTGGTCAGGAAAATATTTTCGGTTTCGTCATAAACCAAGGTTTCCGTTGAAGATTGAAAAAAGTCTTTCAAGGCATAGTAAAAGGAACTTTTACCACTTCCATTCTCACCATAGATGAAAAGGTTCTTGCCTTCTACATTGAATTCATTTAAGCCATAGAATGCTTTATAATCTCGTATTTCGACTTTCTTAATCTTCATTTATCTCGGCTACTTTTATTTTTTAATTGTCTCGATGAATAGCTAAAGCTATTTCAAAGCATCTTTAATAATCCTCACCTCCTCCACACTATCCAGCGTTTCTATGGCAAAGCGAACAGGGTGGTTGGGGTCGTACAAACGCTCAAACTCACTTTGGATGATAGCAAGCTTCTTTTCTTCACTCATATCATCTGTTATGGGTTTCAGGTCGCCCAAATGCTTTAGGATTTCTTTGCCTGCCGATTTGATTTCTTCATTAAGGAATAGTTCAAAAACGATAGCATCTAATACTGATTCATAAAACTTTGATTCAACAGTATTTTTTTCTTTATGCTTGTTCCACGCAAGCAAATAATCTACTATTAACGTTGTGAAACTTTGATGATGTTTATTTGCATTAGGTATGAATAATTTTCGAACATTTTTAGGCTTTACCTCAGCGAAAGTTCTCCCATCTTCTTGAGTAAACTTTGAATATAAAAATCCATTTACACTTGAGTTTAATGAAGCCAAAATAAATTTGTTGGATAACTCTGTATCTTTTCTTTTCTTAAAAACAAGAATACTATTTAAAACATAAAACCCCTTATTGTCAAAAACTGCCCTGATTCTATCAGATGTCTGACGCATAATTATTTTATCTTCTTCAAAAAGCAGAGGATATCTTTGTCTACCAAGAGAAAACCAAGGTAATGATCCTGCTTTAGTTTCACTACGTTTTCCTAGCTTTTCTTTGAATTCAATCAAATAGTCTTTGATATTTGGAAAAGCGTCAATATTCGTTGCCCTGTCAGTATAAATAACTAAATGATCTGTATTTAGAACAGAATATTTATCAATTTCTCCACCTACTAAAACAGGTTTTAGAATTTCTTTTTCAAAATTGTTTTGTTTAGCAAAATCTTTTGGTATTCTAAATATTTTATCTCCGCCTGTTGAAATTCCACTTGCCATTTCTTCGGCAATGTCATCAATGGTAACTGATACTTTTCTGAGCTTTTCAATTATTCTGAACTCTTCTTCTGAAATTCCGAATACAGATGCGGGTGTTTTTAATGTAGAAGATACTGATTCTAATTTGAAGATTTCTCTGAAATCAAGATTTTTCTTATTTGCATTTCTTAGGTCTGCATAACGATATTTATTGATACCTGAATTGATTTTTGATGATAAGAAAATACAAGACGGAACTGTTGCTGTATTAAAAACTCCATCCCCTAAATTGATTCCAATGTAGAACTGATTCTTGGCTAATAGAAATTTCCTTGTCTTTTCATATTCAGACTGAAAAAACAAATTATTCGGAACGATATAGCTTATTACGCCACCGTTGTGCAGAAGTCTAAAACCCTTTGAAATAAAATAATTAAATGTATCAGGTGTTCTCATATGAACATCTGAAAACTCATTCTTAAAAAATTTCTTTTCTTCGGTTGTTAAGTCTGCACCATAGGGTGGGTTTCCAATTACAATGTCAAAACCACCTTTTTCATTCCATACTTCTGAAAAATAAAGTCGAAAGTCGAAACTTATATTAATTCCAAAAGTCCTTTCAGAACCTTGCATTCTCTCTGAAATAGCTTGGTCAATTTTTGCTTTCAAATCCTTTTTTTCATCTAAATCTGTTTCATTGAAAAACTTTTCTTTCAAATCTTCAATCTTATCAGAAGCAGAACTTTTCCAATTCTCGGGAAAATTTATTAATGAATTACCTGCTACAATCTTATAATCCAAGTTTGGAAGCGTTTCAATCGGGTCAAGGTCGTCTTCATCCACCACCAGGCTCAGCCACAAACGCAAACGAGCAATGTCAATGGCAGAGCTGTCAATATCTACTCCGTAAATACTTTCTTGTATGATGTGGCGTTTCAGGCGGTAGATGTATCGGCTATCGCTAATGCTTTCTCGGTGTTCAAATCCAAAGCCTTTCAGTTTCTCGGTCAGGTAATCGTAACTCAAATGCGGTTTCAACACCAGCATTGCGTTAACTAACTCGTGCAATAAGCCCACAGGAAAAGCACCCGAACCAATGGCAGGGTCGCAAATTTTGATGCTGCTCAGCTTTTGGTCAATCAGGTCGGCATTTTTACGAATGCTTTCAGGCAGTTGGTATTGGTAGGTTTTTGTTTCGCCTTTGTTGGCTACCCGTACATCATTTTCTAAGGCAAAATGCCCTTCACGGATGAAGGTTTCAATGTCCTTTTTAGGAACTCGAATATTGTCGGTATGTTCCAGTTCTATTTTCAGGTTGCCTTTTTTGTCGGCACTTCCGTCAAAGAGTTTGGTTTGGTCTGAGCCAAACTCCTGATAACTGCTTGTGCCACTGTTCAGGGCATTATCCAAGTAATGAATCAAGCTTTCCTGACACATATAATGAACAATTTCCCTTGGCGTATAAAAAGCACCTTTGCTTTTTCGCTCGGTAATATCGAGCATATTTTCAAACACTTTTCCCAACATTTCAGGATCAACGGCTACTTCCTTATCCAGCGGTTCATCTTCCTTAATGGTAAAGTTGTATCGGTCAAATACGTCTAAGATGCCTGTGCCTATATCACCTGCTTTGTTTTTTTCTTCGTTGCGGAACAAGTTTTCAGGAATGGTAATGTTGGCTTCTTGCCAGTTGTAATCGGCTTCAAACAAACCACCATTCAAAAATGGAATACGGCAATCGAAGCGTTTGTAGTAAGAGTTTACATTGTCACGCTCCTTGGCAAGGGCTTCATAAAACAGGTATTGCAATTTATCTTTGAAGAAGTTTACACCTTCGGCTGCTTGAGCTTGTTCGTTTAGTTCCTGTACAAAGCGTTTTTTTCCTGTACCCCAGCGTTCGTTTTTGGCTACACCCAACCAACCTTTTTTCTGCAAAAAGTACAGGAATACAATTTGCCCCAAAAGTTTTTTGGTAAAACGGGAGGGATCTATTTTAGCTTTATCAATGGCAGCTTTTACATGGCTGTCATTTTCAAAATGCTCGTAAAGTTTGATATATAGGTCTTTGTATTGGTTGAAGAATTCGTCCGTAACTTTTTCAATGCTAAAGGCGGCTTCCAGTTCTTCAATAGTGGGGTTGTTGGAAATGTTTTGCAGCAAAGGCAACAACTGATTTTTGGCGGTATGTGCTTTTTCGTATTTGCCCACCAAAAACGAGTAGCGTTTGGCTGGGGTAAATTCTTTCTTAGTTTTTACCTTGCCTTTTTCTTCGTCCAGTTCAGAACGGTATTCTAATTTGATAAAGGAAAATCGCCAATCGTTTCCATTATCTTCTTTGCTGTAAAAAGCCACCAATGCATAGTCTTTTTCAAACTTGCTCAAATGCTTGATCACAAAATTCCGGAGTGCGGTTCTTGCCCGTTCTAATTTGGTAACGCTTTTCACTTCTACAATCAACACGTCCAACGCTTCGCCATCAGGGTCAATGTACTTACCAATGCGTTTATAGGTATTGATATGCTCTTTGTAGTCGTCCCAAATAAGATTTCCGCTGTAATGATTGTGCTTATCTTCAAAATCATTCAATAGGTTTTTAGCAAAAACGGTGAACTGCTCTTCGCTGAAAGCATTGTTAAACGTTTTTTCTATGAGTTCTTGTGCTGTTTTCTTATCCATACTGCTTACTTGATTAAGTACCCTGAAAGGATAACTTCACGTTTTTGAAATTTCTTAGCGTTCTGTGCTCCTTCAATTGCTACATATCGGATATGCTTTTCCAGGATGTGCAATATTTGAAGCGGGTCGGTGGTTTTCTCCAATTCTGTTTTGATTAATTGTGCTGTTTTCTTGGCAATGGTTCCCTGAGCCAACATTTCACGGACACCATTCAAAAATTCGTCATTGGAATCGGTAAAACCTTTGAAGTTTTTGAAAGACTTGTCTTTCAATCGGGTTTCAATGTATTTGGCGTTTGAGCGTCCGCCACTGCCTTTTGTGGGTTCATCACCAACGGTGGTGTCTAATTCAAAACGTGTTTTGTTGGTTTGCAATAAATGAAAGTAATCGTTTGGAATGTTAGCACGTGGTGTTTCGGGCTTACATTCCAATTCTTTCACGGCATCAAAAAAGGTAATCTCACCTGATTTGCCACTTTGGTTGATGTAGAACTTTTTGAGTTTACCAATGCGGAAAAAGGTGACCAAGGCATCATCTTCCAAATTTTCTTTTTTGAAACCTGAACGGGCTTTCTTCGGTAGGTTTTTGATTTTTTCAAACAAGTCGGGATTGTCATCACGTATTTTTCGCATTAGCTCCAGATACTTCAATTCCGAATCACCTTCGCCATCTTCACCCGTGTAAGCGGTTTTGCTGTTCAAAGTGTTGAATAGTTCCTGACTTCCAAACTCTTCTCCATCACTCAAATATTTAGCATCTTCTCCCAAAATGTCGTGAAACATCTGGATTTTGTTGGTGATGTTTACTTCCAAACCTAGATGTTCATCTGATTGGGTAGTAGGGAAGAAGTTGAAAATATGGATCTTCGGGAAGTTGCTACCCAAACGATTTACACGTCCAGCACGCTGCAAGACCCGTGTCGGGTTCCAAGGCAAATCGTAATTGATAAGCACATTGGAACGGTGTAAGTTGATACCTTCCGCCAACACATCTGTAGCAATTAATATTTTCAGGTCGTCTCTTTTCTCTTTGTGTTTCGGGTCAAAATTTGATGTAATGATGTCTCTTGAAACCGTATGATTTGAAGTGAGTTTGTTGTCTGTGTGTCGTCCGCCCGTGCTGGAATAGAACATCACTTTGCCTTTAAATTCATCTTGCAGAGCTTCGTAGATGTAATCTCCCGTTTCTTTAGATTCCGTGAAGATGACCAATTTGTTGCTTTTTAGTGCTGCTTTGGATTTAAGCTCCTTTATGAAGGTTTCTAATTTGGGGTCTGAGTTTACTGTTTGCCAAAGCTTTTTCACTTCTTTCAAAATGGCAAGGTCAAACTCCAGTTTGTCAATGAATTCTTTTTTGAAATCCTGTGAATCGTATTTGTGAGCCTTTTCTTCATCAACAAATTCTTCAAGACGTTCAATGTTGTCGCTTTCAATCAGGTCGTACACATCCACCTTTTTGCTGATGTACACTGTACCGTTTTTGTACATAGCAATGAACTTCTCGTAGGAAGTGATGAAGCGGTCAACACTCTGGCGAAATGCGTGGAAACTGCTTTCCAATCGTTTTACCAAAATGCCTTTCATAAAGCCACCAACGTTCCGTTGCTGCTGCATTTCAAATTCGCTCAAAGCTTTATTTCCAATGTAGTAAAGCAAAGGCGTGTATCGGGCATAGGTAAACTCTTGCAGTTTTTTGATGGTGTTGTTGAAAATGGTTTCTAACTCACCTTCGTATTTGTAGACGATTTTTTGCGGATTGTCTAAGTTGGGGAAAGTCAATCCCTGCATTTTCATATCCTGTTTGAAATAGGTCATTACGTCTGTTCGGGTTCTGCGAACCATTACATAGCGTAAAATGCTATTTCTAATATCGTCTGAAATTTCCTTAATGAGTTTTTTGTACTCAGGGTCGGTCTTTTCCAGTTTGGCTAACCGTGTTCTGAAATTTGAAAAATATTTTTCCAAATTCGGTATGCCCGGAATGGTTGAATTTTTAGGTGCTTGAAACAGTTTTAACTGAGCGAAAATGTCGTCAACGGTATTGTTCAAAGGTGTTGCCGTTACCAAAATCACTTTTTTGCCACGGCAGATGTCTAATAGGTTGGCGTATGATTGCGTGTTTTCATTTCTGAAACGGTGAGCTTCGTCCACCACAATGTAATCGTAGCGTTCCAAACCTTTTTTGATGATGTGTTCCAACTTGCCCAAAGATTCCACTTCAAAACTTCTTATACCAAAATCAAATAGTGAATCTTTCCAGTAGTCTTTCAATACAGGCGGACAAATCACCAAAGTTCTACCTTGCAATTGTTGGAGTAATAAAGCGGTAATGAAGGTTTTACCCAAACCAACCACGTCTGCCAAGAAAACACCGTTGTAAGTTTCCAAAATCTTTTTCGCCTGAATAGCTGCCTGATTTTGGTATTTCAATTTCATAAAGCCATCTGGAAGGAATGGCTCAAATTCATCAGCCAAATTGATGTCTTCTTCCAGATATTCGTAAATCAGTTTTAAATAGAGTTCGTATGGTTTGATTTGGTCGTTGAGCCAAGTTTTGTTTTGGATGGTATCAACAAAGTCTTCTGAAATGTCAACCGATTCTTTCCAAAGTGCATTGAATTGTTCTTCGGCAAAAAGAACATCTCTTTTACTTCGTAGTTCTACATTAAACTCACGATTTGCCACAAAACCCGATTCAGAAAAGTTACTTGAACCTGTAATCACAAAACCATAGTCACGGTCTTCCGGCTTGAACTTTCCGATGTAAACCTTTGCGTGAATATTCTTTGACGGATAGGCTCGTATTTCAAGTTTCTTGCCGTTGCCGTTATATGCTTTGTCCATTGCAGGGTCTTGGCAGTCGGTTTGCAGAAACTCAATAAACTTGCGTATTCCTATTTCAAGTCGATTGTCGTTTTCATCACTGTTTTCAATTTCTTCCTTTAGGTTTTGTTGGTAGCGTTTCTTGGTGCGTTGATGCGATTCAAAGTCTATTGTTCCATTTTGATGATGGTATTGCATCATGTCATAAGAGTCTCTGTCCACACTAAGCCCAACAAGAATTCTGATTTTTTCAACTGGTTCAAGTGCATCATAGAGTTGATGAAAACCACTTGCTCTGAAATACCCAACCAACACATCAAAAAGTTGCGAGTCTTTCAGCGTTGATTTGAACCTGCTTAATAAAGTATGTCCTTCTTCATTGGTGAAGAAAGTCAAGTCTGTTTGGTCTATTTTATTGTCTATACTCATATTTATTTGCGGCTTTTAATGGTGTTCAGCGTTTCTTCCAAGCCGCTTTTCAAAAATTTTAATTCTCCTATGTCAGACAGAATGAATGCTTTGATAAATTCAATTTCTATTTCTTTCTCTTTCACTTCCAAAGTCTTAGCCAGTGTCGGCAGCATTTCTTTTGTCGCTGCACGTTCACTTCTTTCAATCTTGCTCAGAATGGAAGTGTCAATGTCGAGTTCGGCTGCAACCTTTCTGAGTGGAAGTCCCAGTTGTTCTCGTCTGCTTCGTAAATATTCACCAAAGGAATTCATCTTGTCGTTATTGTTTGGACTAATTCGTCAAAAATACAATTTATTTTTAGTTCTGTCGTCCGTGCGGTGGGAAAAATTACTCACGTTACTTCTATTATTTTATTGGTGTTCGTGAATCGCTTCGCTTATTTCAAGCTCTTTTGGTTTTGCGAAGGGTCGGCTTTGTGTGTCGGGCAAAACCAAATGTGCTTGAATGTGCGTTGGCTGTCTTTTTACACTGAGCGATAACGTTTTGGCGCTTGGCGCAGTGGCGGATTTCGGAGCACAAAGCTGTCAATACACCACAAAAGTTGATGCGAGGTAGAATGTTCAATTAACCACGTCACCCGCCATTGAGCCAAACGCCTGTTAGCGGTTCGGGCTTCTTTTCTGGCGTTAATGTTCAATTCAGTTGTCATTTAGTTTTTATTGTAACCGAATTGTCCCCTTGTTAATAATACTTCCTTCCAGTAAGATTCTCTGTTTATTATCACGTTGTCGTCAATTCGCATTGAACGATATTCCAATAAACTGAATCTAAAATTTTGTCTGGCATAGTCAATACCGTTTTCTGATATTATTTTGGTCAATTCGTCATTAAAGCCGTGTCCTGTCCCAACATAAACTGCCCATCTTGACCAAATACCAAAGTCCCCGTATGCAGAACCAACATACTTTTTCCCGTTTGATTTGTCAGCAATTACATAAACACCTTTTACATTCTCCAATGCACCTTTCCAGTCGTTCTTTTGATATTTGAAAACGGTCTCTAATTCCGGAAAGTCAATGTTTATATTTTCATATCCTGGAAAATTTATTCCGTCAAATGGTTTTTTAAGAATTTCAGATATAACAAAGTCTTTGTAATAACCTTCAAGCAAAAATGCTCGTCCACGCATCCCTTGGTAGCGATAAAAGTCAATTACAAGTCGTCCGATTAACTCTTTATGTAAGTCAACCAATTCAAGTTCATAACCAACTTCGGTGTCAGCCCAGTCTTGTAGTCTGTTTACAACTTTAAAAATTCCGCCAAATAACCATTTGTTTGGTTCGTGATAAAATTGAATCAAACTAAAAATGTATTGTCTGTTAAAGTCGTTCTTGTTGCCACGCCATTCATTCCAGCCAACCCATCTGTCCCAACCTTGTAAATATACATTCAATGGTTGTTCGTGTCCATTGTAACAAGCAAGATGCAACTTGTAATGTCGCAAGTCGTTGTCGGTAAGTTTTAAAATATTTTCTGCCTTAATTGTCATTCGTTAATGTCTTGTTGGTTTGTCGCACTTAGCCTGACCGCTAACGTTTTGCGTGTATGTGCAGTAGCGGATTAGAAACACTTTCCTGTCCGTTTAGCACAATGTTTCTTAGAAGCACAGACCTTCGATTTACCACTTCACCCGCTATTGTCACATACACGCTGTTGTGCGTTCGTGCTATTGTCATTGCTTGAATGTCCATCCAAATTCTGCTTCAAATCTTCGTCTATAATCCGTGTCAATTTGTTTTGGTGCTTTTCTAATATATTCCTCTGCTGTTATTCTTGTGTTAATGTCCGAATCGCGCAAGTAAGAAACCGCCTCATCTATTGTTAGAACTTGTCCATCGGTGTTATTATATTTTGGTGGAAGATTTGTCCAAATGGCTGCATCTAATTCTAATCTTTTCACCCAATTTTGAATAATTAATTTAATGCTGTCAGTAGTTTCTTCATTTGAGGTTACAGAAGCAATTAATTTATCTAATTTTTTTTCTGGTATTCCTTCTCTGGTTTGTAATGAGCTTTTCGCTTTATCTAAATCGTCAGTTGCCATCAAAGCCCATAGTGTCCGAACGGGTTTTGCTTTGTCAGTAATTACAAGAGTTAATCTGCCGTCTTTTGATTTTCGTGCAAATTCAATTGGTAAAAATGGACCGTCTGTAAACCATTTTCTCCGGATAAGTAAATTGTCTGGTCGCCAAATAAGAGACCCCCAACCTAAACAAGCAATTTTCATTTTTTTCATTTAATCAATATTCCAATAAGCATCTGGGTCTCCGTCCAACACATCGTCTATAAAATCATCGCTTAAACCTTCTACATCTTGAGCATATGAACCGGCATACTTACCATAAGATTCTCTTTCATAATCATCATAGTCGTAATCATCAGCATAATCTTCATCATAATTTTGTTGGTCAATGTTATCCTCCGTGTTTTCCTCATTACCCTTCATTACTTTTTCAAGGGATAACATATAATCAGCAATGCCTTGTTTGCCATTTTCTGCAAATGTTTTTTCAATACCGATTCCCAGTTTGACAGCGAATGTTTTGTTTTCATCAAATGATTTTTGATAGTCGCCCAATTCAGTTTCAAATAATCTTCTTTGCATTGCGTAATCTGCGAAATGCCAATGGGCGCAGCCACTTGATGGATTCATAATAATTGCCTCATACATTTCACCAAGTCCGAAACTTTCTAAATACTGCTCTTTAGTTCTTCCAATTCTATATAGAGTTCTATTTGTTCGTTTAATCTCTAATGCTTTTTCAAAATTTTCCAATGCTTCAGAATATTTATCTAAACCTAATAGGGTTTTGCCTTTGAAATAATATCCAAGTTCGTTTGTGGGTTCAAAGTCAATGAAGCTGTTTATTGAATTGAGAGCAGCACCATATTTTTCAGAATATTGATATATAAACGCCTTTAGAAAATCTAACTTGGAAGCGGAGCAATCAAATTGATTTGAAGTTGAAAAAACTTCAGCCGCATCTTTATCAAACCAATCGCCATTTATGCAGTCGCAAGTCACATAATTGTAGCCCCTAATAATATTCTCATAAGATTCGTTGAATTTGCCTTGTTTTAAATTTTCAATCGCTTTTTTGAAGTATAACTTTCCTATCTTCTCCCAATATTCTATCCGTGAGAATTTATAGAACTCTTTGCCATCGTTTAATTGCTGATTAATAATTGTTTCATCATTAAATGACTTTGCGAAATCTTTAATCTCTTCGTCAACGAAAATATCAGTGTTGTGAATTTTTTGTTTAAGAAATAATCCATCAAATGAAGTTGCTCTGCTAAGTGCAACATAAGCTTGCCCACTTGCAAAAGTTCCATCACCAAAATCAAGAACGACTCTGTCAAAGGTTAATCCTTGACTTTTATGAATGGTTATTGCCCATGCCAACTTAAGTGGATATTGCTTGAATGTTCCTATTACTTCCTGTTCAATCTTTTTCTTTTCCTTATTGTATTGATACTTGATATTCTCCCAAGTTCGTTGCTCAACTGAATATACTGAGCCATTTTTTAATTTGACTTTTATGGTTTGCGGTGTGAGTTCCGATACTTGACCGATTGTTCCATTTACCCATCTTTTTTCTGTATCATTTTTGATAAATATGACTTGTGCTCCTTCCTTTAGAGTGAGTTCCGGTTCTGTCGGATATTTACTTTCTTCAAATTCGCCAGACACCTCCGCAGTGTATTTTTCGGGAGTAGTCGTAAGTTCAGAAAGTTTGCTTGAGTTTACCGCATCAGCTAAATCATTTCTTGTCGTAAGTGTAATTGCAAAATCCTTTTTTCTAAGCTCTGTTTCAGGAAATACACGGCTGTTGAATTTGTCAATGTCGGATTGATTCGTGTTTTTGATACGAACTTTGTCAAGTAAATTGATAAATACAGGGTCATTTTGTCTGTAAACTTTTTGAAGTTCAACTGTAAAGAGCTTGATTCTTTCAAAAACCTTTGCTCTATAAAAATATGAGCTTCCATAAATCTCTGAAATGATTTGTTGCTCGCCAGTCTTCTTAATTGTAACGGGTCCTAATTGAAAGATGTCTCCAACCAAAACAACCTGCTTCCCGCCAAAAGGCAAATTTGGATTGCCTCCATTTTTTCTTAATGAGGAATCAATTCCGTCAATCAAATCAGCACGAACCATTGAAATTTCATCAATGATTAGTGTGTCCATTGCAGAAATTACCTTTCGCTTCTCAGAGTTTTTCCAAAATACTTTTATGCCTTCATCGTCTGGAAGTAATGGTCTTAAGGGAAATTGAAAAAATGAATGGATGGTTACTCCCCCAACATTAACTGCGGCTATTCCTGTCGGAGCAACAACAACAAAGTTCTTTGAAACGGTTTCAACTATATGTTTGAGAAAGGTGGATTTTCCAGTTCCCGCTTTGCCTGTCAAAAAGAATGACTGATTAGTTTCTTGAATTAAATCAAGAGCCGTTTGAAATTCTTTGTTATCTAAGTCAAGTTCCATTTCGGTGTCTATTTGTTGCTAATCTGTTGAAGTCCCATTGTCGCCCAAGCATGACGCACAACGGTGAGTATATGGCAAGTAGGGCAGTAGAAAGCGCTGAACTTTCGAACTGCTCCGAGCCAAATCGTTTATTTTGCTTTTAATTTATTCATTCTTAAAAGCCAAATCCACGATTTGGCGGTGTTTGTAAATAGCACTGAACTTTCGTAAACCACTGAACGGCCTATTTGCTATATACAGTGTTGTGCGGTCGGCTTTTTTTATTCCTTTTGTTTGAACGTTAAGCCTTCACTTTCAAGAGCTTTTTTAAATGTAGGCAATGATGCTTTTCCTATTCCGTGTAAACTCAATATTTCCTTCTCTGTATAAGTGGACAACTTTTGAATGGTGTCAATTCCGTGATGTAACAATGTGTTTCTTGCAGGACTACTTAACAAAGCTAAAAATCCCGAAGGAGGCTTTTTTTGCTTCTCGCAAGTAGGGCAAGTTGGACAATCTGTACTCTTGTAGAAAGTGTGTCCATACTTACAAGTTCTTTTTGTCTTTTTTGTTGCCATACTATCTTTTTCGCTTGTAATGCAATTGTGTTAAACCTGTATCAAACGAGTTTGCACTCACAAACTCAAGTTGCTGTTCGGGTCTATTGTCTTTGAATAATCTTGTCCCGTTGCCAACCAAAATCGGCACAACTGAAATAATAAATTCGTCTATCAGGTCGTGCTGTAAAAGTTCATTTATAACTTCTGCTCCACCATCACAATAAATATTTAATCCATTTTCCGATTTAAGTTGTTGAACTAATTCTGTCAAGTTTCCTGTATAAAAAGTTGTTCTGCCGATTTTTGGTCTTTCGGTTCTTGTAATTACATAAACATCACGTTGTCCATTGTCGTAATGAGAAGAACCTATTTCCTTAAGCACATAATCAAAGGTCCTTCTCCCAACAATAATGGTGTCAATATTGGCTGTAAAATCTGAATAACCGTAATCTTCTCCATCTTTTTCAACCAATGTCAGGAAGCTTAGGTCGTCATTTGGTTTTGCAATGTATCCATCTAAACTTGTCGCTATGAAAAGTGATAATTTTCGCATTGTTTAATTTTTACTTAAATGTTTCGTGTTATCGTGTCGTTTTTTTAGCTGCCGCACAACATCTTATTTACGCAAGCTAATATACAACATTCGTTTATAAATTTAAAACATTCGCATAACATTTTTTTGTAATCACCCAACCCAACAGCAAAAAACCAATTTTATCATACACTTAAACATCAA
>JBMNUR010000045.1:0-13869 GCA_050946395.1 Peptococcales bacterium
ACCAACCTTATACTATCTTACCCGGGATATTGTCTAAATAAAAAAATCTTTGTTCGGCAAAGATTTTTTCACCAAAAGAAAAAGGTATAGGAAATAATTATTTTCTATACCTTTTTAACTGTGTTATTAATTATTTAGAGCAAATTCCATTCCTTTTTCAATAGCTTTGATATTTGATTCAAAAATCTCTTTGCGGGGATTTTTCTTTTCTAAAAATTGATAAATTGTTTCTAATTCCAAACATTTTGTCTTACCTAGAATTGCTCCTAGGATAACCATATTAGCAGCTTTAGGGGAGCCTAGCTGTTCGGCGATTTCATTCGCTGGTATTTTGATGACATTAATATCATCCCTATTAACTTCTTTATTGATTAAAGAACTATTGACGAATAAGAATCCATCTTTTTGAACTGTATTCTCAAATTTTGCAAGAGAGGGTAAATTCATAGCTACCAATAAGTTGGGTCTCCCGACAATAGGAGAACTAACAGGTTTATTGGATATGACTACCGTGCAGTTAGCTGTGCCTCCCCGCATCTCTGGACCATAAGAAGGCATCCAGGTTGTATTTTTACCTTCTTCCATGGCACCATAGGCTAGTAATTGGCCTAGAAAAAGCATACCTTGACCGCCAAAACCTGCCAAAATCATTTGCCAATTCATACTATTTCACCTCTTTATCTTTAAATACACCTAGGGGATAATAAGGTATCATATTTTCTTCTAACCATTTGGTGGATTGGGTAGGAGTCATTTTCCAGTTGGTAGGACAAGTTGATAACACTTCTACTATACTAAACCCTTTGCCTTCAATTTGGTTTTGGAAAGCTTTTTTAATGGCTTTTTCAGTTTGGAGAACATGTTTAGGATTATGCACTGATGTTCTGGCTACATAGGCACTACCTTCAATAGTTGCTAAAATTTCCGACATTTTTATGGGATACCCTGCGCGGTAAGGATCTCTTCCTTTAGGTGTAGTGGTACTTTTTTGTTCTACTAGAGTAGTAGGTGCCATTTGGCCACCGGTCATACCATAGATGGCGTTGTTAACGAAAATAACGGTAATATTTTCACCTCTGGCTGCAGCATGAATAATTTCTGCAGTTCCGATTGCTGCTAAATCTCCATCCCCTTGATAGGTAAAGACAAATTTATCAGGATGAACCCGTTTAATGCCGGTTGCAACTGCAGGGGCCCGACCATGAGCAGCCTGTTGAAAATCTGTATCAAAATAGTTATAAGTAAATACGGAGCAACCGACTGAGGCGACCCCTATGGTTTTTTTAGCTAAATCTAATTCATCAATATTTTTAGCTACTAATCGGTGGATAATTCCATGAGTACAGCCGGGACAGTAATGTTTTTTCACATCTAATAATGCTTCCGGTTTTTTGAATTTCATTTAGCTTTACTCCCCCTTCTTCAAAATTTCCAGGCATTTAGCGTAGACTTCTTCTACTGTCGGTACTACGCCACCCGATCTACCATAAAAATGGACCGGTTTTTGACATTCCACAGCTAGTTTTACATCATTCACCATTTGGCCTAAACTGCTCATTTCCACACATAATAAAGCTTGAGCATTTGCTGTGGCCTTTTTCAGTTCCTGATAAGGATATGGCCATAAGGAAATTAGTCTAAATAAACCAACCTTTAAACCGGCTTCTCTAGCTTCATCAACCACACCTTGGGCAATACGGGAGGAACAACCGTAAGCAACTAAAATTAACTCTGCATCCTCAGTTTTGTAGGTTTCATATCTAACTTCCTGTGTTACTATTTCATCAAGAACTTTCTTTATTTCTTGATTGTGTTGTTCACATTCATGGGCATCTATATATAATGAATTAACAATGTTTCTCTCCCTTTCACCTTTACCAGTAGTAGCCCATGATTTTTCAGGCAGTTCTTTGATTTCCTCGGGAAACTCTACCGGCTCCATCATCTGGCCGATTACTCCATCAGCGAGAAGCATTACAGGATTTCTGTATTTATCAGCTAGCTCAAAACCTTTAATTGTTAAGTCAACAGCCTCTTGGACGGAGTTAGGAGCTAGAACTATAAGTTGGTAATCTCCATGGCCTCCACCTTTAGTAGATTGATTATAATCGCTTTGAGCAGGTTGGATAGAGCCAAGACCTGGGCCCCCTCTAACTACATTAACTATTAAGCAAGGTAGTCTAGAACCTGCAATATAACTTATTCCTTCTTGTTTTAGGCTAATTCCGGGGCTGGAGGATGATGTCATTACCCGAGCGCCGGCACCTGCGGCACCATAGACCATATTTATAGCTGCAACTTCACTTTCCGCTTGTAAATAGGTACCGCCTATCTCGGGTAACCTTTTGGCCAAGTATTCCGGTAATTCACTTTGGGGAGTAATAGGGTAACCAAAAAAGTAACGACAGCCTGCTTTAATGGCTGCTTCGCCGATTGCCTCATTTCCTTTCATCAATACTTTACTCATTTTTGCCACCTCCTAATTAACTTGAATTACAGTGTCAGGACACATTACAGCACATAATGTACATGAAATGCATTTTTCCTCATCAGTTAAATAAACAGGATGATAACCCATACTATTGGTTTTATCGGATACAGCTAATAACTTACGGGGACAGCTTTCAACACAGAGTAAGCATTCTTTGCAGTTTTCCTCAGCAATAATTAATTTCATTAAATCACCTCCAGTGATTAAAAAAATATAATCGACTAATTTATATTTCTATTATTAAAATAAAAGTCCTTTACTTTTTTCTGTTTATTAAGAATTTTTTTGAAAAAGGTAATCACAACTAGGTAAAGGCTACATAACATCATGGGAGTCTAACAACTGGTAGTCATCGGATATATTAATTATTATATAATTCTAGATTTTTCTAGTCACATTTTAAAGGATATCTCATATATTAAACTGAGATATCCCATGAAGATTTGAAAGGAGGAAATATATTTTATGCCGATTACCCAAAACAAAAGAAGAATCAAAGTTCAGCATGTTATAGGGGAAGGTACTGCCCAGGTTGATGTAGTACGGAATATTCAAATCACTCGACCTGTACTTGTCAATGGCGAGACCGTTTTAGAGCCAATTTCCGTGAGAAAGATTGCCGATGTTGATGCAGAGATTATTGAGCTTGATTATGAAATTTTACCAAATAAGATTATCGTAAAAGGTGCATTACACAAGCAAATTTTTTACATTGAAGAAGGTGACTATGTAGTAAAAGAATTTACTGTGATGAGAGAAGAATTTACAGACTTTGTCCATATTGAAGGTGCAAAACCTGGAATGGACGCTCTTATTGATGCTCAACTAATGTTCATCGATACTAATGCAGCTAACGGAACATTTCCAACCGACACTATTCACCAATCTGCCGTATTAAGTGTAAGAGTTAAGGTAATTGAAATTCTTCAGCTCGACGTGGTAACTGATGTGACGGGACCAGGTATTACCGTAGAAAAAGAATTGTTTAAAGTAGAAAGTGTTGTGGGGGAAAGAGAGAAGCAAGTTACAGTACCTGCAGAGCATACTTTGCGAGATACTGCTCGGAAAATATACGATATGGATGCGGTATGTCGTGACTTAGATTATGAAATCTTACCTGGTAAGGTAATTGTTAGAGGTACACTTCACAAACAAATTTACTATGTTGATGCCGAAGATGACACTGTACAAGAACAATCCTTTGATGATGAGTTTTCAG
Source organism: Peptococcales bacterium (assembly GCA_050946395.1). Lineage (GTDB taxonomy): Bacteria > Bacillota > Peptococcia > Peptococcales > BICA1-8 > JBMNUR01. The sequence goes on from JBMNUR010000045.1 coordinate 3,711, forward strand.
TCGTTATCGACATTCCGGGAGTACAGCCGGATATGGACGCTTATGTCAAGTGCAAAGTAGAGTTTTGTGAAGCCAATCTTATGGGTGTTTCCGCTACAAGTCCTACTTCCAACAGGGTAAAAGCTAACTGCATTTTACAGGTATTTGCTAAAGTTACCGAATTAATTGAATTAAATATTGTTACCAATGTCAAAGGTGCGGCTTTTGACCGGAGAAGAATTAGAGTAGAAGATATAATTGGCAAGAGATGTCATCAAGAAAATGTTAACCAATCTATTGATGTAAACGCCCCTGAAGATGTAGAAGGGATAACTGTTAAGAAAGCTAGGAATTTAACAGCCAGAGTTAGAAATGTGACTTACGAAAAAATCCAGAACAAAGTAATTGTTAAAGGTTTAATCCATGTGCAAGTATACTATGTTGCCTGTGAAGGTGATCAGGAATTAAGAGAAACAAGTGCTGATATACCATTTACAACATTTGTTCACTTTGACGGGGTAACAGCTGACACTATGGTTGATGTTACGGAAAAAGTAGAATATACAGATGCCAAACTTGAGGGTCAATCCTGTCAAACATCTAATGTCAGAGCTATTGCAATCCTTGAAATATGTGTCAGAGCTTTTGAAATGAAGGAATTTGTAGTAGTTGTGGATGTTAAAGAAGCTGGTACTCCGCCGAAACCGGAAGAATGTCCACCAAGCGGATTTTATGATTATACAGTAGTTGCCGGTGATACTTATTTCATCATTGCTCAAAAGCTCCAAAATAAAGTTCCGGGATTAACTGCGCAAGATATTCAAAGAGCTAATCCAGGTGTCGACCCCAGAAGATTAAGAATTGGTCAAACGCTCAGAATTCCATGTGTAGTAGGAAAAGGATAAAAAAGTTCAGGCCTAGGCCTGAACTTTTTTCGTCAATTCGTTAACTCTTTTATTCGTTTATTCCTGGGCGAGTAGGCGCGAAAAGAATATATTAATGCTTTAGAAGGAACTCTATTTTTCCAACATTCCAACTTAATATTATGAATAAAGAACAATATTCCTGGCAATACTAAAGGTAATAAGAGGCTAGGGGGTTGTTTAGAAATGAAAAAAGGATATTCTTTTTTGTTAATGTTAGGTTTATGTTTTGTATTTTTAGGTGGAGCAAATTTAGTAGGGGATGCCCCTAGTCCTGAGGACGATTTGATTAGACTCCATGTATTAGCAAATAGTGATGACGGTGAAGATCAAGTTTTAAAATATATAGTTAAAGATGCCATTGTTAAAGAAATGGCACCTAAATTTAGTTCATCCAAAAATATTGCAGAAAGTAGAGAAATCTTGTTAGCTAATTTATCTCAAGTAGAAATGATCGCCAGGAATACTTTAGAAAAGCAAGGTTCAACTTTAGGTGTACAAGCTCAGTATGGTAGGTTTTTCTTTCCAACCAAATATTATGGTGATTTTAGTTTACCTGCTGGTAAATATGAAGCAGTTAAAGTTATAATTGGTGAAGGCAAAGGAGCAAATTGGTGGTGTGTATTATTTCCTCCCCTTTGTTTCGTAGCTGCAGATAAAGGTGAAGAGGTTTCAAAAATAAAAAATGGTTATCCAGTAAACACACCTGAAAAGTTTAAAGAAAGTCAATATCGGGTAAGTTTTAAATTAGTAAGTTTAATTAAGAATTCCTTTGCTGTAATAGCACGTGCGTTTCAATAGGTTACCCCCTCCTTTTCATTGGGGACATTCCTCACTTAAGAGGCAAGATATAGGAAACAAGATGCAAGAGTAAAAGATCTTGTATCTTGTCACCCGCTTCTTGCTGGAGGTGTGTCTCCCTTTTTTCATGTATTTTCTAAATGGATGATTCGTGATAAAATGGCTAAGATAAGCAAGTGATCAATGTCCTGTGCTCAGTGTTCAGGCAACCATAGGTCCCTTGAAACTTTAATCTAACCCATTGAAATCTAAAATCGCTAGAGGCGGTTTTTCTATAAGGAGGTAAAAAATGTCGAATCTTACTACAAGTGATGTTTTAAAAATGGCCAAGGAACAAGATGTGCGTTTTATCCGATTACAGTTTACTGATATGTTTGGTGTTTTAAAGAACGTAGCCATTTCCGCCAAACAATTGGAAAAAGCTTTAGAAGGGGAATTGATGTTTGATGGTTCTTCTATCGAAGGTTATGTACGTATAGAAGAATCAGATATGTACCTAAAACCTGATCCCAATACTTTTGTAGTTTTTCCTTGGATGCCTCAAGAAGATGCGGAAGCAAGGTTAATTTGTGATATATATAATCATGATAACACTCCTTTTGCAGGTGATCCCAGATATATTTTAAAGAGGGCTACAAAACGGGCGGAAGAAATGGGTTTCAAAATGAATGTTGGATCAGAATGTGAATTTTTTCTTTTCCATACCGATAAAGATGGAGTGCCTACCACAAATACCCATGATAAAGCCGGTTATTTTGATTTAACCCCAGTTGATTTAGGGGAAAATGCCCGGAGAGATATAGTACTAAATTTAGAAGATATGGGTTTTGAAATAGAAGCCTCTCACCATGAGGTGGCACCTGGACAGCACGAAATTGGGTTTAAATATGCGGAAGCGATAGCAACTGCTGATGCGATTATGACTTTTAAATATGTCGTACGCACAATTGCCCAGAGGCATGGGCTACACGCAACATTTATGCCCAAACCTATTTTCGGTATTGCCGGTTCAGGGATGCATACCAATATATCTCTATCTGATTTAATGGGTAATAATGTCTTTTATGATCCTAATGGCCCGGAGCAGTTGTCCGATGTAGCATATTATTTTATGGGCGGTATAATTAAACATATCAAAGCAATAGCTGCTATTACTAATCCTACAGTAAATTCTTATAAAAGGTTGGTGCCAGGCTATGAGGCCCCAGTTTATATTGCTTGGTCTACTAGAAATAGGAGTCCTCTAGTCAGAGTACCGGCGAAAAGAGAAGCATCAACTCGGATTGAGTTACGTAATCCTGATCCTTCAAGTAATCCCTATTTTGCGTTGGCTGTTGTTTTGCAAGCAGGGTTAGAGGGAATTGAAAAGAAAATAGCTCCTCCAGCCCCAATAAATGCTAATATTTATGAAATGACAGATGAAGAGAGAAAAGAACTGGGTATTGAAGAGTTGCCTATAAATCTAGCTACAGCTATTGAAGAATTAAAGAAAGACGAGGTTGTAAAAAAGGCCTTAGGCGAACATGTCTATAATTTATATATTGAAGCCAAAAAAATAGAATGGGAACAATATCGGGCGAGAGTCCATCAATGGGAACTTGATCAATATTTGACTAGATTTTAAAAAAAGAGCGCAAGCTCTTTTTTTAGTTGGAAAGTTGGAAAGGAAAAGATTAATATTCCGTTGCGCTAGATGTAGGGGAGCCCATTGGGCGTTAGCTCTGCCCGTTCCGTATCTCCCTGGGATAACTTTGTGAATTGTTATGAAAGACTTTACCTACACTGTCATTGCTATGAAAGAAGTCGCTATTTTGTCATCGCGAGGAGCGCTAGCGACGTGGCGATCCCGGTTGAAGATAATCAAGTAAAGTCGGGATTACTTCACTAACGTTCGTAATGATAATGCACAAAGCTATTGACCACAGCTTCAAAACTGCCCAAATTTTAAGTGACTAATCACGAGTCACTAACATATAATGTTCTAGCCAAAATATTGTAAAGGGGGACTATCTCTTGAGGCAGGAATTACCACCTTGTTCTAGTGGGGTTTATTGGGAAGTGGCAAGAGGTGATACTTTATTTAAAATAGCTCAGGCTGTAGAGGTACCTTTGGCGGATCTTTTAACAGCAAATCCCAATGTTGACCCGCAGAACCTAAGAATTGGCCAACCAATTTGTATTCCTGAGGGAGGGTTAGATTTACCAAGTTTAATAACTCTTCCTAAATGTCCAGGTGGAATTTACTGGGAAATAACACCTGGTGATACCTTATATGAAATTGCCCGGATTAACAAAACTACTGTAAGAAGAATAATTGCAGCAAATCCCGGAATTAACCCTAACAACTTACGAGTTGGGCAATTTATTTGTATACCCTCCTAAAAAGAAAAGTATAATTTTAGTTAGCCTGCTAAATGCAGGTTTTTCTTTATACTGTAAATTTATATACTTTGCCATTTGCAAAGTGTCAAGGATTACAGTACTGGAATGCACTCTTTAAGGGAATCGAACATGCGCGCATTTCTTGTCAAGTTTCCTTTAATTATTGTTAAATACTTTTTTACATTGGTTTAATAAAATAAGGATAAAATATATGTATTAAGAAGGAGGATTTTAGCTCCCTTGTGGAAAATACATATTAAAAGAGTATCAGGCACTGGGTGCTGACCCCAAAAATTGCTCCAAAGTTTTAGTTACTAACAAAGCGAGGTGTGAGCTAATGTGGAAGGGCCGTAAAATAATAATGCGCCAACCTCAGGTTAATGATGCCCCGACATTACAAAAATGGTATATGGATAAAGAATTTCGGCAACTCTATGATGCTTATTCTAGCATTTCATTAGATAGTATTTTGCAGGAGATTAGGGAAAGTAGCAAATTAGAGGATCCCCAAGCTGATCGTGTAAATTTTATTGTTTTACAAAAGAGGGATGATTTACCTATTGGCGTGGCTAACATAAGAAATATCAACCGGCAAAATGGTAATGCGGAAATAGTTTTGGGTATTGGAGAAAAGGAAAAGCGATTAGCTGGATATGGTGTTGATATGATGATTGTTCTTTTGGATATTGTTTTTTATCAATTAGGTTTTGAAAAGTGTTATATGAGGGTTCATGATAATAATGAACTGGGGCTTAAGTCAGCACTTAATTTTGGGTTTAAATCCGAAGGCCGTCTGAGAAAACATTCTTTCATTGAAGGTAAATATGTTGATTTATGGATTTTAGGTATTCTTAAAGAGGAATATGAAGAATTGCCCATTGTACCTAAATGGAAAGGTCGGAAATAGGTGAAATTAGTTAAGAAAAACCACGGATAAACACAGATGAACACGGATATGTGTATGTTAATTTTTGGGTCTATTTTAAATATTTTTTATTAAACCTTGTTAATCTGTGCGCCCGTAAGGGCCCGAAGTTTTTCAAAATTGCCCCTTGACGAGAATGATAATCAAGGATATACTATTAAATTAATAAAACTAAATATTCTAACCCAACCGTTATCAAGAGAGGTGGAGGGACTGGCCCGATGAAACCCGGCAACAGCTAGCTAAAAGGCTGGAAATGTGCTAATTCCTGCGGGATTTTTTCCTGAGAGATAAGGGGTAGTCTTTTTGTATTGTTGGCATACTAAAACCACTACTTATTTCTCAAATAAGTAGTGGTTTTTTATTATTCGTAGGAAATTATATTTCACCCTAGCCTATTAATTATCGTAACGAATAACAAAAATGTTTCCTTGTAGGCATTGTTAAATATTTTTTATGTTGGGGCAAATATAAGTTCTGTCCGATCTCTTATCATCGCAAGCGTAGCGCGGTGTATTTTGACCCAAAAGATTGCCATGCCTAGCGGCTCGTAACGACATGCATGTTACTTATTATTCACTAACAAAGGAGGAAATTTATACATGAAAAAACAATGGAAGTTTGCTACGAAAGCAGTTCAAGGTGGATATGAACCTAAAAATGGTGAACCTAGAATCCTACCTATTTTTCAGTCAACTACTTATAAGTATGATGATGCAGATCAGGTGGCAGGTTTATTTGATTTACAAGTAACCGGACATATGTACACCCGGATTAGTAACCCTACTGTTCAAGCTTTTGAGGAGAAGGTTGCTCTCTTGGAAGGTGGGGTTGGTGCGGTAGCTACATCTTCCGGCCAGGCTGCTACTATGCTGGCCATATTAAATGTCTGCGAAAGTGGGCAGCACATTGTTGCTTCATCAACTCTTTATGGTGGCACCTATACTTTACTTTCTTCTACCTTAAGAAAGCTGGGGATTGAGGTTACTTTTGTTGATCCCAATTCTGGTTCTGAAGAAATAGAAAAGTGTTTCCGGGAAAATACTAAAGCCTTGTTTGCGGAGACAATAGGAAATCCCGGTTTAAATGTTTTGGATTTTGCTAAATTTTCCGGTGTAGCTAAGAAAATGGGAGTACCTTTAATAGTTGATAATACTTTTGCTACTCCTTATCTTTGCCGGCCTTTTGAACACGGGGCAAATATTATTATTCATTCCGCAACCAAGTATATTGATGGTCATGCTACAAGTGTTGGGGGTATTGTAGTTGATGGCGGAAACTTTAATTGGGATAATGGGAATTACCCCGAAATCACTGAGCCAGATCCAACATATCATGGCTTAAGATATTGGGAAACTTTTAAAGAAGCAGCTTACATTACAAAATTACGAGTTACTCTACTTAGAGACATGGGCCCCTCCATGAGTCCTTTTAATGCTTTTTTATCTAGCCTTGGTCTTGAAACTTTGCATCTCAGAATGCAAAAGCATAGTGAAAATGCCTTAGAGTTAGCCAAATACCTTAGTAATCACCCCAAAGTTGCTTGGGTTAAATATCCAGGTTTAGAGGAAAACCTTAGTTTCTCCTTAGCCCAAAAATACCTGCCTTTAGGTGCTAGTGGTATCCTGACCTTTGGTGTCAAGGGTGGAGTGAAAGCCGGTAAAACTTTTATTAATAATGTGAGGCTTGCTACCTTAGTTGTTCATGTGGGGGATATTAGAACTTATGTATTACACCCTGCTAGTATGACCCATCGTCAATTAACAGAAGAACAACAGCTAGCATCAGGAGTAACCCCTGATATGATTCGGGTTTCGGTAGGTATTGAAGATATCGAAGATATTAAAGCTGATTTCCAACAGGCTTTAAGTCTTGTTTAACCTACTGCTAGACAGAATAGAAAGGATGAGTTGAAAAAATGCCAGTTGTGATTCCACAAGATTTACCTGCAACAGAAATACTATTAAAAGAAAATATCTTTGTCATGAACGAAAATCGAGCACTCCGCCAGGATATACGGCCTTTAAAGATTGCTATAGTAAATTTAATGCCCACAAAAATTGTGACAGAAACTCAATTATTACGTCTATTAAGTAATACACCTCTTCAGATAGAAGTTGACCTGGTGTGTACCGCAAGTTATCAACCTAAAAATACTCCTCAGGAACACTTATTAAGCTTTTATAAAAATTTTAGTGAGATAAAAGACAAAAAATTTGATGGTATGATTATTACCGGGGCCCCTATTGAACATCTAGAATTTGAAAAGGTTGATTATTGGCAGGAACTTAAGGAAATTATGGAGTTTACCAAGAAAAGTGTCTATTCTACTTTTCATATTTGCTGGGGGGCACAAGCTGCATTATATTATCACTATGGTATTAATAAACACCTTTTACCTGAAAAAATGTTCGGGGTTTTTAAACATCGGGTAAAAAATACAAACTGCATGCTTTTAAGAGGCTTTGATGATATGTTTTATGCCCCGCATTCTCGTCATACGTCCGTTTCCAAAGAAGATATCCTAAAAGTCCCGGAGCTTTCTATACTTGCTGAATCGGATATAGCTGGGGTATATCTTTTGGCTACTAAAAATGGCAGACAAGTGTTTGTCACGGGGCATTCCGAATATGATCCCCTGACATTAAAATCTGAGTATGATCGTGACCTTAATAATGGCGAGGAAATAAACATTCCTTTAAATTATTTCCCCAATGATGATCCTAGCCAAGAGCCTTTAGTCAGATGGCGGAGCCATGCCAATCTATTATTTTCAAACTGGCTAAATTACTATGTCTATCAGGAGACACCTTATGATTTGAGTAAAATAAAATAACGGGAAGGATTAAGCCCGTTAGTTGGAGAGTGGGAAGAATGGGTGATTTTTTAAGAAAACCCCTCGTTTTTGATGGGGCAATGGGGACTCTTCTTCAGGAAAAGGGTCTCAAGCCGGGAGCTTGCCCGGAGCTTATGAATGTAAAAGAACCGGAAAAAGTACAAGAAGTCCATAGAGCCTATCTCTTAGCGGGTGCAAACGTCATTAGTACCAATTCTTTTGGTGGTAACAGAATAAAATTAGCTGAGTATGATTTAGCGGATAAAGTAGTTGAGCTAAATCAGAAGGCTGTAGTGCTAGCTAAGATGGAAGCTGTAAAAACCCCAAATACTTTGGTAGCAGCATCAGTAGGTCCTACGGGTCAGTTTGTGGAGCCGATAGGTAGGATGACTTTCCGGGAGGCTTATGAAGTATTTAAGGAGCAGATAAATGCATTAGTAACAAAGAACCCCGATCTTATTCTTTTGGAAACCTTCAGTGACCTAGGTGAAATGCGAGCAGCCCTTTTGGCGGCTAAAGATGTGAGTAATATTCCGGTTATTTGCTGTTTAACCTATTCAGCTGGGCGCACCTTAACAGGAGTTAGCCCCCAAAGTGCTGCCGTTATTTTAGAAAGCCTGGGAGCTAATGGGGTAGGTGCCAATTGTTCTGGTGGCCCGGAAGAATTATTTCCCGTAATTAAGGAATTGCAAAATTACACTAATTTACCTATTTTGGTGCAACCTAATGCCGGTTTACCTATTTTTAAGGATAGCCAAGTATTTTATCCCTTAGATCCGGAAAAATTTATAGCAAGTATGGAGCCTTATTTTGAATTGGGTATTCCTATGATTGGTTCCTGCTGTGGCAGTACACCGGCCCATACATCCCAATTAAAAGAAAAGTTTGCCAATTATAGGCCTTTAAAGAAGGCAAAAAAGCCACTAAGTATGCTGGCTAGCCGAGAACAGGTAGTAGAGATAGGTGAAGGACTCTTGCCGAAAATAATTGGCGAAAGGATAAACCCAACTGCCAGAAAGAAAATGGCAGAGGCTTTAAGGCAAGGTGAACTAGGTATTATCCAAAAAGAAGCTCAAGCTCAAGTAGAGAAAGGTGCCCATCTTTTGGATGTCAATGTGGGCACCTATGGAATAGATGAGCCTACTATAATGAGAAATGTGGTCAATCTTTTACAGCAAAATATCACTACTCCCTTGGTAATTGATTCTACTAACCCTTTAGTTATTGAAGCAGCATTAGAAACTTATCAGGGCAAGGCCCTAGTCAACTCTGTAAATGGTGAGGAGGCTGCTTTAGAAAAGATATTACCGGTAATTAAACGTTTTGGTGCCAGTGTGATCGGATTAACTTTGGATGAACAGGGAATACCAGCTACTGGTGAAGAACGATTGAAAATTGCCGAAAAGATAGTTAAAAAATGCGAAGAAATTGGTATTGCTCGGGAAAATATTTATATTGATTGTCTTGTTATGACTGTAGGTACTGATGATAAGGCACCTAGTGAAACTTTAAAAGCTATTAAATTAGTCAAAGAAAAGCTAGGGGTTAATACTATTTTAGGTGTTAGTAATGTTTCTCATGGTCTGCCCAATAGGGGGAAAATTAATGCAGCCTTTTTAGCCATGGCCATTCTAAATGGACTTGATTTAGCTATCATTAACCCCCTGGATGATAATATGCTAGATACCTGGCAAAGTGCTTCCCTTTTGGCGGGGCGGGATGTAAGAGCTGCCAACTATCTTTATTTTAATAGTATGGAAGCCAAGGCTCAGGCACCTTTAGTTTCTGAGGAAAAAGCTTCTTTAGACCTAGTCAACAAAATGATCGTTAGAGGTTCCCAAGGTATAGGGGAAATTATTAATGAATTGTTAGCTCAAGACTTCCAACCTCTACAAATAATAAATGAAGGGCTAATACCTGGTTTAAATATTGTTGGGAAAAAATTTGAAACTGGAGAGTATTTTTTACCCCAACTGATGTTAAGTGCGGAAACAGCCCAAAAAGCCTTTGATATTTTGGAGGAACGGCTAAAAGAACAGGCCCAAACAGTGAAAAAGGCAACTATTGTCATCGGTACAGTAAAAGGTGATGTCCATGATATTGGGAAAAACATGGTGGCAGTAATGCTTAAAAATCATGGGTATGAGGTAGTTGATTTAGGCAAAAATGTTCCTAAAGAAGAATTTCTAAAAGCAGTAGAAGAGAGCGATGCCCAGATTTTGGCTTTGAGTGCATTGATGACTACTACTATGCAGGAAATCCCCTCTATCATTACCTTTGTCAAAGAGAAATTTCCTCAAGTTAAAGTGATTA
>JBMNUR010000046.1:0-13619 GCA_050946395.1 Peptococcales bacterium
GATACAAAAGCATATCTAGAAGATATCAACTAATGCATAATTCTTAATGAACCGCCGTATACCGAACGGTACGTACGGTGGTGTGAGAGGACGGTAATTAAAATAATTAATTACCTCCTACTCGATTATTATAGGTCATAATAGTGAGCAAACTCGGCTGGATGAGGGATTCTATTAATTGATTCTGCCTCAGCCCGCTTATTTTTAATCCATGTATCCAATAATTTTTGCGGGAAGACTCCACCACGGGTTAAGTATTCATGGTCTTTTTCCAAAGCATCAAGTGCTTCATCTAGAGATCTAGGTAAGGAAGTTAGCTTCTTCTTCTCTTCCTCAGAAAGATTAAAAAGATTAAAATCAAATGGGCCCCAACCATTTTCATGGGGGTCTATTTTATTGATAATGCCATCGATACCAGCCATTAGAATAGCAGCGTATGCATAATAGGGATTGCAGGTTGCGTCCGGATTTCTTATTTCAAAACGCTTCGTTTCCGGGGATTTTGCATAGGCTGGAATGCGAATTACAGCACTTCTATTGGAAGTAGCATAACCTATGGTAACCGGTGCTTCGAAACCGGGTACAAGTCTTTTAAATGAATTTGTGGAAGGATTAGTCAAAGCACAAAGGGATTTGGCATGTTTTAAAAGTCCGCCTATGAACCAGTGAGCTTCCTGGCTTAGTCCGGAATATCCTTTTTCATCATAGAAAATGGGTTTGCCTTCCTTCATTAAGAGCATATGTACATGCATTCCATTTCCTGCTTCTCCAAAAAATGGTTTGGGCATAAAAGTAGCTGTCTTATTTTCCGCGATTGCAGCATTTTTGATAACATATTTGATTATCATGGTTTTATCAGCCATTTCCGTTAAATGACCAAGTTCAACCTCTATTTCAAGCTGACCGGGGCCCCCTACTTCATGATGGTGATATTTCACTTTAACCCCCCAATCTTCAAGGAGGAGACACATTCTGCCGCGTAGTCCATAGGTTGTATCATGAGGTGGTGTAATATGATAACCACCTTTGATGGGAACATGGTAACCTAAATTGTTATAATTGTTAAGTCCGCTGTTCCACTCTGCTTGGGTTGTATCTAGCTTGAAAGAAACCATATTCGGTTTGCATTCATAGCTTACATGTTCGAGAACATGAAACTCAAATTCAGGACCTATGAGTATAGAATCCGCTATTTTTCTTTCCCGCATATATTCCTCAGCTCGAAGAGCTACGTTTCTTGGATATTGATCAAAAGGCTTATTCCCATCTGAATCAATAATACGTACATCTCCAATCATGGTAAGAGTGGGGATATCTACAAATGGGTCAATATGAGAACTAGATAAATCTGGGATAAATACCATATCACTTTTTTCAACCGGGGCGTAGCCATAGTTTGAGCCATCAAAACCAATACCATATTTCATCACATCATCATTGAATCTTTCAACCGGGATAGTTACGTGACGCCACCGGCCAAAAATATCAATCATTTTAAAGTCTATCATTTGGATATCATTTTTCTTGCAAAAATCCTGGACTTCATTTACTGTTGAAAACATATACTCCCTCCAATTATCTGTTGTTTTATTTATCTTTAAATTATACAATAATAAAGCAATTTTTGGTAGAGTGTATATCTAGAGGGCTAAAGGTGATACACTTAAGGGTAAGGCCTATTAAAGAAAGGAAAGTATCTATGGAACATGAAAATATAAACCAATATATTAGAAGTGTAGAATTACAACGTGAAAGAGTTCCTTCTTTTTCTGAATATCCATTTTCCCTGGAGGCTGTTAGTAGTTTGTTTGAAATTAAATTTCACCCTAAGGTTACTTTTCTTATTGGAGAAAATGGAACTGGAAAGTCAACTATTTTGGAAGCTATTGCCACAGCATATGGCTTTAATCCTGAAGGGGGAACAAAAAACTTTAATTTTTCCTCTATGGATACACACTCTAATCTGCATAATTATATCCGAATAGTAAAAGGAGTAAAGAGACCAAAGGACGGATTTTTTCTCCGGGCAGAAAGCTTTTATAATTTGGCTACAAATATTGATGAATTAGATAAGGAGGGAATAGGACCGAAGATTATTGATTGCTATGGAGGAAAGTCATTGCATCAACAATCTCATGGAGAATCATTTCTTTCATTATTAATTAATAAGTTTACAGAAAAGAGTATTTATATATTAGATGAACCCGAAGCTGCCCTATCTCCAATGAGACAGATGACAATGATTTCTAGACTACATGAGTTGGTGGAGCAAGGGAGCCAGTTTATTATTGCAACTCATTCACCAATTATAATGGCATATCCGGATGCTCTTATTTATGAAATTAAACGGGGTTTTCAAATTGTCAGATATTATGAAACAGAACATTATCAAATAATGCGGAACTTTTTAAATAATACACAAAAAATGTTAGATATATTGATGAAATAGTTGGCCTGTACGGCTGCTAGTCATCGGACAAAACTTTCTTTAGGTCATCCCGGCAACTTTTTTCAGAAAGCTTCACCCCACACCGATATGCAGCGCGACATGCTACATGTGCTGAGACCGGAGCAGTTAAAAATACAAAGAAAATTCCTAAAATCAAACGAATACTAAGAAAGCCGTCTGCAAACCCAAAGTAAAAGAAGGCACCCAGCAAAACACAAAGAACTCCTAATGCGCTACTTTTAGAAGCAGCATGTGATCTTGTGTAAACATCAGGAAAACGTACTGTCCCAAAAGCACTTAAAAAAGATACAATAGCTCCTAATATTATTAGACTACCTGCCAATATTTCACCTGTCCCGCTCATAGTCAACTAAAACACCCCTTTCAATAAACTTACAAAAAGCAACCGTACCGACGAAAGATAAAATTCCAAATAAAAGGATTACGTCAAAAAAGGCATAGGTTTTTAATTGGATAGATAAAATGGCCATTATAGCTAGAAGGTTAACGCCAATGGCATCCATAGCAATGATACGGTCCGGCATAGATGGGCCCTTGATAGCTCTATACAGAAAAAATGCAATGGAAATAGCAAATAAAACTAATGAGATAATCAAGATAATTTCAAACATTACGAGTTACCTCCATAATAGCGTTTTCAAAGGCATGGAGAGTCTTTAAAACCGAATTTTCAGTTTCAGTCATATGCATAGCATGTACATAAAGAAATCTACCATCTGGTGATACTTCAATTACAACAGAACCTGGTGTCAGGGTAATAAGTAGAGAGATAACCGTAATTTCCAAATCCCCTTTCAGTTTTGTTTTTAGCGAAAAAATACCGGGTGTAAAAGTCATCCGTGGACTAACCACATATCGAATAACAAAAATACTGGAAAGTATAAGTTCCTTAATAAATACAAGCAATAACTTACCTATGGCGTAAAGCTTTTGAAGATAAAAAGGTGTTTTAAAAAAGCGTCTCATTATGAAAACTAGGATCATCCCTACTATATAACCAGTTAGGAAATGTAAGATGCCCCATCTATCTTGGAGCAGCATCCATAAAAATGCGATAAAGATATTTATCAAAAGCTGGTTGGACAATTAAACCACCTCACGTAAAACTGCTTCAATATAAAAACTAGGGTCCATCAAATTTGACGCAGCCTGTTCTATAAAAGGATAGAAAACTTCTGCACCAACTCCTAAAAAAATACCTGTAACAGTCAAAAGTACACAGGGAAGAAGTAGTCCTTTTGTAGTTACTTTCTCCATATCTTGGCTAAGGAAAGTTTCTCCCCAAAAACCATTAATAAAGATCTTCATTAGTGAATAGATAACCATTAAACTTGAGATTAAGCCAATTGCAGCTAGAAAATAAAAGCCGGTAGTGACTCCACCTTTTGCTAACCCTTCTTGAACTATTAAAACTTTACCTACAAACCCACTCAAGGGAGGGACCCCTGCCAGGGAAAAAGCAGTTATAAAAAACATCCAGCCTAACAGTGGATGGTTGCGAATTAGGCCGCTCATTTCCTTTAATTTACTTGTTCCGACAATACTAATCATGGTCCCGCCTAGAAGAAATAATAGAGCTTTCATGACCATGTCATGAATTAAATAGAAAATGGCACCTATTAATGCTTTAGTGGTAAAAATGGCCAGGCCAAAGACAATAAAGCCTACACCAATAATTACGTTATAAGCTAATATCTTACGAATATCCCAATAGGCTATTGCGCCAATTCCTCCTAAAAGCATAGTCAAGCCGGCTAGTATGCCCATTATGGTATGAGTAATCTCTGGCTGATGGTAGAAAACCAAAGTAAACATCCGAAAAATTGCATAAATACCCACTTTTGTTAAGAGAGCACCAAAGATAGCCGCAATAGCTGTGGGTGCAGCACTATAAGAGCCTGGAAGCCAGAAGTAAAGAAAAAGGGCTGCTTTTAAACTAAAAACTATTAAAAAGAGTACTGCAATAGTAGTTATAAAACCTGTCTGTCCTGCTTCGGCAATGCGCACAGAAAGATGGGCCATATTTAGGGTTCCGACAGTTGCGTATAAATAAGCTATTGCCAGGAGAAAGAGGGTTGATGACAGGGTGTTGATGAGTACATATTTTATAGTTTCCCTAAATTGAACTTTCGTTCCTCCTAATGATAGCAATACATAAGAAGAAAGAAGCATTACCTCAAAACAGACGAAAAGATTAAATAAGTCCCCTGTTAAAAATGAACCGTTTACTCCTGTAATCAAAAACTGAAATAATGGATAAAAATAAAATTGCTCTCGTTCCTTACCAATAGATTTAAATGCATACAAAATACAGGTAATACTAACAAAAGCAGTAGTCAATATAAGAAGCGCTGAAAGCATATCCACAACCAGTACGATTCCAAAGGGGGCATACCATCCGCCCACTTCTAAAATTTGAATTCCCCCATTAGATACCTGCTGAATAAGAAAAACAGAGACAAGGCAAGTTAAACTAAATGAAAAAACACTTAACCATCTTTGGAACAATATATTTTTCCTGAAAAGTGCCATTAAAAGTCCCGCTAATAAGGGTATGAGTAATGGAAAAACAATAAGATTATTCATCATTAATACCTCTCAATTGATCCATGTTTTCTGTGCCTAATGTTGAATAAGTCCGATAAGCAAGTACCAATAAAAAAGCAGTCATTGCAAAGTTAATTACAATTGCGGTTAAAATTAGTGCTTGGGGAAGGGGATCCGTAAAGGAAACATCCCTTCCCCCTAATAAAGGGGCCCCACCTGTTTTCAATCCACCCATGGTAATTATCAAAAGGTGGGTACCGTGGGCAATAACCGATAAACCTAGAATTATCTTTAGTAGGCTTTTGGAAAGTAGAAGGTATACACCTATTGTAAAAAGAATACCGATGACTACGGCCATTAGCGTCTCCATAGGCATATGTCCTCACTAATCGTATAAATAATTGATAGGGCCGTTCCCAAAACAGCTAACGCTACTCCCACATCAAAGATAACGGCTGTAGCCAGCTCTGTCTCCCCAAAAATTGGGAGGTTAAAGCTTCCAAAGGTATGATTTAAAAAAGGTTTACCAAATATTAAAGAACCCATTCCTGTCGCAACTGCAATAAATACACCTAAAACTGCCAGAACTTTATAATCTATGGGCAATCCCGCTTGTACTGTTTTAATATCAAAAGCTAGAAGTAGTAAGGTGATGGCCGAGGCAACCATTAATCCACCTATAAAACCCCCTCCGGGATTATGGTGTCCTGCTAAGAATAGATATACTGAAAAGGTTAAAATAATAAAGGTAGCAATCCTTGTTACAGTTTGTAAAATTACATTATTTGGTCTCATTACGTTTCCCTCCTGCAATACATAGCTTAATTAGTGTATAGACGCCTATTCCGGCAATGCAGAAAACAAGGATTTCCAGCATTGTATCAAATCCACGAAAATCCACAAGTATGGCATTGACAATGTTTTTGGCCCCTGCTAATTCATAGGAGTTTTCAAAAAACCAGGAGATAGGCTCAAATAAACGATTTCCTTGAGCAGATATAGCTAAGGTGGTCACAATAAAACCAACTCCTAGTGCTACTATCATATTTGTTGTTTTAAAACGTGGTTCTTCCTTCTCTTTTTTAAAGTCTGGGAGGAAATAGAAACATAGTAAAAACAGGACTGTAGTTACAGTTTCCACAACTAGTTGAGTCAAGGCCAAATCCGGGGCTCTAAAAATAACAAAAAACATGGCTACAATATAACCCATTATTCCTAAATGTATAATGGCAAACAGTTTGGTTCTGGCCAATAAAACCATTAAGGCAGCGAAAACCATAACAATAGCTAAAATAAATTCATAAATGCTTATAGGATTATTGGCAACAGGCTTAAGGCTAAAGCTGTTTAATATTAACATTACCGCAGCAGGTACAATAACAAAGAAAGCAAAAATATAAAGGAGGTAGTCACGAATAAATCCAGTCATATACCTACTAGTTATCTTGGTAGAAAACTTTTCTATTTTTACCAGGAGGCTATCATAGATAAAATTCAAGGTAAAACGTTGGGGTAAGTGATTATAAAGCCACGACCATTTTTTTAGATTAATATAAAGGAGAATACCAAATCCAACAACTCCAATAGTCATCATTAATTCGGGATTTAAACCATGCCAGGCCACAATAGGCCCAAACTCCAAGCCTACCGTTACCAAGCCGGGCAAAATGGATGCTATTGCTGGCATGAGCAGGTATTGGGCTAGAACATTGGGGAAAAAGAAAAAAAGGATAACCAGTGAGGCAAGTACTGCAGGTGGTAATAACATGCCCCAGGGTGCTTCATGGATTTTTCTATCTGTCTTTTGGATTCGATGATTTCCGATAAATGTTTTAAAAACAATGATCATACAGTAGATAAAGGTAAAAATACTAGCTATCCAGGCTACAAAAGGAAAAAGAAATCCCCATGTTTCCATATGAAAAATTTCCAGTCGGGAAGCATTTAGTATCCCTGTAAAGAACAATTCTTTACTCAGAAAGCCATTAAATGGAGGAAGGCCGGCCATGGAAAAACTTCCAATGATAGCCAAGGAAAAGGTAATAGGCATCAAATTCATGAGGCCGCCTAGCTTTCGGATATCACGAGTTCCGGTTTCGTGGTCAATAATACCTACTACCATAAATAAACAGCCTTTAAAAGTAGAATGATTAACTAGATGAAATATAGCCGCTAGGATAGCAGTAGCATATAGAATCCCATCTTCGCTGGGACCATAATACAACGCTACCGAACCCAAACCTAAGAGGCACATAATCATTCCCAACTGACTAACGGTAGAAAAAGCTAGTGTGGCCTTTAAATCCACTTGTTTGACAGCTGAAAATGAACCCCAAAATAAGGTAATAAGCCCTACTGCGGAAATTATCCAAAACCATTCCATATTTCCACCAAAAATAGGGGTAAGGCGGGCAATAATATAAATTCCTGCTTTGACCATTGTTGCTGAATGAAGATATGCACTAATTGGTGTGGGCGCTTCCATAGCGTCAGGCAGCCAGATATGAAAAGGAAACTGAGCCGACTTGGTAAAGGCCCCTAATAGGATTAAAATCATGGATGGTATAAATAGAGAATCCCTTGTTATTTTGTCGGTCTGGAGAATCATTTCTCTAATACTAAAGGTATCTGTAATATTTGCAAGCAAAAGAAAGCCTGCAAACATAGCAAATCCTCCAAATATGGTAATCAATAGTGCCTTTTGTGCACCATAGCGAGAGCCTTTTCTTTGATACCAGTAAGCAATTAATAAAAAGGAAGAGATGCTGGTTAGTTCCCAAAACAAGTACAATACAAGTAAATTATCCGAAAAAACTAACCCTAGCATGGCACCCATAAATAATAATAAATATACATAAAATCTATCCAATTCTTCGCGCTCTTTTGACAAATAATAGATAGAATATATAATAACTAGAGAACCTATCCCTGAAATGAGCAACCCAAATAATAATGCAAGGCCATCTATATATGTAGTGTAGTTTATTCCCAAGGAGGGAATCCAGGGTATTGAGTGTCTAATAGTGTTTGCTTCGGCTACAAGTGAGATGTGATTTGCATTATATACAAATAACACGATGGGTATAGGTAGAACAAACCATCCTGTATGGTGCCGCGGAAAATGCTTAAAAATAAACGGAACAAAAAATGCATATAAAAATGGCAGAAAAATGATTAGATTCAATTATGAAAAAACCTCCCTTCAAAATTAAAAAGCTTAAATGCGTATCCTAATTGAAAATTTAACTCGAATGTTTTATTATAATAAATTAAGAATAATATTTCCTATGTATATAAGAACTAGGCAATACCGAAGATCTACTTGGAGGTGCGGTTATGAAAATTAGTAAAACAAACATGGATGAGAGAATCCTTGTTTGTGTATATTATGGTCCTAATGGTGAACGGCTAATACGTAGAGGAAGCAGACTTGCAAGTATGCTTGATTGTCCCTTGTATATTTTAACCATCGATCCGCTACCCCTTGAGGAGTTTGATGCAGAGAAGTCTGATTATATTGCAAGGTGGAAGCAGATTGCCGAGGAGCTTGGTGCAGAAGAATTCATAATTAAAGATAACGAAAAATTGCCGGTTACAAAAGTTATTGGCCAAATAGCCCGCGAAAAAAATATTACCCAGATTATTATTGGTCAAACCGCCCAAAGCCGTTGGCAGGAAATTACCAAGGGATCTATCATTAATGTTATATTACGGGAAATACCCTTTACTGACCTTCACATTGTTTCCGTACCACGATATTTGGAAACTGGGGATGAATATTTTGAAAAAGGGGTACGTGCATATTTAGTTCAAGATGGGGATACCTATCGCCTTAGCTTCAATCATACCAAGGATGTTGTCTATGAAGGTATTTTCTTCAAGGAAACCGGTACGGATTTTAACAATGGTGTTTTTAGGTTTATGAACAATCAGGAAACTATGCAGGTTCAAATAATTGACGATTATTTGAAAGAACTCAAAAATGTTCACATTACTGGACCTGATTCGGAATTTGGGATATGGGATGAAGAGGGGCTATGAACTAATAAGGCCACAAAATTTTCATGTTATTTAAACATGACTATTGTGGCCTAGTGCTTACGAGGTTAGCTGTCGGGTTAGGGGTAGCCGCCCCTTCTAAATTAGATTCACCCCAAAAATTGGTTCCCCCGCTCCAAAATGATTCAGCAGTTATTTAATTATTACACTAATTAGGTTAGCTTAGAGTATAACATAAAATATCATATTAAATCAATATTTCGTCAATATTTCAAACAAAATAGTTTTAAATAATTGTTGTTAGGAGAACTTTTGACAATAGTTGACGGGGTATTAATTTTTATATATAATTTCAAGTAAATAAACATTGATCTAACCCTATGATAGGAAGTAGTAGGTCGTTTGGCTTTTAAGAGAGTTGTCGGCTGGTGTGAGACAATAAGATTAAACGATTGAACTCATCCTTGAGTTGTGTAGGTGAAACTAAGTAACCTACATCGGTTTGCTACCGTTATTAGCACTGAAAGAGGGTGGCTTTTTAGCTATCAACTTGGGTGGTACCGCGAGATAACCTCTCGTCCCAATTATGGGATGAGAGGTATTTTTATACCAATCACCAGTTATTAATCACTAGTAACTAAACAAGGAGGTTTATTTAACATATGGATGAACGCTATAATTTTTCAGCTATTGAAGAAAAATGGCAAAAAAAGTGGGCAGAAGATAATATTTATAAAGTCATAGAAGATAAAGAAAAACCCAAATACTACTGTTTAGAGATGTTTCCTTATCCTTCTGGTAATCTTCATATGGGCCATGTAAGAAACTACTCTATAGGTGACGTGGTCGCCCGCTTTAAAATGATGCAAGGCTTTAATGTTCTACACCCTATGGGTTGGGATTCTTTTGGTCTTCCAGCTGAAAATGCCGCTATAAAGCATGGTGTAGCTCCTGCAAAATGGACTTGGGAGAACATCGCTAATATGAGAGAACAGCTAAGATCTATGGGGATTAGTTATGACTGGGATCGGGAAGTAGCTTCTTGCCATCCTGATTATTATAAATGGAATCAATGGTTATTCTTACAATTTTATAAAGAAGGTCTAGCCTATAAAAAGAAAGCTACAGTAAATTGGTGTCCATCTTGTCAAACAGTTTTAGCCAATGAACAGGTTGTAGAAGAAGCCTGCGAGCGTTGCGATAGTAGAGTAGAAAAGAAGGCTTTAGAGCAGTGGTTCTTTAAAACTACGGCTTATGCAGATCGACTTTTGGATGACTTGGAAAAACTGGCTGGTTGGCCCGATAAAGTGAAAATCATGCAAGAAAACTGGATTGGCCGCAGTGAAGGTGCAAAAATTAGATTTACAGTAAAAGAAACAGGGGATCCTTTAGAAGTATTTACTACTCGGCATGATACAATTTTTGGTGTTACTTATATGGTATTGGCTCCCGAACATCCAATAGTTGAAAAACTTACTAAGGGTACGGAATATGAACCCAAGGTCCAAGAATTTATTAAAAATGTCCAAAAGCTAAGTGAAGTTGACCGGACTTCTAATGAGCTGGAAAAAGAAGGACTTTTCATTGGTGCCCATGCGGTTAACCCTTTAAATGGTGAAGCAGTTCCTATTTTAATTGGTAACTATGTGTTATTGGATTACGGTACGGGAGCTGTTATGGGTGTTCCTGCTCATGATGAGCGGGACTTTAAATTTGCCAAAAAATATAATTTAAATATTAGAATTGTCATTCAACCGGAAGGCAAAGAGCTAAAATTAGAGAAAATGGAAGAGGCCTTTACCGAGGATGGTATTATGGTTAATTCCGGAGATTTTTCCGGGCTTCCCAATCGGGAGGGAATGAAGAAAATTGTCGACTTTTTGGAAGCAAATAACTGTGGTAACAGACAAATTAACTATCGCCTGCGGGATTGGTTAATTTCTAGGCAAAGATATTGGGGGACACCAATTCCTATTATATACTGTGATGATTGTGGCGTTGTACCGGTGCCGGAAAAAGATTTACCAGTATATCTTCCGGAAGATGTAGAGTTTAAACCTACAGGGGAATCTCCGTTAAAATATTCACCGGAATTTGTTAACACCACTTGTCCTAAGTGTGGTAAGGCTGCTAAACGGGAAACTGATACTATGGACACTTTTGTTTGTTCCAGCTGGTATTTCTTACGGTTTTGTGATTCCCAAAATAGCGAAGAAGCCTTTAATAAAGAAAAAACTGACTATTGGATGGCAGTTGATCAATATATTGGTGGTGTAGAGCACGCAATTTTACACTTAATGTATGCGCGATTCTTTACTAAGGTTTTAAAAGATTTAAATTTGGTAAGTGTAGACGAGCCTTTTACTAATCTTTTAACTCAAGGAATGGTTCTAAAAGACGGAGCAAAAATGTCCAAATCCAAGGGTAATGTAGTAAGCCCTGAAGAAATCATTCATAAATATGGGGCTGATACTGCAAGAATGTTTATTCTTTTTGCGGCTCCACCGGAAAGGGACCTAGAATGGAATGACCAAGCTGTAGAAGGATGTTATCGTTTTTTAAATAGAGTATGGCGGATAGTTGCGGCATACTCTGAGGATATTAGAAATGTAGAAGGAGAGATTGGGGTACTGGAGGGTGCTGATAGAAATTTACGGCGTCTCACTCATGCAACAATTAAAAAGGTTACCGAAGATATTGCCGACCGTTTTAATTTCAATACAGCCATTAGCGCAATTATGGAACTGGTTAACGGTTTATATAATTATAAAGATAAAGAGCAAGGCACAAATATGTTGGTAGTGAAGGAGGCACTAGAAAGCTTAATTTTACTATTAGCTCCCTTTTCACCTCATATTACCGAGGAACTTTGGTATTCTCTTGGGAATGAAAGGAGTGTCCACCTAGAAAAATGGCCTGGTTTTATCCAGGAAGCCTTAGCTGTTGATGAGATTACTGTTGTAGTTCAAATTAATGGAAAAGTAAGGGATAAAATTACTATTCCAGTAGATATGGATAAAAAAGAAGTTGAAGAAATAGTGATGTCCCAGCCTAAAGTTAATGAATACATTAAAGGTAAGGATATTAAGAAGGTAGTAGTTATACCAAATAAACTTGTAAATATTGTTGTAGGGTAAAAAGTTGGAAAGTTGGAAAGTTAGAAAGTTGGAAGATTGCCTTCCAACTTTCCCCTTTCCGACTTTCTGCTTAATTACACTCTTATATTTCCACCGGTTCTACCCTCATAAAAATGTCGGTGGCCGTGATCAAAGGTTGTTCCACCTTGTAACATATGATAGTGTCCCCTACCAGGAAGTGGTAACGCAGGTCCGGTTACACCATTATAATTATGTGTATGGCCGTTATTATATGTGGTGGTACCATAGTATCTATGGACATGATTATCAAGTCCTCCTGATGCAGGCATGGTATAGGCTCTTATATAATGTAAATGTTCGTCGTTGATTGTAGTCGGAAAAAAGAACGAATGAACATGATTGTTTGAATAATGCATTTTATCCCCCCCTTTTTTATTTTGCCGATCTAATATATTGTATGCTGGAACTTATTAAGAGGTTTAAATATCAACTGAACCTGGAAAATGTGCTAGTCGCAATATATTTAATAAAATACACTTATTTAAAATCCATAAATTTTCTGTTATAGTTAAAGCGAAGGAAATAAAGCAGGTCAAAATAGCGCCATATTTCACATGCACGAAAATTGGGGGGTTTCTAATGTCAAAAATACCTCGCCTAGTTGTAGGAGCTTGCCAAGGGCGCTCTGGGAAGACGACATTTACCTTAGGTTTTTTGCAGGCTTTGAAAGAAAAGGGTATAAATGTGCAACCTTTTAAAAAGGGACCTGACTACATTGATCCTAGTTGGCTTAGCTACGCCTCAGGTAAGGAATGTCGTAACCTGGATGCTTTTATGATGGACAGGGATACTCTTCTCAAGTCTTTCATCACTAACTCTTTAGATAAAGAAATTAGTGTAATTGAAGGAGCTATGGGTTTATTTGATGGGCTAGACTTGGAGGGAAGTGGCAGTACCGCTGAGGTTGCCTATATGATTCAAGCTCCAGTTATTTTAGTTGTTAACTGCCAAAGAATGACACGAAGTGTTGCAGCTTTAGTGAATGGTGTAGTCAACTTTGATCCAAGAATTACAATTGGCGGTGTCATTTTAAATAATGTAGCACGTTCGCGCCATGAGAATATATTAACAGCTGCTATTCAAAAATACTGTCAAGTTCCCGTAGTAGGTATATTACCTAAATCTAATGATATTGAAATTCCTGACCGACATTTAGGGTTAATTCCCGCCAATGAAAAAGACGAGTTAGTGAATCGCGTGGAAAATCTAGGCCGCCTTGTTCAGGAAAATGTCGATATTTATAAGATAGTAGAAATAGCCCAAAATGCTCCGGAGCTACCAAATATAGTTTCTAATTCTATGCCGGAAGAAATTAGTACAAAAGTAAAGCTTGGAGTTATCCGAGATAAAGTTTTTAGTTTTTATTATCCGGAAAATCTTGAGGCATTAGAGAGGCAAGGGGCTCAATTAATCTACGTTAACTCCTTGACTGATAGTTATTTACC
>JBMNUR010000047.1:0-13489 GCA_050946395.1 Peptococcales bacterium
GTGATATAGGAATTAATGAAGTACAGGCAGTAAATTTGGATTCTTTACCGGAAGGTCATGCTTTTATATTGGATTTTAATGGTCAAAAGACACAACCAATTTTGGTAGGTGCTAGTTCCGATGAAACAGTAGAAAACATTAAAAATGCTCTCAACAATCTTAATCTTGGGGATGGGGCTGTTATCAATGTAGCTTTTAATCAAGAACAAGGATATTTTGAAGTGGTTTTTTCCGGTGATGGAATTGGAGAAACCGATTTATCTCCAATGGATATTTCATTTTTACCATTAGATAGTTCTGGCATTAATGTAATAGAAGAAGTTGCTGGTTCTAATAATATTTTAACAACAGATCCCACTATCAGTTTTCATAAGGCAGATCATCAAACAACTATTTCAGTTTTTGATAGTCAAGGTAATAGCCATGAAGCAAGTGTTTTATATTACAAAAGTGCTGATAATAAATGGCTTGCCAATGTAACAATCGATGGGCAAATGATTCAGTTAAAATCTTCTCCATCACAACCTCTAAATACGGAATTTAATCATGAAATCGAGTTTAGCCAAGCAGGTGAAATAATAAAAGGTGATAACCTAAGAGTTCGTTTTGATTTTGGAAATTCGCTAGAACCTTTAGAAATCCAAATAGATTTTGCGGGGCTTACCCAGGTAGCCATGGATACTACAGCTTTAGGGCTAAGTCAAGATGGTTTCGAACCAGGCAATTTGGAAAGCATCAGTGTTGATACTGTTGGTAAAATAGTAGGCACATATTCAAATGGCCAAAACATAGAATTAGCTCAAGTAGCTATTGCAACTTTTAGGAATCCTAGTGGATTAATGAAGGTAGGCAATACCTTGTTTACCGAGTCAAAGAACTCTGGTTCTGCCCAGGTCGGAACTGCAGGTACCGCTGATCGAGGTGTTATTAAACCGGAAACCTTAGAAATGTCAAATGTGGATTTATCCCAGGAGTTTGTCGATATGATCATTACCCAAAGAGGGTTCCAGGCAAATTCTCGGATTATTACTACATCAGATGAAATGCTACAAGAATTGGTTAATCTCCGCAGATAAAGGAAACTTACTTCAGAAGAGTTTTGAGTTTATCTGAAGTTTAGTTGACTTATCTAGAGACATAGCAGCCGTAATCTCCCGTTCGTTGGGGATATTCCTCCGACCTAAAATGAAACTCTTAATAGAGGTGTGACCCCTTTCCCAGATAAAAGATGGGAGTTTACGGCTGGTAGTCATCGGATAAGTTTGGGGTAGGGGGATATCCCCCTATTTTCTCGAATATGGGAGGGGATAATTATGATTATGGTTACTCGGTTTCAAGGTAAAGAATTTTATATAAATAGTGACTTGATTGAATGTATGGAAGATAATCCTGATACAGTAATTACTTTAACTACTGGTAAAAAATTTGTAGTAATGGAGAAACCTGGGGAAATTATCGAAAGAATAAAAGAATTTCGCCGTGAAATTAACTTTCCATTAGGTTAGGCAAGGAAAAAGAGGGGTGAAATATTGGATATTGCTACAATAGTAGGCATAGTTTTTGGGATAGTGTTAATGATTGGCTCCATTCTTATTGAAGGAAGCTTAAGTGCTTTTTGGAGTCTTTCCTCATTATTTATTGTTTTGGGTGGTACTTTTGCTGCTACCTTGATTAATTTTCCCTTAGCGCAAGTTGTTGGATCCATAAAAGTATTACGTATTGCTTTTAAAAATAATACAAGCTCACCTGGTGATACTATCGGTACCTTGGTAGCCTTTGCAGAAAAAGCAAGAAGGGAAGGACTTTTGGCTTTAGAAGCTGAGGCGGAAGTACTTAATGAGCCATTTTTGAAAAAAGGTATCGAATTGATCGTAGATGGAACCGACCCCGAATTGGTTCGAAACATCCTGGAAACAGAATTGAATTTTGTAACCGAAAGACATAAACAAGGTGCTCAAATCTTTGAAAATATGGGGGCAAGTGCCCCGGCATTCGGGATGCTGGGGACTCTAATAGGTCTAATTTTAATGCTTAGAAATTTAGAGGATCCATCATCTATTGGTCCTGGAATGGCAGTAGCCTTAATTACAACCTTTTATGGATCCCTGCTTGCTAATTTGTTTTTTTTACCTATTGCCGGAAAACTAAAATTACGTAGTTATGAAGAAATTTTGAATAAAGAATTAATGTTGGAAGGAATTCTTTCCATTCAGGCAGGAGAAAACCCCAGGATTGTAGCTGAAAAAATGAAATCCTTTTTAAACCCTATGGACCGAAAAAAACTCGATCAAAAAGATGATGGTGACGTTTGATGATAAGAAGGAGAAAATGTGATGAGAGCCCAAGAGGTGCTCCATTATGGATGATCACCTATGGCGACATGATTACACTTATTTTGACATTCTTTATACTTTTGTATTCATATTCGTCCTTAGATGTACTAAAATGGAAACAGGTGGTATCTTCTGTAAAGGGCTCCTTAGGAGTTATGAATGGTGGTAATTCTTTAAATGATATTGAATTGGTAGGCCAAGGTAAACCAGATGATAATATTAATGATCGTAAAATTACCGAGGAGGAGTTAATTGATTTAGAACGTTTACAACAAGAAAAAGCCGAGTTGGAAAATTTAAAAACCTCATTGAGTGAGCTATTAAAAGAAATTGATCAAAGAATTATAGTTACAATTGACCAACGGGGAGTAATTATTCGTTTTGAGGATAGTGTGTTATTTGATAAAGGTAAAGCCCATTTAAAATCTGAAGCTAAAGAAGTTTTAGATAATGTAAGTCAAATTCTTTATTCGATACGAAATAATATTCGAATTGAAGGTCATACCGATGATTTACCAATAAATACGGTTCAGTTTCCTTCAAATTGGGAGTTATCAACTACTCGAGCTACCAATGTTTTAAGATACTTGCTGGAACATGGCCTAAGCCCGCAAAGTTTGTCAGCAGTGGGTTATGGTGAATATCATCCTATCGTTCCTAATGTGGATGAAGAAAGTAGGAAAAAAAATCGACGGGTGGATATTGTAATAATTAGAGAAAGTCTTGCTCTGGTTGAACCCAGTGGTTGGGGACAACCCTCTGAGCCTAATACTAACGTGGATATGTAGAGGTGTTTCTCCTTTCATAAGTAGGAAACATTTCACTAACCTAAACTAGTGTATATGCAGAGGTATGTCCCCTTTCACTAAAAGGAGGGGTAAATAATATATGAAAGCTTTAGAAAGCCAAAACGTTTCGCTTGCGACAAAGAAATTTAATTTTAAGTATATAATTATCGCAATAGTATTTTTGTTGGTATCCTTTGCTAGTTCTTTTCTTGTAAGCAAAAGTTATTTTAATCCTTCTTTTTCTTCAGAACAAGCAAAGCTTCAAATTGGTCCATTATACAATACCCCTGAGTTTACAGTGAACATTGCTAATTCTAATGGGCGAAGGTTTTTAATGACCCAATTTTCTCTAGAAGTAGATAGTAAGAAGGTTCTAAAAGAATTGGAAAAAAAACTACCCTTAATTCAGGACCAAATAATACTAATTTTAAGTGCACAGACACTTGAAGATTTAGGTTCTTTGGATGGGAAAAATAAAATTAAACAGTCATTAATAGACAACCTAAATAACCTTTTATCAGATGGTCAGATAGTTAATATTTTTTTTAATAAATTTGTCTATCAATAACTTAAGGGGGTGAATGGGTGGCAGAAATATTATCCCAATCAGAAATCGATGCCCTGTTAAATGCATTACAAACAGGTGAAATAGATGCAGAAACTATAAAACAAAAGGAAAATGAGAAAAAAATTAGAGTTTACGATTTTAGACGTCCTAATAAATTCTCTAAAGAACAACTTAATACCATTGAAGTTATTAGTGAAAATTATTGCCGCTTTATTACCACGTACCTTTCCGGGCAACTTCGAACTAGAGTACAAATAAAAGTAGTCTCTGTAGAACAATTAAGTTATGAGGAATTTATTCGATCCATTCCTAACCCTACAATTTTAAATATTTTTGGGTTACTACCTTTTGATGGAAAAGGTATTTTAGAAATAAATCCTCATTTAGTATTTAATATTATTGATAGATTATTTGGTGGTCCTGGTACCTCTAATGTAAATAGTCGACCTTTAACTGAAATAGAGCAGATTATTGTTGTGAAGATAATAAAGAGATTATTAGACTACTTTAAAGACGCTTGGGCAAATTTAATTGAGCTAAAACCGGAATTTGAAAGTTTAGAAACTAATCCTAGTTTTATTCAGATAGTTTCTCCCACGGAAATGGTTGTTTTAATTACTTTAGAAATGCAGCTAGGTGAATCTCAAGGTTTTGCTAACATTTGTTTGCCTTGTATTATGTTGGAGCCAATCGCTAATAATTTAAATGCCCGTTTTTGGTATGGAACTTCTCAAAAAGAGCAAACAACTGAATATCTCGAGTCTTTAAAAATAAAGGTTAAACAGGCCAAAGTTCCCGTAACGGCGATTTTAGGACAAACAATTATTAGCTTAAAAGAATTATTAGACTTAAATAAAGGTGATGTTATTAGTTTAGAAACATCAGTAAACGAAGAGGTTAGTTTAGTTATCGGCACAAGAACTAAATTTAAAGGAAATGTAGGATTAAGTGGTAGCCATGTGGCTGTTCAAATAACTAGCGTTTTGGAAGGGGAGGGAGATGAATGAGTGAAGGCATTTTATCTCAGGCGGAAATTGATGCGCTTTTAAAAGGTAATGATTTTGTGGAAGAAAACAATGATACTGTAATAACTGAAATGGGAAAAGACGCTTTAGGTGAAGTGGCTAATATCTCAATGGGTACTGCAGCCACAACTTTATCAACACTTTTAGGAAAAAAAGTAGAAATAACAACTCCCAAAGTTGAATTAACCAGTCGCGAAAAGCTTAAAGAGGATTATCCTAAACCTTATGTTGTTATTAATGTTAAATATACTTCAGGTGTCAAGGGGCATAATATTTTGATTATGAATATTAATGATGCTCTGGTAATTTCGGATTTAATGATGGGTGGTACTGGCGAAAACCCTTCCAACGAATTATCTGAGCTACATTTAAGTGCTATAAGTGAAGCTATGAATCAAATGATGGGTTCAGCTTCGACTTCGATGGCAACAGTTCTCGATAGACGTATCAATATTTCACCTCCCTTATTAGATGTGATTGATTTACAAAATCAGGACATTGGTCTGGAAGAAGAGGGTTCCGAACCTATTGTCAAAATTGCTTTTAAAATGACTATCCAAGGTTTACTAGATAGTGAGTTAATGCAATTAATTCCCTATAATTTCGCAAAGTCAATGTTAGAGGAATTATTTAAAAATTACAATTCTCAGACTGAAAACCTAATACCTACCCAGGAATATATGGAACCTCCTGTAGAGGAGTATCCTAATTTTTCCCCAAATGAAGATATTCCGATAGAAAAGGAAGTTGCAAAAGAACCTTCTGTGACTGTTAAGACAGTTAACTTTGATCAACTAAGCCCCCAGGCCCCAGTCAAGATGCCAGAAAACCTGGACTTAATCTTGGATGTTCCCCTCCAGGTTTCTGTTGAATTGGGTCGAACAAATAAAACAATTAAGGAAATTTTGGATTTTTCAACAGGTTCCATAATTGAACTGAATAAATTAGCTGGTGAACCGGTCGACATGTTAGTTAATGGTAAACTTTTTGCAAAAGGTGAAGTAGTTGTTATTGAAGAGAATTTTGGAGTTAGAATTACTGATATTATCAGTCCTTTAGAAAGGGTCAAAAATCTTCAATAGGGAGGAAAATTAAAATGGGACATAAGATTTTAATTGTGGATGATGCAGCATTTATGCGAATGATGATTAAAGATATTTTATTAAAAAATGGTTTTGTGGTTGTAGGTGAAGCTGAAAATGGGCGAGTAGCTGTTGAAAAATATAAAGAATTACAACCTGACTTAGTAACTATGGATATTACTATGCCGGAAATGGATGGCATTCAGGCTGTAAAACAAATAAAAGAAATCAACGGGGCTGCACGAATTGTTATGTGTAGTGCAATGGGTCAACAAGCTATGGTAATAGATGCTATTCAAGCGGGGGCAAAGGATTTTATAGTTAAACCTTTTCAGCCTGATCGAGTATTGGAGGCAGTGAGAAAAGCATTATTATGAATAAATTTAAGAGATTTTTAATAGCCGCAATAATAATAATTTTATTCTTTTTTACAACAGGTGAATGTTTAGCAGAAAGCAATTCCCAAAACCTTGACCTTGAAGTTTTCGACCAACAAAACCCTGAATTTAATCAGCCTTTAAAGGCGGGCAAATTACTTATTAGGTATATTTTTTCAGTTGTGGGGATCTTAATTCTTACTTATTGGGGTATTCGAGTATTTGCACGGAAGACTGTTCCATATACCGAATATGGAGACTGGATTCAAATCTTGGATTATATGCCATTAGGTACGAATAAGGGCTTTTACTTAGTTGAAATTGAGGGTAAAGGGCTTGTTTTAGGCATTACTGATCAACAAATAAATATTTTAGCAACAATTGAAGAACAGGAAAGATTAGATGAGCTAAGGGGGCTATCCCTAAGAAAAAAACAACCTGCTAAGATCAGTTTTAATTTATGGCGTAGGGAAAAAGGGAATGACTTTCAACAAACCTTACAGGAACATATTAAAAAAACTAAAACCCTTTATAATCGGCATAAACAAGGAGATAAACTTTATGAAGAGTAAGTGGATGTTTTTTTTAATTCTTATTTTCTTATTAGCTTTTCCAATTGCCGGTTTTGCAGCACCTCTACCTTTCCCCAGCTTAGAATTAGGAATAACAAATGCAGATTCCCCCCAGGATATTGCTTTGAGTTTGCAACTGTTAGCTATTTTAACGATTTTAAGTTTAGCACCAGCAATTTTAATTTTAATGACATCTTTTACACGAATAATTGTAGTTTTGTCATTTGTTCGGCATGCTCTAGCAACTCAACAAATGCCCCCTAATCAGGTATTAGTCAGCTTAGCTTTATTTTTGACTTTTTTTATTATGGCCCCCGTTTGGGCAGATGTAAATCAAAATGCCTTACAGCCCTATCTAGATGGTACAATTGACCAAACACAAGCTTTTGATAAAGCGTTAGCACCCATTAGGGATTTTATGTTTGAGCATACTAGAAAGGCTGATTTAGCCTTATTTGTCGAACTAGCAGGTTTAGATAAACCAGAGGTGAAAGGAGATATACCCACTTATGTTTTGATACCTTCCTTTGCAATAAGTGAATTAAAAACTGCTTTTCAGATTGGTTTTTTAATATTTATCCCCTTTATTGTTATTGATATGGTCGTGGCCAGCACTTTGATGTCCATGGGGATGCTCATGGTTCCACCAATGATGATTTCTCTGCCTTTTAAGCTTTTGCTTTTTGTCCTAGTTGATGGTTGGCAGCTAATTGTTAAATCCCTCGTGTTGAGTTTTTAGTTTTTATTAAAGGAGACTTTTAAATGACACAAGATTTTATCATCTACGTGGCAAAACAAGCAGTATATACGGTTTTATTAATTGCTGGTCCTTTATTAAGTGGAAGCATTTTGGTTGGCCTAGCTATTAGTATTTTTCAGGCTACCACCCAAATCCAAGAGCAGACTCTCACTTTTGTACCTAAATTAGTTGTGATTTTAGTACTGGTAGTAATCACAGGACCGTGGATGTTAAATGTTTTAATTGATTTTACTATTAGTCTCTTTGAAATTATTCCTAAATTAGGGTCTTAATAAAAATGGAAAATATACTAGAGATTTTTAATTATTATCCTTTGTTTTTAATAATAATTTTAAGGATTTCGGGATTTATGATTTCTGCCCCTGTCTTTAATAGCCGGAATATACCTGGTCAGTTAAAAATAGCCCTTACGCTTTTCATGAGTTTATTTACATATTTTTTGGTATCTAACACTTTTACAATTCCTGAGATAGATTTATCTTATTTTATCATACTATTTAGTGAATTTTTGGTGGGGGTAGTTATCGGGTTTGCTGCACAATTATTATTTTCTGCTATTCAACTGGCTGGGCAAAGTATTGATATGCAGATGGGGTTTGGTATCGTAAATATTATGGACCCCCAAAGTGGTATGCAGATACCTATAATAGGTAGTTTTAAAAATCTCTTAGCAATTTTTGTTTTCTTTCTAATTAATGGGCATCACTATTTATTTGAAGCAATGTTTTATTCATATCAAGTAGTACCTATAGGAGGTTTTACTGCCAATCCTGGATTGGCTTCTTTATTAATTAACCTTACCGGGGATCTTTTTTTAATAGCTTTAAAACTTGCAGCTCCTTTAGTTGGTGCTCTGTTTATCACAGACTTTGTTATGGGGATCATTTCCAGGACCGTTCCCCAAATGAATGTTTTTTTAGTGGGTATGCCTGCAAAAATATTATCTGGTATCCTTTTATTATTATTAATTATCCCTTTTTACGTATATCTCCTCACCAGTTTATTTGAAAAATCTTTTAAAGATATTTTTAGGCTTATTCAGGTGTTAGTATGAAGAAATATTATATAAATCTACAATTGTTCGCGGGGGAAAAAACGGAAAAAGCTACACCCAAACGTCGTCAGGAGGCTCGGAAAAAAGGTCAGGTCTTAAAAAGCACTGAGGTTAATTCTGTTCTTATTTTGTTAGTAGCATTTTTACTGCTAAAGTTTTTTTTACCCTCAATATTAGGACAGATGGAAAATTATATTTTCAACTTATGGTATGAGATAGGAACCCAAGAATTAAATATCCATACGGCTATTCCACTATTAATGGGTATGGTTATCCTTTTTATTAAGGTTTTGACTCCTTTATTAGGAATAGTTCTTATTACTGGAGTAGTTGCTAATTTAGTTCAAGTAGGTTTTTTATTTACAACAGAGACATTACAGATTAAACTATCTCGAATCAATCCTTTAGAGGGATTTAAAAGAATCTTTTCTAAGAAGGCTTTAGTAGAATTATTAAAGTCCATTTGTAAAATAGGAATGATTTCTTACCTTGCCTATACTGTTATAAAAAAGCAAGTTTATTTTTTACCATATTTAATGGATTTGGAAGTTAAATCCATTATGAGTTTTTTAGGTCAGGTTCTTTTTGCTATTATTTGGAGAGTGGTCATTCTATTAACATTTTTAGCTATTTGTGATTACCTTTATCAAAAATATGAATATGAAACAAATTTAAAAATGTCTAAACAAGAGATTAAGGATGAATATAAAAACATTGAAGGTGACCCCCAAGTAAAAGGAAAAATCAAAGAGCGGCAAAGGCAGATGGCCATGAGCAGAATGATGCAAGAAGTTCCCAAAGCAGATGTTATTATTACCAACCCTACTCATTTTGCAGTTGCCTTAAAATATGATGCGCAATTTATGGATGCCCCTATTGTTCTAGCTAAAGGACAGGATTTAGTTGCCCAAAGAATAAAAGAAATAGCCCAAAAACATGGTGTGGTTACCGTAGAAAACAAAAACTTAGCCCAGGCACTTTTTTTTAATGTTGATATTAATGAACAAATCCCAGAGAACTTATTTCAAGCTGTAGCGGAAATATTAGCTTTTGTTTATCGTCTGAAGCACAAAACTTAGGAGGCTCATAAATGGCAGGATTAGAAACATCAGTAGTTAACAGAATTTATAAGTATAGTGATCTATTTGTGGCCTTTGGAATCA
Organism: Peptococcales bacterium; assembly: GCA_050946395.1. Taxonomy (GTDB): domain Bacteria; phylum Bacillota; class Peptococcia; order Peptococcales; family BICA1-8; genus JBMNUR01. Next base: position 9,723 of record JBMNUR010000047.1, read on the forward strand.
TTGCCATCGTAATGATGATGATTATTCCCCTAGCCGATTGGCTCTTAAGTCTTTTAATTGTTTTTAATATTACTGTATCTTTGGTTATCATTTTGGTATCCATGTATAACTTAGAACCTTTAGAGTTCTCCGTTTTTCCTTCTATTTTGCTTATAATGACTCTTTTTAGGTTAGCCTTAAATGTCTCCTCAACTCGTTTAATCTTGTTAGAAGGTTATGCCGGAGAAGTCATTGCCCAATTTGGTAACTTTGTAGTGGGTGGCAATCCCGTAGTAGGACTTATTGTATTTTTTATCTTAGTTGTCATTCAGTTTATTGTTATCACTAAAGGTTCAGAAAGGGTAGCCGAAGTTGCGGCCCGTTTTACCCTTGACGCTATGCCCGGTAAGCAAATGGCCATTGATGCAGATTTAAATGCAGGTTTAATTAGTGAGAGTGAAGCTCGCAAACGCCGTTTGGATATTCAAAGACAAGCTGATTTTTATGGTGCGATGGATGGTGCTAGTAAGTTTGTCAAAGGAGACGCTATTGCTGGGATTGTTATTATCCTGATTAATATTATTGGGGGTATAATAGTAGGTACTTTTCAATTAAAAATGGGTTCTCTTTCTGAGGTTGCTAAGACCTTTACCCTCCTTACAGTAGGTGATGGATTAGTATCTCAAATACCTGCTTTATTATTGTCTACTGCCACGGGCATAACTGTAACGCGAGCTGCTTCCGAATCTAATCTGGGCCAAGATTTGACAAAGCAGATCCTGGCCCATCCTAAAGTATTAGGGATTACTGCACTAGTCATGGTTATTCTAGCTTTTGTGCCAAGTTTGCCTACATTTCCATTTTTATTTATTGCTATTGGATGTGGATTTTTAGCCTATATAATGTTTAAAACTATTCAAGTTTCAGCCGAAAACGAAGCTAAAGAAGCAGAAACTAAAGAAGTAGAGCAAATTAAAAAGCCAGAAAGTGTCTATTCTTTACTAAATATTGATACTTTGGAGTTGGAACTAGGTTATGCTTTAATTCCCCTGGTAGATACAAGTCAAGGGGGAGATCTGTTAGACCGAGTAGTATTGATTAGACGACAAATCGCCTTAGAACTGGGTTTAGTAGTGCCACCAGTTAGGATTCGTGATAATATGCAGTTAGAGCCCAATAAATATATAATTAAGCTGCGTGGTATCCCATTAGCCCAAGGTGAACTACTTTTAGATAATTATTTAGCTATGAATCCGGGCGAGGCTGCTCCTCTTACTGGTATTGAAACAAAGGAGCCTGCTTTTGGTTTACCAGCAATATGGATTAAAGAAGACCAAAGAGATGAAGCCGAAATTTCCGGTTATACAGTAGTAGATCCACCATCAGTTCTGGCAACTCATTTGACTGAATTCATTAAAAATAATGCTGCAGAAGTTTTAACAAGACAGGATTTGCAAAATTTAATTGATCACGTTAAAAAAGATGCACCGGCAGTAGTTGATGGACTGATACCCCAAGTTTTGTCATTGGGTGAGGTACATAAGGTAATTGCCAATTTGTTAAAAGAAAAAGTCCCCATCAGAGATATGGTGACAATTTTGGAAACATTAAGTGATTATGCACCACTTACAAAAGATCCGGATTTATTAACAGAATATGTAAGACAGGCTTTAGGTAAACAGATTGTCAATATCTATGCAGATGAAAATAATAAATTATCCGTTGTTACTTTAAGTCCTGAAATAGAAGAAATAATTAGAAGTAGTGTGAAAGAAACAGAGCACGGGAATTTCCTGGCCCTTGATTCTTCCAAAGCTCAACAAATTTTACGATCATTAACCAAAGTAATTGAGCAATCTTCACTTTTAGGACTTCAAATAGCAGTTTTATGCCCACCGGTGGTAAGGTTATATTTTCGCAAACTAATTGAACGAAATTATCCTAATATTCCTGTGCTATCCTATAATGAAATTCCTGTTAATATCTACATTGAAGCGGTAGGGATGGTGAATATCTAGATGCGGGTAAAAAGATTTGTGGCCAATAATATCCAAGAAGCAATGCTTAAGGTTAAGATTGAAATGGGTAAAGATGCTATTATTTTACATACCCGAAAATTTAAAGAGGGAGGCTTTTTGGGTTTCTTTGCCAAGGAATTTGTTGAGGTAACTGCGGCTATTGATAATGAGTATCCTGAACCTAAAATTGAAAATCAGGTTACACATGCTAGCAATAAACAGATTGTTTGGCCGGAAATAAACGAAACTACTCCTGTTGAAAATGAAGATACAGATAATAAACAAAAAACAGGGTCTATAAATGAAGAACAAGTACCAGATAGTACTAATGACTTTGCAGATATGAAAAAATTAATGCAAGAAATGATGGAGCAGATAGAAAATGCTAGTTTAAATTTAGGGTTAAATAAGATTGGTGAAAAATTTTATCAATGTTTAATTAATAACGAGGTTGAGGATAAGTTTGCTAAAAGACTTGTAAAAAAATGTTTAGATAAGATTCCTCCCGATAAATTTGAAGATGAAAATTTTTTACGAGAACACTTTCTAACGAATATCAGTCAAATTTTAAAAAAACCTAAGCCGATTACTATTTCTAATAAACGAAAACAACAGGTAATTGCCCTAGTTGGACCCACAGGAGTGGGTAAAACGACAACAATTGCCAAACTAGCTGCAAATTTCACCCTTAATAACCAACAAAATATCGCATTAATTACCTCTGATACCTATCGCATAGCTGCTGTGGAGCAACTAAAAACTGTGGGTGACCTTATTGGTGTTCCAGTGGAAGTAGTTTTCACACCCCAGAGTATGAAGAATAGTGTATTTAAGCACGCAGATAAGGATCTGGTTTTTATCGATACGGCAGGCCGCAGTCATAAAAATGCTTTGCAAATGGGTGAACTTAAAGCCTTTATAGATGCTGCCGATCCTGATGAGATTTTTTTAGTTTTAAGTGCAACTACTAAATATAAAGATATGATAGATATAGTTAATAATTATCAAAAAATTAATTTTAACCGTATTATTTTTACTAAACTAGATGAAACCTCGACCTATGGACCAATTTTAAGTACCATTCAACAATCAAAAAAATACCTTTCATACTTTACAACCGGGCAGAATGTGCCTGATGACATTGAAGTGGCTGATCAGAAGAAAATTGCTGAGCTTATATTAAGGGATGGTGCTAAATGAGTACCCAACTTGACCGTTTAAGGGCATTAACTAAAAATTTAAAAGCAAAAGCGGAATGTGAAATCAGTGGTAAAAGTAGACTTACCAAGGTTATTACCGTGGCCTCTGGTAAAGGTGGGGTTGGCAAAACAAATTTTACTTTAAATTTTGGTTTAGCACTTGCTGAACTGGGACAAAAAGTTCTTATTCTTGATGCGGACTTAGGTTTAGCAAATGTTGATGTTATTTTAGGTATTGTACCAAAATATAATCTTTTACATGTTATTAATGATGAAAAAGAACTTTCCGAGATTGTTATAGAAGGACCCAAGGGTATTAAAATAATTCCTGGAGGTTCAGGAATATATGAATTGGCTGATTTAAAAGAATGGCAGTTAGAGAGATTTTTAATTAGACTTACTACATTAGAAAAAGAATATGATTATCTATTAATTGATACCGGTGCTGGTATTTCGAAAAATGTATTAGATTTCGCCTTGGCTGCAGATGAAATTTTTATTATAACCACACCTGAGCCGACATCTATTACCGATGCTTACGGATTAATTAAAACTTTAGATAAACATAAAT
>JBMNUR010000048.1:0-13391 GCA_050946395.1 Peptococcales bacterium
CTATTCAAGAGTGTAAGAGAGTTCACGCATAATAATTCAGGAGAGTTATGGAATTTATGGTTACAAAAAGTGTTCCATAATAGTGAAAAATAGTGATTGGTCTATTATGATAGCCGCCGCCCAGGCCCAGGTTAACAATTCAAAAAAATAAAATATAAATCATAAATCAAGGATATTGTCGCTTGGTGACTCTAAGCGACAATATCTTTATTTGGTGTGGCATGGGGACGCTTTGTTTGCCATGTTAATTCGCAATGTCCTGTATTGAAAAACTCTCAACTCATTTTTCAGTTGAGAGTTTTCTTGGTTGACTTATATCGCCACTCGCTATACAATAATATCAAAGGCTGTATCGACATACGATATAACTGAAGCCGATATAATAGGAGGAGAAGATGAATATGGATAATAATAAAATTAAATCTCTAACACAGCCTATGTATTACATACTATTAAGTTTAAAAGAAAAAAGACATGGCTACGAAATAATGCAGTATGTGGAATGGCTTACTGAGGGAAGGGTAAAAATTGGACCTGGAACATTATATTCGCTTCTATCAAGGTTTGAAGAGGCTGGATATATAGAAATGATTTCCGATAAGGATAATAAAAAAGTCTATTTGATAAAAACATTAGGCGAAGAAATTCTAGATGGAGAAATACAGAGATTAAGGTTATTAATAAAAGATGCAGAAATGGTACAAGGAGGTAATGAGCATGAATTTCAAAATAGAAAATAACTTTTTAAATATCAGCAATTATCCTTTAATAGAAAGACATCTGGAAAACATGGCTAGAAGAGGGTGGTTAATTAGTAAGATAATTCTGGGAAGTATCTTTATATATAAAAAAATAAATCCCGAAGAATTAGATTTTTCCATATCTCCTTATGAAATTGAAACAGCATTTACAAAAAAGAGTAAGGAAGAACTAGATGAGTTTCAAAGTGTATGCGAATCTGTAGGTTGGAACTACGCAACTAAATCTTATAACCTGCATGTATATTTTAAGAAAAAGGGCTTAGAAGCAATAGATCTACAAACTGACGATGAAGAGGAATTTAGAACATTAGAATCCATAGGTAAAAGACAATTAAAGGCTTATTATTTTCAAATACCTTTTTTGTTGTTTTTTTCTTGGATGATATTAGGGGGTATCGCTAGTAGTGTACATTCCATGAAAGACGGAATGGCTCAAATAGTTGCTTTTCTTATACCTATAGGACTGATATTAGCTGTTTCAAACTTACTTCATCTGAGAAAATTCTTAAGAATAAATAGAAAAAATATAGAGGTGGGGAAAAATATAGAATATAGCGATTCCAAGTTTTATCTAAATAAAATAGCTTTTCCACTAACTTTTATCATCGGGTTGATTTTTATAATATATTTGTTCTATGTTTCTGTATTTCTTAATAATAAATATTTATTAATCGCACTTCTTCCTATTTTTATTGGGGCTTCGGTAGGAACCCTTTATAGAATTTTTATTAAACCTTCTAAGAAAACATTGAGATATAAAAAAGTAGGATTTATTTTAACAATTGCAATTGCTACTATTATACCTATTGGAATAATGACGTTTACTATTATAGGAAGTATGATGAATCACGAAGGTAATTCAAATATAGAAGGATATAAAGTATTGTCCATTAATGATTTTACAGCTACTGATTTGGAGGATGATGGAAAGTTAAATCAAAATGCTAGTATCTTAATCCCTAACTCCTATGGGTATTATTCTCATATTAGAGGATATGGATCTGTAAGAACAGAGTATTCAAGAGTTTTAACTGAAGATTTGGCTATAAATCTTGTAAAAAGATATAAAAAACAAGCCGAAAATGCTTTGATAGGCAGATATTCAAGGGAATTAGAATTTTCATTTAATGAGGGTCTTTATGATGATTATCTATTAAGAGCGGGATTTACGATTGAAGATTTCAATAAATTACAGGGGGAAGACAAAGACAAGGCTTTAGAGACTGCAAAAGAAATAATCAGAAAAAGGTCTATCGTTGAAGATACAGAAACTCTCTGGAATGTTAGTGAAGCCTATTTTTTAAATTATGAAAAAACTGAAATAGTTTTAAGGAATGGCAAAGAAGTCTTTTTATTAGAAGGAAAGGATTTCTCGGATAGTGAGATAATAAAGATTACAAAGGATAAATTAAACTTTAATTAACAAACAACAATAGGAAGGTTGTAAAATAGAAAACGGGTAGTGTCCCTTAATAATTAGGGGGACTACCCGTTTTTGTTATTTATCAATGATGTAATATTAATTTTTCTTCAACAAAACCAGGTGTTTACTGCAATTATTTTTCAAAACAAGGTAGTATTTTATTATGTTATAATGAAGACAAATTATATTTATGGACTGTTTGATTAACAAAGATTATATAAGCATTTATTAAATTATATTTCAAGATTCTAATTTCGTGCAGTAAATCATAAAATTATTTTGCATTTTGCAACCATTTTGATGCAACATACTGCTATTATAAGTCGGTCCATTTTTCATGGAAAAAGGGAGTATAAATAATATGAATTTTAGAAATGCTGTTTTATTAAAGTTTAAAAACAGGTTATGGTTTAGAATCTTAGTTGTGCTAATACTCCTTGTTATTTTTGCTATATCTGTTACTACGCTATATACAACACAAGAATTTGAGAAAAATGCTTCTTTAAAAAAATTTACTGATTACCTTAATGAACGCATCCCTGCATTAATGAAAGACTATGATATTCCGGGAGTTACTATCGCTCTTATTCAAAAAGGTGAGATCAAATGGTCTCAAGCCTATGGTTATGCCGACATTGAAAAAGGAAGAAAGATGACAACTGATACTTATTGCCGGGTAGAGTCTATTACAAAGTCGGTGACCGCTTGGGGAGTAATGAAATTAGTCGAAGAGGGTAAAATAGAACTTGATAAACCAGTGAAACAATATATTAAAAATTGGGCATTTCCAGAATCTCAGTTCTCGGAGGAGAAGGTAACGGTAAGGCAGCTTCTTACCCATACTGCCGGTATGCCTTTGGGAGACTTTTTAGACCGTTACTCCCCAAAGGAAGAAATGCCTTCTTTAGAAGAAAGTTTATCTAAAAAAGCTATTCTAATACAAGAACCCGGTGTATCATTTTTATATTCAAATACCGGATATAACGTACTTGAATTATTGATAGAAGAGGTTACAGGTCTTGATTTTGCAGAATACATGGAGAAAGAGGTTCTTATCCCTGTTGGAATGTACAGATCCAGTTTTAACTGGAGCGAAAAGTTTGACCCGGCAGTTCCTGTTGGTTATGATTTAAAAGGTAATCCCATACCGGTTTATGTTTACCCAGAAAAGGCTTCCGGCGGACTCTTTGCAACCATAGAGGATATAGCTGCCTTTGTTACTGCAGGGATGAAGGATTCTTCCTATAGGGGCCACCAGGTGCTGACTTCTCAAAATATTGATGAACTTTATACTCCAATGGTTGAAAAAATTGGTATCTATGGTTTTGTTTTTAATTCATATGGAATGGGATATTATATTGAGACCCTGGCTAATGGTAAGAAGTCAGTTGCTAATGGCGGTCAGGGCGGTGGTGTAATGACTTATTTTCAATCTGTACCGGAAACAGGCGATGGCATTGTTATTTTGACTAATAGCCAACGGAGTTGGCCATTTTTTGGTTATATATTGAGTGATTGGTCTGAGTGGGGTGGATTTGCTCCGGTTGGATTTGGTAAAATCATCTTGGCACAAAAGGCACTATGGATTCTAATGGGTCTAATTTTGTTTATTATATTGTGGCAAGGTTATAGACTTATTCAAGGGCTTATTTCCGACAGACGCCGGTTTGCTCCGATATGGAAACAATCACGCTTCTTACGTTTAGTACAAATCAGTGTATCTATTGTTTTACTGGTAGGTCTTTTGTGGTCTATTAATCAAGACTACTTATTTATATCTTCAGTATTCCCCAAAGCTTCTAATTGGCTGGGGTTTTTAGTATTTCTTTCTGCAGTGGTTTTGTTAATGTCAGCATTGTTTCCCTACATAGAAGATAATAAAAAGGATAGTCTTAAATATTAAATTTTCAAAGTTATAAAAACTCCTACGAAAGGAATTCATTGTAAAAGTTATAGAATTTTAAGATAATTTAGAAGGACATAGCAAGGTGTTTATGATAATATAAAATTTGAGCAAATCTAAAGGATCGGTCGTAACATAGAATAAAAAATAAAATACTGTAAGCTATTGAAATATTAGAGTGGTGGTGAAACATATAAAAAGCGTTCAAAAAAATTCCTGGTCATTGGCAGACATAAAGGAAAAAACTATAAAAACGTTTCAAGATAATAATAGTGTCTTAGGTGAAAGTGCAGTTATTAATATCCGAAGGATTTATTATTTATCTATTATAGCCATCCCATTGCGTATTATCGTATTATTTACTTTCTCTAAATCTACCTATGATACATTAATTTTACAGATCTGGAGAGAAGGAATTCTTGCCTCCCATTTTACGCTGCTTATTTTTATGATAGGATTTTTTTTAATAACCCGCAAACTGAAAAACAGAACGGAACCAAATACAACCATGTACGTCTTGCAATACATTGTTGTGGTCGTCATTATGGCTTCCGGTATTGCCATAGTCACTCTTGACCAACTGGTGACCAGTAATATCACTCCATTTTTACTAATTTGCATTATCTGCGGAACTGTTTTTTTAATTAGACCGTTATTATCCTTTATACTATATGTAACTTCGTATGTAGCGTATTACAATTTATTAGCTTTAACTATATCCAACCAGCAGGTACTGCTTTCGAACAGAGTGAATGGAATCACTGCCATTGGAATTGGTTTTTTGCTTAGCCTTATTATGTGGCATTACAATTACACCAATATAACCCAAAAAAGGTGCATTGAAATTCAACAAAAACAATTAGAACAAATGGCATATTATGATCCACTTACTGATTTACCCAACAGGCGACTTTTAGAGAAAATGGTCAGAAGAGAGTTTTCTTCAATGCAGTGTTACGGTCATGAAACGATAATAATAATTTTGGATATTGATAACTTTAAAAGCATCAATGATACATACGGTCATCCAGTCGGTGACAATATACTTAAGCAACTGGCCGATCTTTTAAAAAACAACGTTAGAGAATCCGATACTGTATCTAGGTTTGGAGGAGAAGAATTTATTATCCTTATGCCCAAAACTTCTGTGGAAGGGGGATATGCCTTTGCTGAAAGGCTAAGAAAATTAATTATGGAAAAAAGATTTACCGTAGGGTCGATTACATTGCAAATTACTTCCAGCTTTGGTGTATCTTCAATGCGAGATATTAATAGCCAAAATTTAGATGATTACTATTTCCTTGCCGATAAAGCACTTTATTTGGCTAAACAATGTGGTAAAAATAGAGTTGAAATAGCTTGTGGGAGGGCAGCCGATGGCAGACTCGTGTAAAAAAACCCAGACAGTGATAATTAGGGGTAATTAAAAATGCTAAGCTTTCGAGGCCGTTTGATTAAGTTTTTATTAAAGCATCGTCATTTATTTAAATTTAGGCTTAAAAAGAAAATTGTAGATTGGAGTAAATATGATGCTATTATTAGTTTTCGAAAAGAGGTTGAAGCCGGAGCTGGAAAACTCGGTAAGTTGCCGGAAGATATCAAAATCTCCCATGTAAATATTGATAAACTCCATGCTGAATGGATTTTGCTTAGCGAAGAAGCTTCAAAGGACAAAGTGATGCTTTATTTTCATGGTGGAGGATATGTATCCGGTTCCTGCAATACTCATAGAGCGGTCACTGCAAAATTTGTTAAAGGTAGTGGAATAGGAGCATTACTATTTGAGTATCGATTAGCTCCTGAAGATCCTTATCCTGCAGCTTTGGAGGATGCTTTAAAAGCATATAAATGGTTATTGGATAGAGGTACTAGTCCTTCAAAAATTGTATTTGTAGGGGATTCCGCCGGTGGTGGTCTCTGTTTAGCTACTTTACTGCTATTAAGGGATCGAGGCTTACCTCTTCCGGTTGCAGCCGTTGCCATCTCACCTGTAACTGATCTTAAATGTACCGGGGAGACTTATATAACAAAAGTTAAAGAATGTTTATCACCGGTGGGGATGGCGCAAGCTATTGCAAAGCATTATGCTGGAGATAAGGATCCAGGTCTACCGTATATATCACCTCTTTATGGGGATCTTCAGGAGCTGCCCCCTTTGCTTATCTATGCCGGAGAAGATGAAACCCTATGTGATGATGCAGTTCGCTTTGCAGAAAAAGCAAAAAATGCTGGAGTTGATATCACTTTGAGGGTTGGCGAGAGGATGTTTCATTGCTATCCTGCTATGGCTCCCCTTTTTCCTGAAGCTACGAAAGCCTTAAAAGAAATTTGTTTATTTGTCCGTGAGCAAATAAGTAATTAAGCTTACACCAGGACTTAGCATGCTTGAGCTAAAATTAAAACAAGGGTACTGTTACTTTAAAGATTAAAAGGCAGTACCCTTGTTGTATAATAATATTTTTATTAAAGCAGCTACTTACTGTAATTGTTCTGAATGATTATTATACCAGTTTTCTTGGACTGGGTTAATTTATATGGTCCATTGGTTATTTATAAGACCTACTAATTTCCAGTTGCCTTCATATTCTTCGAAGACTAATCTAAGGCTTCGCCAATCAAGTCCTGCATAATCGGGATTAAAACCTGGAAAATAGTATTCTACTACGATGGCATCCTGATAAATTTCAAATTGGTTTTCCAGCATATTTCCAAAACTTAAAACTTCATTGTAGCCAATCTTTTCGGCGTTTTTAAAATCCTCGGGGTAGATGAACTCATCGTAATACTCACCGGGTGTTAAGAAAATTTCTTCTCCTGTGCCATCATAATAGCCCCAAAGGTAATGTTCTTGGACTTTAAAATAATTTTGCACCTCTTTTACATTAAAAACTACATCCTGTTCCGGTGAAACATAGGTATAGGGGGTAAACCGCAGGCCTTTAGCGGGATGAACAAAATCAGAGATACACTCAAAATCTTTCACACTAAGGGCATGAATAAGCCTATCGGCAGTTTCTTTTATGGCTTTCTTAGCGTATTCCGATTTTAAGATACCTTTTTCATCGTAGAGCATTTTTGTGTAATTTCTGATGGCTGTAAAACTCCTCTTGACACCTTCTCGATCTAAAAGCATTTCTTTATATTCTTTAAGGCTCTCTCCTGATAGTTTGCTGTAATCCTGGGGTAGTTCCGCTACCAGCATATTTTTATCATTTTCCCCCAATAAAACATAAGACCGATTATTATTTTGGAATATTTGTTCCTCCTGGGGCCAATTTTCTTTTGGTATAAAATTTAGTACCAAAAGTTCGGCTCTCATTTTATCCTCTTCTAAATAGATAAAATGAACGGAAACAATATCATCAGTATCATCTGTTTTATTTTCAATGGTGATCTTTCCACTCCAGTTATCAGGAAAAATAAAGCGATAGTCTTCACCGTAATTTGAGTATTCCTGTAAAATCGGCTTTTGGATTAGAGCTTCTTTACCATCCCACTGATACCAGTTATTTATCCACGGAATAGCTACCATAGGTAAATGATCTGTTTCGGGAGGCATTGACTGAATTCCCACTTCTATAATACCGTCATTATTTATATCATGGCTTAAGAGGGGATAGGGTTTGAAGGTAGGTTGTAATTCATCACCTTCAGCATGGGAGAGTGCCCTTTTATACTTACCATCTTCTTTAATAATTATCTCAGTAAAGGCGGAATGGGCGCCTACTCCCAAATCAACAAATATTCCTCGTATACCTTCTTTGGCGGCTCCAATGACAACATTATCAGGATATGCATAATCTTCGAGCTTTATTTCTTGCTCTAGTTTGTATGAATTGTTAGAAAGGCTATGCACTTGGAGTTTAACATACGGTTTTTCCCCATCTACTCTTATGATAGAAGCTATTTCCAGGGTGCCATCCCCCTCCAAATCTCCTACAGAAAAACGGTCGTAGTCTAAATTGTATAGGTGTGTATATTTATCTCCTTGGAGTTTATATATTCTTAGCTGTTTGGCTTGGTCCTTTCCTTTTACCCCTATTAACACTTCAGGGTTCTTGTCTCCATCTAAATCGGCAAAGCCTGCATATTCCAGATTTTCAGCTTTACTTTCTATTTTGTCTCTTAGCTTCCAGTCATTATCTCTCTTTTCTAGTATTAACACTCCAACATTGCCTTGGGTTTTGTAGAAGACTGCAATCTCATGGTTGGCATCATTGTTCAACTCTATTTGGACAAAGTTATTACTCCCTTCAGGTTCTTGGGGGATAATAAACTGGGCATCCTCAGGCAAAAAACCCTGAGCTACCGGTTCTAAAAGATTAAAATCTTTTACTGTTGTTAACTGTTTTTTATCAATTTTTTCATCCTTTTCTTTTGCTCCGGCCAGGATTAGTATTTCAGCTCTATAATTTCCTGATGTTAATGTTTGTCCGTCTTTATTAGTCATATCCCAAGTATCCTGCCAGTTTATGGATTGATTGGGTTTAAGATCTTGATAAATAAGGGCTTGGGTAAAGAACTTTCCATCGGAATACCTATATACTTCTTTACCTTTTTCATCGGTTATGACTACTTCAAATTGTTGTCCTGAATTAAATTGAAGCTTCTTTGTTTGGTTAGAATGGTTAGTTAATGCAAAACTAAATACCGTTTTACCCTCTTGAATTTCATAATTTACTCTAGTTTCAAGGTTTTCTTCTGCGACAGACTGTTCCGTAGCCGTTATAGCCTTTTGAGCATTTGCATTTTGCCCTATTAACAGTACAGCTAAAACTCCACATAAAACCCCCACCATAGTTGTACTTTTTAAGATTTTTTTAAAAATACTGATCCCGCCTTCCATTCATTCTTTACTTATTAAGTGACGAAAAAGGAAAATTTTTGTTCCTTATTTTCTATTTTAAATCGATAGTAAAATGTATTCAACCTTGCCTGGGTTATTTAGGTTTTTTACTATTGTACTAGTAACTGTATAATTGACATCCTTTAAACTGACAAATATAATGATAATGTTAAGAAAATTTTTGAAAGGACAAGGTATCAGCAGAAAATGAAGAACTAATTCACTCTAAACATTTGTAAAATGAAGATTGGATTAAAGTCGTTATAGTAACGGCTTTAATTTAGTGCATTTTAAAACTGTGAGTGGATAGTGTCTTATAACTGTTGTTAGCTTAACCTTCACTACACCAAAATAGGTTTGATGAACCCTTTGGTTTTAGTGCAATTTTTGGTTGCACTGATATTGATGCTATCCTCTCCAGATTATCTAGGAGGGGTTTTTATTTTATTACTAGAATGCAACAATATTAAAAAGTATTTTGGAGATCGGTTAATTATAGCTGTAGAGAATTTGCGAGTTTATTCAGATGACAGAATTGGGATTGTTGGTATAAATGGAGCCGGTAAAACTACACTAGTTAATATTCTTAGTGGAAAGTTAGACCCTGATGAAGGGTGGGTTAAGCGATATGTAAACTGTTCTTATATTTCCCAGCTTGAATCACCTAAGAATAAGCAGATAAGTGTTGAAATAGCCTCCAAATTCGGGGTTGCAAGTATCTGGAGCGAAAACATGAGTGGTGGGGAAAAGACTAGGTTTAAGCTTGCCGAAAGCTTTGAAAATGAAAACTCGTTGATATTTGCAGATGAGCCCACCAGTAATATTGATATAGAAGGTATTAAGCTCTTGGAAAAAAGACTGGCAGAGTATCAAGGAGGGCTTGTTCTGATATCCCATGATCGCACCTTTCTTGATAAGCTGTGTAATAAGATTTTAGAGATAGAGAACGGTAAGATAAAGCTATATAAAGGTAACTATAGCGATTTTGTTGTACAAAAAGCCCAAGAAAAGGAAAGAGTCAAATTTGAATATAATCAGTATGTGAATGAAAAGAAGCGGCTTGAAAAAGTTGTCGCTGGCATAAAGCAAAATGCGAAGTCTATCAAGAAAGTTCCTAAAAGGATGGGTAATTCCGAAGCGAGACTACACAAAATGGGAGATCAAAAGGCAAAGGCCTCACTTGCACGAAAAATAAAAAGTACTGAGTCAAGAATAGCACAGCTAGAGGTTAAGGAAAAACCTGTGGAACAAGAATTAATTAAGCTCGATTTACCAGAATCAAACAGAATATACAGTAAAGTTATCATTGAAGGTCATAATATAAACAAGAGCTTTGGTAATAAAGTTATCTTTAAAGATGCAGAGTTTAAAATTGGTAACGACTCCAAGGTTGCCTTAATAGGCCCTAATGGTTGCGGAAAAAGTACTTTGCTAAAAATGATAATAAATGAGGATGCTGGTATTAAAATTGCTCCCAGAGCGCAGGTCGGCTATTTTAGCCAGGATATGAGCATCTTAGATGAAAGCTTAACCATTCTTGAGAATGTGATGGCAGAAAGTATTTATCAGGAGACATTTGCCAGGATATTCCTTGCAAGGTTGTTATTCAGACGTGAAGACGTATTTAAACCGGTGAATTTATTAAGCGGAGGAGAACGGGTAAAGGTTTCTTTTGCTAAAATGCTTCTAAAAGATATAAACCTGTTAATATTAGATGAACCCACCAATTATCTGGATGTCAAGTCTCTAGAAGTGCTTGAGGAAGCACTGCGGGAATATGATAGGTCTTTATTGTTTGTTTCCCATGATCGAAGACTTATCAGTTCAGTTGCAGACCATATTATGACCATTGAAAACCATGGTATTAAAATGTTTAAAGGAAGTTATGAGGAGTATTTAGCCAAAAGAAATCAAATTATGGACAATAACAAAAGGGAAACTGAAAAACAGATTTTGGTCTTACAAAATCGCTTGTCAGAACTCACAGGAAAATTGTCCATGCCAGCGAAGAAAGATAATATTCAAGCGCTTGATCAAGAATATCATGAGGTGCTGAGTGAGCTAAAGAACTTAAGGCAAAAATTGAAAACAAAATAGATTTATAAGAAAGTAAACAAGTAACCAGGCAATAACAAGCTCTATTGAAAAGGAGGATGTATCGTGACTAAACACCGTATCTATACCATGAGTGTGGCAAGTGTCTATCCCCATTATGTTACAAAGGCTGAGAAAAAGGGACGTACGAAAACAGAAGTTGATGAAATCATCCGTTGGTTGACAGGATATAGTCAGGAAGAATTAGAAGCGCACCTCGAAAAACAGACAGACTTTGAGACCTTCTTTACAGAAGCTCCCCAACTGAATCCTTCGCGGGCTTTAATAAAAGGTGTGGTCTGCGGTATCCGGGTGGAAGACATCAAAGAACCAATTATGCAGGAAATTCGTTATCTGGATAAGCTGATTGATGAGTTAGCAAAGGGAAAATCAATGGATAAGATTTTCCGGAAAAAATAATTATACAATTCGATAATTTTTGTGTTATAAATGTCGAGTATCAATAAAGGAGCTTTGGTATTATGTAGATATAAACGGAGGGAGGGAAATAATGTTAAAAGAATTAAATCATGTGATTGACTATATAGAAGAACATTTAACCGATGACCTATCTCTTGAAGTAATTTCTCGATATGCCGGGGTTTCTGACTATCATTTTAGGAAGATATTTTTTTATCTTTCAGGATTGACTCTTAGTGAATATATCAAAAATAGAAAATTGTCGGAAGCAAGTATGGATTTATTGCATGGAGAGAAAGTGACTGATGTTGCTTTAAAATATGGTTATCAATCATTAGATGGCTTTACCCGAGCATTTAAAAAGTGGAGTGGTTATTTACCCTCTGATGTAACAAAGAAAGGTGTTAGTAAAACTTTTCCTAAACTTTCATTTGTCATAACTGTCAAGGGAGGAATTAATATGGAATTTAGAATTGAAGACAAACCGGCGTTTAATTTTGTCGGTGTAAGTAAACGTGTCCCAATGCAATTTGAAGGGGTCAATAATGAGATTGTAAAGCTTGCAGAAAGTATAACGGAAGAGCAAAAGAAAGAAATGCATTCTCTTCAAAACATTGAACCTTATGAAATCGTCAATGTTTCTTATGAGGCAGATGCAAATTTCTTAAAAGAAGAAGGAGAATTAACTCATCTTATAGGTGTTTTAACAACCAAAAATCAAGTAAGTAATCTATTGGAAAAAGTGCCGGTTGACGCATGTACTTGGGCAGTATTTCCAAATGAAGGACCATTTCCTTCTACGCTACAAGAAACTATGGCAAAAGTATATTCAGAATGGCTCCCATCTTCCAATTATCAAGTAATCAATGTCCCTTCTTTTTCTTTTACTAAAATGGATAAAGACAAAAAAGGTTACGCTTATAGTGAAGTTTGGATTCCTGTTCGTAAGAAATAAAACGCCCTCTCTCTTCCTCAAAAAAAAATTTATAAGACGCTTATTAAATAGGAAATTAGAACTATAAAATTGGAATACATAAATCCAATTAAAACCTTGAATTTTACTTTCTCTTCCAACCACCTTATAATTAAATTAACAGATAATCGTTAACAGATTTAAGATTTAATTTCGATAGAATAATAAAAAAAGGAGGTTGTACTATGTACTACGATAGAAATGAGGTTCAAGCCTTTGTGGTTGGAATGCAAGAAGGAAAAACGTATGCCGAGATACTTGACGAACTTTATCCAAAGACTGAATATGAATGTGTTTATGAATGCGCAATAGAAAATATGAGATCTTTCTCGCTAATCGAAACTTTCATAAACGCTCTTACTAAAAGAGAACAACCGGTATTACAACCTTGTAATTGTCTATGTGAAGACTGCTAAATTAATTTAAGAGCGGATGAGGGAGCCTTATTCAACGGAGTTTATACTCCTGTTGAATAAGGCTTTTCCTGTTATTAGATATTATTAATAAACTTTCGGATAATTAAATCTCCTTGTAATTGCAAAAGCAATTGTAAGAAGGATTTTTTCTCTTTATAGAGAATGACTACATTTTAAAGCTAATTTTCCAGGTGGTGATATATTTGATTAGAGAACAGATCGAAAGAATGGAAGAAAGGTGTTTAGCCCCTTATGCTTTTTTATCAAAAAATTCTCAGGGGCGGGAAATAAAGGAGCAAGAAGACCCTATAAGAACTTGTTTTATGCGGGATCGTGATCGGGTTATTCACTCCAAAGCTTTTCGCAGATTAAAACATAAGACCCAAGTTTATATTTCACCATCTAATGATCATTATCGAACCAGGTTGACTCATACCTTAGAGGTTAATCAAATTGCTAAGACTATCGGTAAAGGCCTCGGGTTAAATGAAGATTTAATAGAGGCTATTGCTTTAGCTCATGATGTAGGTCATACCCCTTTTGCCCATACCGGGG
>JBMNUR010000049.1:0-13382 GCA_050946395.1 Peptococcales bacterium
AAAACCCGTAAGAGTGGACGCCTTACGGGCCTATTTGGAATTTAGATATATCAGAATTGCGGAAGACTTAGTCTACCAAGGAATACTACGAAATAAATTAAACGAGCTGTTGAGAGTACAAAATATTGACCCCAATAATATCGAAGAAAACTATACTAAGGCGAATCAAATATTAACTGAACTTTTTGCTCCCTACGAACATGAACTGGCCCATGCCTTTTTAGGTACTTATACCATAGGGGATATTTCATTTTCTGTCGAAGAAGTATCTGCTAATATTGAATTGCCTTGGAGTAGGACATTCGAAGCAAAGGTCATGCCTCTTTTTAATATCAGGATTCATTGAGAGGGAAAAATATCCTCCACATCTACAGCGGAATCACTTACAACAACTAGACCAATTTCACCAGTAAAATTTTGTCCATTTACCAAGGTGAATTCAAGATTGTTTTTTTGAGCCAGATTTATATAATCCATAGCAAAAGAAAGCTTAACATCATTTGTGACGACCAACCTTTTAGCCCTTGGGTCCTTGATTGCCTCGAGGATTTCTTTATATGTTCCCGGCTCTTCAACTTGCTTTTTTGTTAATGCTTTTATTACTCTTTCGCGAAAATATCCTAAATGAGCATTTTTTTCGTCTCGTTTTAATTCAGGAACTCCATACATTCCTCTTTCTAAAGCCTTTTCCAATTCTGATTTGCTCATTAATTTCACCTCGATAATTTAAATAGAACAGACGGACAGATTATCCACACAACCGGGATCGCCTCGTCGCTAACGCTCGTAATGACAGGTAGCAACATTGTAATCATAGCATATCCGAACAGTCTATTGGCTATCACCCATAGATCATAGATCCGACCTATAAATATAGCATTCTTCTAGTCACTAGCCTACTAAAACAGATACACCGTAGTCATTATGACTACGGTGCATCTGTTTTAGGTTAATTGCTTATTATAGCAATCATAATATTCTATTCTACCCGTTTTTTAAAATTCCTTCTTTTTTTCTGAAGGAAACTTTTGGGCTTCGCAAAAAACCTATTTTCTTAATCCCGACCGGCTACTTTGAGTCTGGCGTTAGCGCGTTTTAGAGCCATCTCTGCTCTTAAGACATCCACCCCGTCTTTATTATGCAAACGTTTTTTGGCTCGTTCCTTAGCAGCTTCGGCTCTTTTTACATCTATCTCGCCGGCTAATTCTGCCGTATTGGCCAAAATACTTACTTTATTATCTGAGACCTCTAAAAAGCCGCCACTTATAGCCATTTTTTTGTATTCGCCTGCTACTTTGTATTTAACCACCCCTGGTTCTAGTCCGGAAATCATCGGAGCATGGTTAGACAAAATACCCAAATAACCTTGAATAGCAGGAACAATTAGGGAGCTAATCTCTTCCGATAATACTTTGCGTTCCGGAGTCACGACCTCCAATTTGAGGGTTTTGTCAGCCATATGCCTCCCCCCTATCCTTTCTTAGCTTTCTCCACAGCCTCTTCGATAGTACCAACATAGAGAAAAGCGTGTTCTGGGAGTTCATCATGTTTACCTTCTAGAATTTCTTTGAAGCCACGAATTGTTTCCTTAATAGGTACATATTTACCAGGGAAACCAGTAAAAGCTTCGGCAACGAAAAAGGGCTGAGATAAGAAACGCTGAATCTTTCTTGCTCTAGAAACTGTTAATTTATCTTCATCAGATAATTCATCCATACCTAAAATAGCGATTATATCTTGAAGTTCTTTATATCTTTGGAGTACTTTTTGCACATCACGGGCTACTCGATAATGTTCTTCACCTACTATTTGAGGATCTAAGATTCTAGAAGAAGAATCTAAGGGGTCAACAGCAGGGTAAATACCAAGCTCGGAAATCTGCCTGGATAAAACAGTTGTAGCATCTAAATGAGCAAACGTTGTTGCCGGAGCCGGGTCAGTCAAGTCATCCGCCGGTACATAGATGGCTTGAACGGAAGTAATTGAACCTTTTTTAGTGGATGTAATCCGCTCTTGAAGATTACCCATCTCAGTGGCTAAAGTAGGCTGATAACCTACCGCTGAGGGCATCCGACCTAAAAGAGCCGAAACCTCAGAACCAGCTTGCGTAAAGCGGAAAATATTATCAATAAACAGTAATACGTCTTGGCCTTGAACATCCCGGAAATACTCGGCGATAGTCAAACCTGTCAAGCCCACCCGCTGACGAGCGCCAGGTGGTTCATTCATCTGGCCAAAAACCAGTGATGTTTTATCTATTACCCCGGAATCTCTCATCTCATGCCAAAGGTCATTACCTTCACGAGTCCGCTCACCAACACCGGCGAATACTGAGTAACCACCGTGCTCATAAGCAATGTTTCTTATAAGTTCCATAATTAAAACGGTTTTACCCACACCGGCACCACCGAAAAGACCTATTTTACCACCTTTAGAATATGGTGCTAAAAGGTCAACAACCTTAATCCCGGTTTCTAACATTTCCGTGGAAGGTGACTGATCTTCGAAACTGGGAGCAGGTCTATGAATAGGCCACCGCTCTTTAACAGCTACTTCCCCTTGTTCATCAATTGCTTCACCAATAACATTAAATAAGCGACCTAAAGTTGCCTCCCCCACAGGCACAGTGATGGGCTCTTTAGTATCCACTGCCTTCATACCACGAATCAAACCATCAGTGGAGGACATCGCAACACATCGCACTGTGTTATTGCCCAAGTGTTGTGCTGCTTCCATAGTAAGATTAATTTTGACATTCTTGTCATCCTGATCTTCCGGTCGGATGACAATAGCGTTATAAATATCAGGTAATTGGCCAGGTTGAAACTCCACGTCAACAACCGGGCCGATTACTTGGAGAACACGACCAAAGTTCAATTTAACAGACCTCCTTTGTAGAAAAGTGGCTAGTGGCTAGTGACTAGCAGTCATGATCATGCCACTATTTAGTTTGTCTTGCCTAACGAGTTAATTAATGCATTTAGCATTTTCCCGACTTCATCGTACTTATTTTTAAAGTATTTATACGTTTTTTCGCTTAGATAACCAAGATCCCTAGCAAGAATTAAATGGTACCTTGTCTCACCTGACCCAAAATCTTCACCCGTTAGCCAAGTGCGTTTGCGCCGCCGACGATTTCGGAAATTTCGTTGGTGATAGCTGCTTGACGGGCCCTATTGTAACTTAGGGTAAGCTTGTCAATCATTTCACCCGCGTTATCGGTAGCCGAACCCATAGCAGTCATAGTTGCACCGTGCTCACTGGCTTTAGCCTCGGTCAGTGCAGTAAAAATTTGGTTAGTGAGGTATAGTGGAAGTAATTGATTCAAGACTAATTGAGGTGACGGATCAAAAATATAATCCAATTCCTCCATCTTTTCACTTTGAGGTGTCTCTATGGGCAAAATCTTTTTGGTTTTGGGTTTCTGTTGCATAGCTGAAAAGAATTCAGTATAAACCAGATAAACCTCATCATAGATTCCCTCAGTATAAAATGTTTTAACAGTTTGGGCTATCTCGTTGGCTTCAGCTAAAGTAGGTATATCAGAAATACCGATAAATTCACCTTCTACGTTGTAGTCTCTTTTTCTAAAAAAGTCTCTGGCTTTTTTGCCTATAGCGATAATACCGGTATCCTTTTCCCTGTGATGGGCTAGGGCTACTACCGCACTTCGGATTAAGTTGGCATTGTAACCACCAGATAAACCTCTATCTGCAGATACCACCACAAAACCGATTTTTTTAGGCTCCCGTACTTCTAAAAGAGGATCTTTTAAATCCGGAGAAGAAGAAACCAAACGAACTAAAACTTCTTCTAATTTACGAGAGTATGGACGGGCGCTAACTACCGCACCTTGAGTTCTACGAAGCTTGGCGGCAGCAACCATTTCCATAGCTTTGGTTATCTGTTGAGTATTTGTGACACTACGAATCCTTCTTTTTATATCTCTGACATTAGCCAATCATTTCACCACCTTCTCTTGGGGCTTCTAGGTTAGGCCTGGAAGGTTTCCTTAAACTCTTTGATTGCTTTCTTTAATGCTTCTTCGATTTGTTCATCAAGTTGGCCTTTTGTTTTGATAGCTTGCAAAACCTCTTCTTTATAATTCGAGGACTTTAAGAATTTAATAAACCCATCTTCAAATCCTTTAATACCTTCTAGGGGAACATCATCTAGATAGCCATTAGTACCACAATAAATAATAATTATTTGATCTTCTACAGCCATTGGTTCATATTGACCTTGTTTTAAAATCTCAACGATTCTTTCGCCTCGATTTAACCTGGCTTGAGTAGCTTTATCCAAATCAGAACCAAACTGAGCAAATGCTGCTAATTCACGATACTGGGCCAAGTCTAACCGCAAGGACCCTGCTACCTTTTTCATAGCTTTGATTTGAGCTGAGCCGCCTACCCGGGAAACGGAAATTCCCGCATTAATAGCTGGGCGAACACCTGAGTGGAACAAATCTGATTCTAAGAAAATCTGACCATCAGTTATAGAAATAACGTTGGTCGGAATATAAGCTGAAACGTCTCCCGCCTGGGTTTCGATAATCGGTAAGGCAGTCATAGACCCGCCACCCAATTCGTCACTTAGTTTAGCGGCCCTTTCTAATAAACGGGAGTGAAGGTAGAAAACATCACCTGGGTAAGCTTCACGACCAGGTGGTCGACGTAGTAACAAAGAAAGCTCACGATAAGCTACAGCTTGTTTAGATAAATCATCATAAATAATCAAGACATCTTTGCCATTGTACATAAACTCTTCACCCATAGCACAACCGGCATATGGAGCAATATAAAGCATTGGTGCAGGTTCGGAGGCAGTAGCCGCAACTACTATTGTGTAATCCATAGCACCAAATTCTTCAAGTTTATTAACTACACCGGCAATAGTGGAGGCTTTTTGCCCGATAGCCACATAGATACAGATTACATCATGACCTTTTTGGTTGATAATAGTATCTATGGCAACAGCTGTTTTACCAGTTTGCCTATCACCGATAATTAATTCCCGTTGACCTCTGCCAATGGGTACCATTGAGTCAATAGCCTTTAATCCTGTTTGCAACGGCTGGTGTACCGATTTCCGATAAATTACACCAGGTGCAGCATTCTCCACAGGTCTAAATTTATCTGTTGTGATGGGTCCTTTGCCATCAATAGGCTGACCTAGGGCATTTACAACCCGGCCAATTAGTGCTTCACCTACCGGAACTTCAACGATTCTCCCGGTTCTTTTTACTTCATCCCCTTCTTTAATCTGTGTAAAGGGGCCCAGGATAACACAGCCAATGTTATTTTCTTCGAGGTTAAGTGCCATCCCATAAACTCCACCTGGGAATTCCAACATCTCACCGGCCATGGCATTTTGCAGGCCATAAATCCGAGCAATACCATCCCCTACCTGGATTACAGTACCAACATTTGAAACCTCGACTTTTGTATCATAATTTTCTATTTGTCTTTTCAGAATGGAACTAATCTCTTCTGGTCGTATACTCATTTAGTCCCTCACCCCAATCTTAGAAAACTGTATATTCTTTAAGTTCTTTTGCATGATAGCTAGGCGTTTTACCACACTACCATCAATTACTTTATCACCGATTCTAACTACTAAACCACCAATAAGAGTAGGATCGATAACAACCCGTAAGCGAACATTTTTACCGCTCATGGCAGATAGCTTTGCTACCAACTCATTATAATCTTTGTCAGTAAGATTAACGGCGGAGCGGACTTCAGCATCAATAATGTTTCTTGTGATATCGGCTAGTTTTTTATATTCCTCAAAGATTTCAGGCAAAATAGCTTCTCTGTTTTTATCGATTAAGACCATGAGAAAATTAATAATTATCTGAGAAACCTTACCTTGGAAAACTTTTAGGATTACTTCTCTTTTATCATAAGTGGTGATTCTTTCACTAAACCAAATATTTTTAAAATGCTCATCGGCATTAATACCGGCTAATATTTCATTAATTTCCTTTTCATAAATGTCTATAGCATTTTTTTCTTGGGCAATCTGGAGGAGAGCTTGGGCATAGCGTTTGGAAACGGTTTTATTATTCACTGTACCTCCCCTACCTCTTTAACAATATCTTGCACCATCTTTTCATGTTCATGGACATCAATATTTTTGGAAATAATTTTACCTGCAGCTAGAATAGCCAATGAAGCTACTTCATCTCTAAGTTCTGACAAAGCTTTTGTTTTTTCTAAACGAATTTCTTCCTGAGCTTTAGCACTAATTTTTTCTGCTTCAACCCTGGCTTGAGCCACTATTTCATTTTTGGTTTCTTCGCCCAATTTATTGGCTTTAGCAATAATCTCTTGAGCTTCAGATTTAGCATTTTGCAAGTGTTTAATATATTCATCTTTTAGCTTTTCAGCTTCTAGTTTTGATTCTTCCGCTTTATTTAGGTTATTGGCAACCTCGTTTTTTCTTTCATCTAACATCTTAATTACCGGTTTATACAGAAATTTATTTAAAATGGCTACCAAGATTAGAAAGTTGATGATAGCCCATACTATATCAGGAACATGAATGCTCATAATGAACCCCCTCTCGTTACCGGGCTTTGAAATATCATGGAGGCGATTGGAATAGTCCAATCGCCTGCCTAGAGGCCCTACTAACCTATAAGCTACCTAAAAGTAAGAAGGCGATTAGTAAGCCATAAATAGTTAAGGCTTCCATAAATGCTAAGGAAATAATTAAAGAAGTACGAATCTCTCCTGCAGCTTCAGGCTGACGGGCAATTGCTTCCATAGCTTTTCCTGCTGCATTACCTTGAGCTAAAGCAGGAGCGATTGTGGCAATAGCAACAGAAAGGGCAGCAGCTATAGCGATTAATCCAGCACCAATATCCATTGAATTCCCTCCTTTCTTCCTAATCAAAATGAAGTGATAAGAATAAAACTTTAATGGCTTCTTAATGGTGGGTCTCTGTGGCCTCAGCAATATAAATCGATGCCAAAAGCGTAAAAACAAAGGCTTGGATAAAACCAAAGAGAAGCCCCAATAGCATCATCGGTAAAGGCAGAATCAGTGGTACTAAAGCAAACAACCCTGCTACTACCATTTCTTCCCCATAAACGTTACCAAATAAACGCAGAGAAAGAGATAAAGGTCTAGTAATCTGCTCAATAATATTTAGAGGAAATAATACCGGAATTGGTTGGAAAAAGCCTTTTAAATACCCCAATCCCCGTTCTTTTATCCCATAATATTGGACAGACATAATAACTACTACGGCTAGTCCCAATGTAACACTCCAGTTACTAGTCGGTGCTTTTAACCCAGGGGTATGGCCAGCGCCAGGTAATATTCCGGAATAATTGGATATTAAAATGAAAATAAATAGACTCGCCAGTAAAGGGAGATATTTCTTCGCCCTTTTTTCTCCCATGATTCCCGCTACTAAATTTATAATTCCCTCTACCGCAAACTCCATTAGATTTTGCAAACCGGAAGGAATTCTTTTCATATTTTTTGTAGCTAGATAAGAGACTATTGCCAAGATAAGCATTATTCCCCACATAGTGGTTGTCTCACTGGTCACATCTAAACCAAAAATATTAAATAATATTTGTGGTTCTCCTATTGCACCTCCTTCGGAGGCATAGGCTGCTTTTGCCCAAAACAATCAGCTCACCCCTTTCTTGCCTAAAGTATATTGAATTAATAAATAATTTTTTATCATTGTCAAGCCAAATGCTGCTGAAATCAGCATCGCTACATTTTTTCTTACTAAAAATAAGATTAAAATATTAATTAAGTGTCGTAAGAAAAAACCAGCAGTAAATTTCTTCTTTGTTTTTAGATCTCCATTAGACTCGGATTTTCCATAGGCACGAATTAATAAGTAGTGGTTAATGATACTCCCCAAAAGACCTAGAGAAAAACCAATTAAAATTGCTGGAAGCATGTTTTCACCAACTTTTATTTGGTGACTAGTGACTAGTCACTAATCTTTGAGGTCAATTGTAGATTATCGATGGTCAATAGAGTTTGGTTTAATTGTCATTGCGAGCCATTAGGCGTGGCAATCTCCCTACCTGGAGTCCCTCGCTGACGCTCGCGATACACTGGCGACCAAAGGTCGCCCCTACAACTTACGATTACACGGTGTCAGGGAACGGTGATACACCGTTCCCTACAATCTAGCCTAGCGAAATCTTAACCTTAACCTCAGCCTTTCTTCTCCAGTCTTTTTAGATTATCTAAAAGGTTCTTAAATGTTATACCTATACCTAAAAGTATACCCATTATTAAAAAAAGAGGCTCGGTGTGAAAATAGTTGTCCAACCAACGTCCACCTTTAAAGCCAAAGTAAATACTAAAACCCATAGTAAGTCCAAAGGAAAGGCCAAAATGAACATATTTTAAGGAGCTTTTATTTTTATCCATATTCATTTTTCCACCTCAAATATCGCCTAACTTGTTTGGCTAATTTTAAGGCTAAAAGTCATATACTGACGACATTCGGGAATAAATAATAATATATTCGCCTTACTTAAAAGGAATCCTTCTTATTTAAAATATATTTTAAGGTTTTTTATGGAAAGGGTTCGTGCAGTTATTCACAAGCTTTTCCAGTCTTCGGGTCTATTTTTTGATACTTTGAAGTAATATTTCAAAGAATCCACTATCCTTTGAGAGGATTTCCCATCTCCATAAGGATTTACTGCCTTCTCCATTTTACCATAAATTTCATCGTTGGCTAGTAGATTTTTAGCAATCATAAATATTTTTTCGGTATTGGTTCCCACTAAATCAACTGTCCCTGCCTTAACCGCCTCTGGACGTTCTGTATTTTCTCGGAGAACTAATACTGGTTTGCCTAAAGCCGGAGCTTCTTCTTGAAGACCTCCTGAGTCGGTAAGGATAAGATAGGATTGGGCCATTAAGTTGGCAAAGGGTTCATAATCCAAAGGTTCAATGAGATGAATACGCTCATATTCCCCTAATACTTTAAAAGCTAATTCGCGAACAAGAGGGTTTTTGTGAACTGGGAAAACTATTTCGATATCTTTAAATTCCTCATGTAATAGAGTTAAAGCTTGAAAAATGTTTTCCATAGGCGTTCCTAGGTTTTCCCGCCGATGAGCCGTGACCAATATAATGCGATTATTTTCAAAATCAATTGTATTAAGTTTTGGATCGGTAAACTGATAATCCTTCTTAACTGTAGATAATAAAGCATCGATAACTGTGTTTCCAGTTATATAGATATTTTCTTCACTTACCCCCCCTTGGAGTAGGTTTTCTTTAGCATTGGGAGTGGGGGCAAAATGCAAACTTGCTATCTCTCCCGTTAATTTACGGTTCATTTCTTCTGGAAAAGGGGAATAGATATTTCCTGATCTGAGTCCAGCCTCTACATGGCCTACCGGGACATTTTTATAAAAAGCTGCTAAACTTGCTGCAAAAGTTGTCGTAGTATCACCATGTACTAAAACCATATTAGGTTTTTCTTTTTCCAAAACCTCCTCCAGTCCTTTTAGGACTCGACAGGTAATATCAAAAAGAGATTGCCCAGCCTGCATAATATTTAGGTCATGCTGAGGTTTAATAGAGAAAAGACCCAATACTTGGTCAAGCATTTCTCTATGTTGTGCTGTTACAACCACAGTACTTATGAAGTTTTCTTCTTTTGCCAAAGCATTTACTAAGGGTGCCATTTTTATAGCTTCTGGCCTTGTACCAAAAATGCTCATAATTTTCAATTTTCTCATTGTCTTTCTCCTTTTGGTGGATAGTGACATAATTTATTACGTGAGGTATCCTTTATCCATTAGCTTTTGAATGTGTTCTTCCAGCATAACACCGATATCAACATTATAATATTCTTCTAAAACATACATCATTGAGACGGCTGTTTGGGCTACATCCAAAAGTTCCCGGGTTATCATCCCCATTACTTCTTTTTCTTCGATTTTGTTTGTTTCACCACTGAGGTTACGAAATTTACCAATAGCCTGAGCTAGCTCCCCAGCTTCCTCCATTAACTTCAAAGCTGTCGATTCCATTGTGGGAGCTAGATTATTAAGTTTCGGTAATGCTATAACCTTATGCTCCATTACGAAGACCTCCTGTTTTAGTGACTAGTGACTGGTGACTAGTAATTGGGTCAGTCTTTTGGGTCAAGTGCTCAGTGTCCAGAAAATAAACAATATAGCCGATAGTCTTTAGACTATGCCTTGCATGTCAAATGCTTCACTAATGATAAAATTATATGGATTTTGTTTTGAATTACTTTGTCAACAGGCTGCGGCGACCATAGGTTGCCCCTACGACATTGTTCTACTCTTTCACTTTTTAACTTTTCCACTCTTTCACTTCTATTTTCGCTTCATGCAGAATATCCAGGGAAAGCTGATCAGGGTAGCCCCCTAGATAAACTATTTTTACTATTCCTGCATTGATTAACATTTTCGCACATAATACACAGGGAAAAGTTGTTGTATAAAGAGTAGCTCCTTGGATCTGAATACCATGGACAGCGGCTTGGATTATGGCATTTTGCTCAGCATGCAAGCCACGACATAATTCATGACGTTCTCCTGGAGGAACTTGTAATTGCTCCCGCATACAACCGGTTGTCGCGCAATGGGAAAGACCTGAAGGGGCACCATTGTAACCAGAAGATAAAATATGCCGATCTTTAACTATTATTGCCCCCACATTCCGTCGTAAACAGGTAGACCTTTTGGCTACCACCTGTGTTATTTCCATAAAGTATTGATCCCAATCAGGTCGCATCTTTACTCCTCCACACGTTTAATAATTTAACCACAGATAAACACAGATGAACAGGGATACTTAATAAGTGACTGGTTGTTAGTGGTTAGTGGCTAGTGGCTAGTTTGGTCGGACTATGGGGATAGCTATATTTCCTTACCAACTTTCCAACCTTTTTTACTTCGTCCCATATAGTCTGTCGCCCGCATCACCTAATCCGGGGACTATATAACCGTGTTCGTTTAGTTTTTCATCAATACCTGCTACATAAATATTTACATCCGGGTGTTCGTCTTGAACCCTTTTGATACCTTCCGGAGCTGCAATTAAGCACATAAGTTTGATATTTTTAACTCCCCGATCTTTTAAAAACTTAATGCCGGCAGATGCTGAACCGCCGGTAGCGAGCATAGGATCAATGACGATTAAATCCCGTTCTGTCAGATCAGTAGGTAGTTTACAGTAATATTCAACAGGCTCTAAAGTGTCAGGGTCACGATATAGACCTATATGCCCTACCTTCGCCGCAGGGATAAGCCTAAGCATGCCTCCTACCATACCAAGACCTGCCCGTAAAATGGGAATAAAACCAACTTTTCTTCCAGCAATTACTTTACAGTTAGCCTGCGCAACAGGTGTTTGGACGGTAACATCTTCTAAGGGCAGATCTCTGGTTACTTCATATGTCATAAGCATAGCAACTTCTTCAACTAATTCACGAAATTCTTTTGAACCTGTTTCTTGAGCACGTATATGTGTTAACTTGTGTTGGATCATAGGATGATCCAGTACAAATACTTGAGACATAATGGATACCTCCTAATGTAAGTGTCTAAGTGCGTTAGTGAGTAAGTGTGTTAGTGCCATGGATTTTTACCAAAGAGCGTCTCACTAACATGCAGACTAGCTACAAATTAATATTGAAACAATGGAAATCTTTCAGTAAGGGCTTTTACTCCTTTTTGGGCACCTACCATATCTTTTTCTACTAAAACTACATTGATCAGGTTGGCAATTTCCTCCATTTCGGAAGTGCCCATACCCCGGGTTGTAACAGCCGGTGTACCAATTCTAATACCACTGGTAACAAAAGGACTTTCAGTTTCAAAAGGAATTGTGTTCTTATTTACTGTAATTCCCGCTTCATCTAGTAACTTTTCTGCATCTCTACCAGTTAGGCCTTTTTCCCTTAAATCAACTAACATTAAGTGATTATCCGTTCCACCGGAAACCAAACGAAAACCTTTTGCCTGTAAAGACTGGGCTAAGGCATGGGCGTTTTCAATGATTCGTTCTTGGTATTGTTTAAATTCCGGTTGTAATGCCTCATAGAAAGCTACAGCTTTTGCAGCTATAACATGCATTAAAGGCCCGCCTTGAATGCCGGGGAAAATAGCCTTATCAACATCTTTTGCAAACTCTTCTTTACAAAGAATCATCCCACCTCTGGGTCCTCTTAGAGTTTTATGAGTGGTGGTTGTTACAAAATGAGCGTGCTCAACTGGATTGGGATGGAGTCCTGCGGCAACTAGGCCAGCGATGTGGGCCATATCTACCATTAGGTACGCTCCAACACTATCTGCGATTTCCCGAAACTTTTGAAAATCTATTTTGCGGGGATATGCACTAGCACCTGCTACTATTATTTTGGGTTTTGCTTCTTGAGCTATCCTTAAAACTTCATCATAATCTATTGTTTCCGTTTCTTTGTCAACACCATAGGCAACAAAATTATAATATGTACCGGAAATATTAACAGGACTACCATGTGTCAAGTGACCGCCATGACTTAAGTTCATCCCTAAAACTGTATCTCCGGGTTTAAGCATAGCAAAATATACAGCGGTATTGGCTTGGGCACCGGAATGTGGCTGAACATTGACATGTTCTGCACCGAATAGTTTTTTAGCTCGGTCCCGGGCTAAATTTTCCGCAATATCAACATATTCACAACCACCATAATATCTTTTGCCCGGATAACCTTCAGCATACTTATTAGTCATAGCACTACCTTGTGCTGCCATGACAGCTTTACTAACAAAGTTTTCTGAAGCTATTAATTCAATTTTTTCATGTTGTCTTTTCTCTTCCTTAAAAATCGCCTCAGCTAATTCAGGGTCTAAAGGTAATACATATTCTCTGATATAATCCATTTTAAATTCCTCCTTATTTTGGGTTATTCTGTATAAAATAGTTGCTAGTGGCTAGTGCAACTGACCACTAGCAACTTTCCCATCAAATTTACATGCAGGTGTATTTTGCTCTTTCACCACCGATAAGTTTGGGGCGGGTTCTAGCTAGGGTCAAATGAGCATGGCCAACAGACTTTACATCTAAACGAATAGGAACAGCTACTTTTCGTAAATGCATGCCAATGAAGGTATCGCCAATATCCATGCCCGCATGAGCCTGGATTTCCTCAACCAAAACAGGCTTTTTAAAGTTGTTAAAGGCAACTGTAGCTAAGGAGCCGCCGGCCTTTTGCTGGGGAACTACCGTAACTTCTTCCCATCCGTATTTTTCTTGAGCATCAAGCTCAACTACCAGAGCCCGATTTAAATGTTCACAACATTGAACTGCCAAATAAACATCCTGTTCTTGGAGTTGGGGCATAATCCCGGAAAAAATAGCCT
>JBMNUR010000050.1:0-13279 GCA_050946395.1 Peptococcales bacterium
GGGTTGTTGTCGAATTATTATTAGTTCGGTGAGAAATTTCAGGAGCCGGATACGGCAAACGTACGTCCGGTTCTGTGAGAGGAAAGAAATCGGGACTAATTACCCCGATTTCTACCTACTCGATATAAAAAACAAAATTCCAAATTTTAAAAAAGGTATTGACAACACATAATAAATAAGCTAATTTTATATTAGTTATATGGATAGTGCATTCCGCATCGCGGAATGAAAATACTATTAAACATTTGCGATTATTAGCCATATTGAGAAAGCGAATATTAAAGAAAATGAATTGTTTGTAATAATATAAATAATTTTATAGCTATTTGTCAGAATTGGGACAAAATATCCAATCTCATTTGATATGAACAGCAAAAAAATAATCCATCTATTATTAATAATATGGAACATGCATTTTAATAAGCAGAATAGATGTAACGTACATGAAAACGAGAGGAACTACAAATTTGGTATAAACGCAAACCAAGTGCTTAGCTATTCTCGATATACAAGGAGGCTCTTTATAGAATGAACACAAAACTTTTAACGGATTTATTTGGGTTGACAGGAAAAAACGCATTCATTACCGGAGGGGCTTCGGGTATTGGCAGGGAAATTGCACTATTATTTGCAAAAGCCGGTGCAAATATAATAATTGCCGATTTAAATTATGATTTGGCTCAACAAGTTGTTCGAGAGATATCGGGTAATGAAAATAAAGCAATGGCTTTAGAGGTGAATGTCACTGATCCTCTTTCTGTGGAGAAAGCAGTGGAAGAAGCAATTAATAATTTTAAACAAATCGATATTCTTGTAAACAGTGCCGGTATAAACAGAAGGATACCAGCTGAAGAATTAGCTGAGAAAGATTGGGACGCTGTAATAGATATTAATTTAAAGGGTACATTTTTGGTCTGCAAATATGTTGGACGTACAATGATTAAGCAAAAAAGCGGAAATATAATTAATTTAGCTTCTATGTCGGGATTGGTAACTAATAAAGGTAAAACGAATACAGTTTATTGCTCCTCTAAAGGTGGGGTAGTAATGTTAACAAAGTCCTTAGCCGTTGAGTGGGCACAATATAATATAAGAGTCAATGCTTTAGCACCAGGGTATGTTAAAACACCATTAACAAGAGGTTGGATGGAAGATCCTGAAATTTCAAAACCAACATTAGATTTAATTCCTTTAAACCGATTTTGCGAAGCTTCGGAGATTGCCTCTGCTGGGCTATTTCTAGCTTCAAAAGCATCAAGCTATGTCACAGGTAGTATCCTAGTAGTTGATGGAGGATATGTTTGCTACTGAAATAATTTAAAATTTTCTAGTTTTAATTAATGGCAATTTATACATGTAAAAGGTTTCGCGTGAATTAACCTTTGAGATGTAGGTGAAATTAGTTTACATAATATTATTACAATTTTACTCTGAGACTATTAATAAGCCTAGTAAGTAGTCGTAAATATAGGGGGGAATAGATGGATGATGAAAACTGGTAAAATTTTAATAGCCCAGGGAGGGGGCCCGACGGCAGTTATTAACCAAAGTTTGGTAGGAATAATTTTAGAGTCAAAAAAATATGCCCAGGTATCGAAAATCTATGGAGCTCTTAGGGGAATTGAAGGTATTATTAATGAGGATTTTGTTGACCTAACCCAAGAAACTATACAGAACCTGGAAAAAGTCGCACAAACACCTTCTGCGGCTTTATTATCAACTAGGATAAAACCGGATAGTAAGTATTGTCATGAAATTTTTAAGGTCTTAAAAGCCCATGATATAAGATATTTCTTTTACATTGGTGGTAATGATTCTGCAGATACTGTTCGAATTGTTAATGAAGAAGCTAAACGTGCTAATTATGAACTTCGGGCTATCCATGTCCCTAAGACTATTGATAATGATTTGATGGTTAATGATCACTCGCCTGGCTATGGATCAGCTGCACGTTTTGTTGTGCAAGCTTTTTCTGGAATAAATCTTGATGTTAATGCACTTGGTGGAGTTTACATAGGAATAGTAATGGGTCGTAATTCAGGATTTCTCACAGCATCATCGGCTATTGCTCAAGTATATCGGGACGATGGGCCTAACCTTATTTATTTACCAGAACGTATTTTTAGTCTGGAAAAATTTTTAAATGATGTAAAAAAGGTTTACGACAAATACGGAAAATGTGTTATTGCTGTTTCGGAAGGGATAAAAGATACTAAAGGTACAATTATTTCTTCTTTATGTAAGGATTTAAAACGAGATCCACATGGTAACTATACTTTATCAGGCACGGGAATTTTAGGTGATTTTTTAGCAAGGGAAGTAAAGAAAAACCTAAATATTTCCAGAGTTCGTAGCGATACTTTTGGCTATCTACAGCGATCCTTCTTAGGATGTGTTTCTGATGTAGACCAATATGAAGCAAGGGAAGTTGGAAAAAGAGCAGTTCGTTATGCTATGGGGCAAGATGTTGATGGTTCAGTGACAATTCACCGAACGGGCAGTTATTCTGTTGATTACCAATTGACATCTTTAGAAAAAGTAGCAGGGAAAACCAAACATATGCCTGATGAATTTATCAGTCCTAAGGGAAATCATGTGACGGAATCCTTTAGAACTTATGTAAGACCATTATTAGGGTCGGGATTGCCTGCGCCTGCAATAATTAGAGCACCTCATGTAGCTAAATTAAATGTTAATTAATAGCCGTGGGTAGTTGCATATAAAAATCGGAAAAAGTACTTATTATCGCATAATTCCAAATATAAAAGTCAAAAAGAGGAGGCATTAGAATGGAAAGTAATGAAATAAGGTTTCTAGAAGAAAAAAGTAAACATATAAGAAGATTAATTATTAGAGAAATAGGGAATCTAGGTGTCGGACATCTTGGAGGATGTTTGTCAGTTGTGGAAGCTTTGGTGGTTTTATATTACAAACATATGAATATTGATCCCTATAATCCCCAAATGGTGGGCCGAGACAGATTTATCATGTCAAAGGGACATGCGGGGCCTGCCTTGTATGCGGTTCTTGCAGATAAGGGATTTTTCCCATTAAGTGAATTAGATTCGCTAAATCAACCAGAAACTAATTTACCAAGCCATTGCGACATGCTAAGAACTAAGGGTGTAGATATGACGGCTGGCTCTTTGGGACAAGGTTTGTCTTGTGCGGTTGGTATGGCTAAGGCATCAAAAACAAATCAGGATAAAGCTTATATCTACTGTATGATTGGTGATGGCGAGAGTCAGGAGGGACAAATCTGGGAAGCGGCTATGGCTGCTGCACATTTTAAACTGAATAATCTTATTGCTTTTACCGACTATAATAAACTACAAATTGACGGAACGGTGGAAGAAGTAATGGGAGTGGCTCCGTTAGAGAAAAAATGGGAAGCGTTTGGCTGGAATGTTCTAGAGGTTCAAGACGGACATAGTGTAAAGCAAATTTTCGATGCAATCAGTAGAGCTAAGACATCACGAAATAAGCCTACGATGATCATTTTAAATACTGTTAAGGGAAAAGGTGTATCCTTTGTGGAATCATTAGGAGTCAAGAATCATAATACTTCCATATCTAAGGAACAAATGTGTATGGCATTAGAGGAGCTAAATTAAGGAGGAATGTATAATGTACGAAAATGTTGAGATGCGGCAGGTATTATGTGAGGGCTTAGATAAATTTATGGAAGAAGATGAACGAATAATTGTCATTGATGCCGATTTGGCAAGAGGTCATGGAACATTGGGTTTAAGGGATAAATATCCCAATAGGGCTTTTGATATTGGAGTTGCTGAACAAAACATGGCTGCAATGGCAGCAGGAATGGCTGCATATGGATACGTCCCCTTTATCTTGTCATTCACACCATTTGCTACTCGAAGAATATGTGATCAGATAGCTATTTCCATTGCATATGCTAAAAGAAATGTAAAAATAATAGGCTCGGATCCTGGAATCACTGCGGAACTTAATGGAGGAACCCATATGAGCATGGAGGACATAGGTACTTTAAGAAGTATCCCTGGAATAACTATTTTTGAGCCTGTTGATGCTA
Organism: Peptococcales bacterium; assembly: GCA_050946395.1. Classification (GTDB taxonomy): domain Bacteria; phylum Bacillota; class Peptococcia; order Peptococcales; family BICA1-8; genus JBMNUR01. Next base: position 4,055 of record JBMNUR010000050.1, read on the forward strand.
TACAATTGGCAAAAGCATTGCCTGAAATTATTGCACATGATGGGCCGGTATATATTCGTTTATTCAGAAAAAAAGCTCCTGTTGTTTTTGATGAAACTTATAATTTTAATCTGTTTAAGGCCGATCTGCTTAAAGAAGGGAAAGATGTAAGTATATTTGCCACTGGCATTATGGTAGATGAATCAATGAAGGCTGCAGATATTTTGCATTCCCAGGGAATAAATGCAGAAATTTTGAATATCCACACAATTAAACCCATTGATAAGGAGGCTATAATAAAATCGGCTGGTAAGACTGGGTGTGTAGTTACTTGCGAAAATCATAACGTTATTGGTGGCTTGGCTAGTGCAGTTGCTGATGTATTAGTACAAGAATGCCCAGTTCCCCTTCGAACTATCGGAATACAAGATCATTTTGGAGAAGTTGGGAAAATGGATTATTTAATGAAAAAGTATAAGATGACTGCGGAAGATATTGTTAAAGAGGTAAAGGATGTAATTAATTTTAAGAATAATATTGATTTACCAAGCACAGGTAGGTTGAAGACATCTGTTTATTAATGAGTCATTCGAAATAATGAAATTCCCTTGTTATTATATACTTACCTTATCAAATTTCGAAATAAAAGAAATGTATGAAGGAAATATTGTTCGAATGGAGGGCTAAATATGAAGGCTGTAAAAATTACTTCCCCAGGAAAACTGGAGTTAGTTAATGAGGCGATGCCAGTTATAAAAGAGAATGAGGCATTAGTGAAAGTTAGTTTTGGCGGAATATGTGGAAGTGATTTACATATCTATCATGGAAAACATGAAAGGGCGAAGTATCCTGTTATTATGTGTCATGAATTTTCAGGAGAAATTGTCACCTTAGGAGAAGATGTAAAAGGTTCTTGGGCAATTGGTGATAAGGTTGCGGTTAATCCGCTAATCTGGTGTGGAATATGTGATCCATGTACTCAAGGAAATACTCATGTTTGCAATAAATTAGGTTTAATAGGAATTGATATTGATGGGGCATTTGCACAATATGTTAAGGTAAAAGAAAGCCAAATGGTAAGATTACCTGATGGACTTGATATGGATACAGCAGCATTGGCTGAACCCCTTGCAGTCGGAGTTCATGCCGTTGTGCGTTCGAATTTAAAAGTTGGTGATAAGGTTGTAATCCTGGGAGGAGGACCAATAGGTTTAATGTTGGCCTTTGCCGCCCAAGCTGCAGGAGCAGGCTTAATAGCGATAAGCGAAATAAGTGAGTTCAGACTTAAAAAGGCGGAAGAGTTAGGTTTTAAAACCATCAATGCTCGGGAAAAAGTAAAAGAGAAGGTAATGTCAATGACAAACGGAATCGGTGCTGATATAGTATTTGAAGCTGCTGCTGCCCCGATAACTACCGAACAAATGACCGGATTACTAAGAACTAGAGGAACTGCCATGATTGTAGGGGTTCACAGACAATTAGTTGGAACTGACCTCCGGGATGTTAATTTGCGCGAACTAAATATTAGGGGTACTAGAGTCTATACACAAAGGGACTTTGAGACAGCAGTAAATCTATTACCTAAACTTAAAGATATTACTAATGTTATTACACATAGAATACCTCTTGAAGAATGTGAATTTGGATTCCAAGCTGCAGTTGCGGGAAAAGATTCCTTGAAGGTATTAATAAAGCCTTAATATCCTTTGCTTTTAAAAAAGGTATATCAAGTAAGGTTTCTTTACTTGATGTACCTTTGCCTTTTGCCTAACCCTTTGCTTAACGAAAAAAACAATTCTAGTTGTTATAGTTTTACAGGAAATTTCACAAATTCATGAAAATATATTGATTACTGATTGACAAGCGAAATTGTATAAGATATATTTATACTTATAAACGGAATGCACATTCCGAATGATGGAATTAGGGGCTGAAAGTGATGAAAGAACACATTCAATCAATCTTAAAAGCTTTAGATATTTTAGAGTTGTTAAATGAGAGTGAAAATGAAATGGGAGTAAATGAGATTGGTAAACAAGCACTCTTACCTGCAACTACGGTACATCGTATTTTACATACACTTGAATCAAGGGGTTATGTTTTCCAAAATCAAAGCACGTCTAAATTTAAAGTTGGACCAAAGTTTTTGGATTATTTCGATAAGCAATCAAATAATTTTGGTCTAAAGGAAATTGCTTATCCATTTATGGAACAATTAGCCCAATTTACCAAAGAAAATATTGCACTTGGTATTCTTGATAAAAATGAGACATTACATTTAGTAAGGATCGAAAGTTCCGAAGCCTTAAAGGCCGACATTAAAGACTTTCGTTTACCTGCATATTGCACAGCTATTGGGAAATATTTACTTGCTCATTTAACGGAAGATTCATTGGAAAAATTACTTACCGATACATTTCCGAGATTAACACCAAATACGATTACAAATTTATCTGATTTAAAAAAAGAACTTGTAAACATCAAAGAAAAAAGATATTCCATAGATAATGAAGAGATTTTTGAAGGAATTAGGTGTATGGCTACGGGTATATGGGACTGCAATAAAAATGTTATTGCTGGCATTAGTATTACAGCTCCTGCATTTCGCTTCCCAGATTCAAAGATTCCTATTTATGAAGAGTTGCTTAAAGAAACAGCATCTAAAATTTCCAAACAAATTCAATTTAATAAACATATTATTAACTTTTTAAAATAACTTTGCTTAGAATATTAAATTGAATTTTTAAATTAAATAAAGTATATTATAAAAATTTAAAAAGGTGGGAAAAAAATGATTTGCTTAAAAGGAAAAACGGCTATCGTTACGGGTGGTTCCGGAGGCATGGGACAAGCAATAGTATCCACTCTATCACAATATGGAGCAAATGTTGTTATTTTTGACGTAAAAGTGGATGCGGCAGCAAAAATTGCAGAGCAAATCAAGTCGGCTGGTCGACAGGCTTTAGCATTAAAGGTGGATATTACCAATCGTTCCGAGGTGCAAAATTGTTATAAATCAATTGTTAACAATTTTGGAAGTATTGATATCTTAGTAAATAATGCAGGAGTACTGTCTAATAAAAGTCTTCTAAATATTACAAAAGCAGATTGGGACAAAGTCATAGCAGTGAATATGGAGGGACCTTTTATTACATCGCAATTAGTTTTACCAATAATGATGGAACAAAAATACGGTAGGATTATAAATATTTCTTCCGTGGCTGGAAAAAAAGGACCTGGTCATTTAGCAGATACATTATATGCTGCATCAAAGGCAGGGTTGATTGGTTTAACAAAGGGTTTTGCACTGGAAGGAGCTCGTAATAGAATCACTGTTAATGCTATTTGTCCTGGTCCTACCGAGACGGAGATGGTTAAAGAATTTATAAATGAAAAACGTGAACAAATTTATGCCAGCGTACCTTTAGGTAGGTTTGGAACAGGTCAAGATATTGCAAATGCAGTTGCTTTCTTAGCTTCGGATTTAGCTCAATTTATTACCGGCGAAATAATGGATGTAAATGGTGGACTTTTAATGGATTAAAATATTTCCAAATAATAATAGCAGGAGGGTTAATTTTATGAATGTGGATAATAAAGAAAAATTGTTAAAAATGTATGAAATGATGATCAAGATTAGGCTTTTTGAAGAGTCAACAATTGATGTTTATCAAAGGGGCTTAATGCCAGGGCTTGCCCATCCTTATCTAGGTGAAGAAGCAATTGCAGTGGGGACATGTATGGCTTTGGAAAAAGATGATTACATAACTAGTACGCATAGAGGCCATGGCCACCTTTTGGCTAAAGGTGGCGATATGAAAAAAATGATGGCAGAAATTATGGGTAAAAAAACTGGCTATTGTAAGGGCAAAGGTGGATCCATGCACATTGCTGATGTAGGCTTAGGTATTTTAGGTGCCAATGGTATTGTAGGTGCAGGGTTACCTATTGCTGTAGGGTCAGCTTTATCCGCAAAAAGAAAAAATAATAAAAGGGTAACAGTTTGCTTTTTTGGAGATGGTGCTTCCAACCAAGGTACATTCCATGAAGCATTAAATATGGCTGCAATCTGGAAACTGCCGGTTGTTTTTGTTTGTGAAAATAACCAATATGGTTATTCAACCCCTGTTTCTAAACATATTGTTATAGATAAAATTTCAGATAGGGCAAAAAGCTATGGTTTTCCTGGTGTTACAGTTGATGGGAATGATGTGGAAGAAGTTTATGAGACAGTTAAGGTTGCAGTTGAAAGGGCAAGGAACGGGGAAGGTCCAACATTGGTTGAATGTAAATGTTATCGTTGGACAGGACACTCGGTTGGTGATCCAGGAACAGCTTATCGTACTAGAGAAGAAGTTGCTGAAAATAAGACAAAATGTCCTGTAGTGAGATTAGAAAGAAAACTTACCGAAAAAGGTTTTGCTACTTCCGACGACCTAAATAATATAAAAGTCAACGTTCAAGAAATGGTTAAAGAAGCGGTTGAATACGCAATTGCCAGTCCATTACCTGATGAAAGTGAAATATTCCAGGATTTATATGCCTAGTTTATATACGGGAGGAGAAAGAAAATGAGAAAAATCAGGATGGTAGATGCTTTAATCGAAGCACTTAGAGAAGAAATGTTACGAGATGAAGATGTTTTTGTTATTGGAGAAGATATTGGTCCCTTTGGGGGTGCATTCAAAACAACACTTGGCTTATATGAACAATTTGGTCCGGAAAGGATTATTGAAACACCTATTTCGGAAAGTGGAATTATAGGTTCTGCAGTTGGGGCGGCGGCAACCGGATCTAGGCCTGTAGCGGAATTAATGTTTGGAGATTTTGTTACGGTGGCAATGGATCCAATTGTTAACCAAGCCGCTAAGATGCGCTATATGTTTGGTGGAAAATTAAAACTTCCTCTGGTAATCAAGACTAACTATGGTTCTGGGCGTTCGGCAGCAGCTCAACATTCTCAAAGCTTATATGCATGGTTTGCTAATGTACCTGGATTAAAGCTTGTGCTTCCTTCTACACCTTACGATGCTAAAGGTCTATTGAAAACTGCAATAAGGGATGACAGTCCAGTTGTATTTTTTGAACACAAACTTCTTTATACGGTAACCGGAGAAGTACCAGAAGAAGAATACACCATTCCCTTTGGAGTAGCTGATATAAAACGATCAGGGAAAGATGTAACGATTTTGGCTACTGGACTTATGGTAACTAAAAGTTTAAATGCAGCGGAAGAATTAGCTAAAGAAGGGATAGATGCCGAGGTAATTGACCCCAGAACCCTTGTGCCTCTTGATAAGTCAACTATCATTGAATCCGTTAAAAAGACCGGCCGTTTAGTAATTGTTGATGAGGGACATAAGACAGGTGGTATAACTGGTGAATTGACTGCAATAGTTGTTGAAGAAGCATTTGATTACTTAGATGCACCTATCCAACGGCTTGGTTCATTAGATGTTCCAGTTCCCTTCAGTCCATCATTAGAAAAAATATTTGCACCTTCTGAACAAAGTATTGTAGCAGCTGTTAAAAAAATCTGTTAAGGAGGGAATTATTGTGGCAAGAGAATTAATAATGCCGAAATTAGGGCTGACAATGACTGAAGGCACAATAGTACGATGGTTAAAAAAAGAGGGAGAAGAGGTTGAAGCAGGTGAACCTATTGCAGAAATTCTCTCTGATAAAAGCAGTTTTGACCTTGAAGCACCCATAACTGGTGTTTTATTAAAAGTTTTATACCAGGATGGTGCTGTGGTACCGGTAGTTCAGCCAATTGCCTATATAGGGCAACCCGGTGAAAGGATCGAAGTTGCGAAGGATGCATCTGTACCTACTCAAGAGGAAGAGACTCAGATAATAGAAGTACCAACGCCAAATTTCACAGAAACCGATCAAGTGATAAGTGATACAAGGGTAAAGATATCCCCAAGAGCAAAAAAACTGGCACAGGAGCATGGTGTTGACTACAGTGAAATAGTACCGACAGGCCCCGAGGGTAGAATTATTGAATCAGATGTAAAAAAATATATACAAAACCAAGGAAAAGTTAAAGCAACTCCAGTTGCCCGTAAGGTGGCTGAGGAAATGGGTGTAGCTTTAGACCAGGTAGTGGGCAGCGGAGTTAGTGGACGTGTTTACAAGGAAGATGTTTTAAATTTTGTTAAAGAGGACTCTGGTAAACAGGAATCAGTACTTAAGGAAATCCCCTACACAGGCATAAGAAAGCTTGTCGGAGACAGATTATCAGCTAGTAAATTTACCTTTCCTCATGTCTACTTTTCAGTTGACGTAGATATGACCGAGATAATAAAAGCTAGAGAAAAGCTAAAGGACCTGGGAGTAAAAACTTCATTAAACGATTTCATTGTTTTAGCTTCTGCTAGAGCCTTAGCAAAATACCGGAACTTTAATGCTTCACTATTAGAAGATAAAATTGTTTATCATAAACAAATTAATATCGGGATAGCGGTTGCCACTGAGTATGGTTTGATTGTACCTGTTGTCAAAGATGTGCAAACTAAGAGTTTGAGCCAAATTGCAACCGAGAGTAAGGATTTAATCGAACGAGCTCGTACTAATAATTTGCAAGTTGAAGAATATAAAAACGGTACATTTACAATATCTAACTTAGGTATGGCAGGTATTGATCGCTTTACAGCTATAATAAATCCGCCGGAAGCAGCCATTTTAGCGGTTGGCCGAGTTCAAAAGAAACCAATATTTGATGAAGCTAGTGAGCAGTTTGTTGCTAAACCAATGATGACGATAACTTTATCTACCGATCATAGAATTAATGATGGCTGGGATGCAGCATTATTTGTTACCACCATACAAAAGTATTTAGAAGAGCCTTTGAGTTTACTTTAAAATAATTCGTATGGGGGTAATAATAAATGGAAAATTTTGATGTAGCTGTATTAGGTGGTGGACCCGGGGGTTATGTAGCTGCTATCAAGGCAGCACAACTAGGGATGAAGGTAATCATTTGTGAACAAGAACATTTTGGTGGTGTTTGCTTAAATAAAGGCTGTATTCCCACTAAATTATTGCTTAAATCGCTTAAAATATATAAGGATGCTAAAAATGCAGCCAAATTTGGCATAGAAGGCATTGATGTTAGGGCCGTAAAGTTGAATATGTCCTTGGTGCAACAAAGGAAAAGTCAGGTAGTTGAACAATTAGTTCACGGGGTACAAGGTTTACTTAAAGGTAACAAGGTCAATGTTGTATTTGGAAGTGCAGAGTTAATTAACAATCACCTGGTCAAAGTTAATGGTCAGGAATACAAAGCTAAAAATATAATAATTGCTACCGGATCTGTTCCTGTTCTTCCGCCAATCCCCGGAATTGATGGCCAAAACGTTATAACTTCCAACGAAGCCTTAGACTTAGAGGAACTTCCGGAGAGTATGGCTATCATTGGTGGTGGGGTAATAGGTGTAGAATTTGCCCAATTTTTCGCCGAAGCGGGAGTGGATGTTAGTATCTTTGAAATGCAGCCGCAGATTTTGCCAACAATAGATGAAGAGGTAGCCAAAATACTGCGGAAAGAGTTAGAAAAAAAAGGTGTTAAGATTTTCGTTAATGCTAAAGTAAAGCAAATTGAAGCTTGTTCCATTGTGGCGGAAGCAAATGGAGAGGCAAAAAAATTTCCCGCTCAACAAGTATTAGTTGCTGTGGGACGCAAACCAAACTTAAAAGGTGTAAATCCTGAACTACATGGACTTTGTACTGAACGGGGAGCAATAGTAACTGATAGCACAATGGCCACTAATTTACCTCATATTTATGCCATTGGCGATGTAAATGGCAAATCAATGCTGGCACACACTGCCTCAATGGAGGGTATAGTTGCTGTTAATAATATAGCTGGTCATTATTCTAAGATGGACTATAATGCTATTCCCCAGTGCATTTACTCTTTTCCGGAAATAAGCTCAGTGGGATTAAGTGAATCGGCAGCAAGAGAAAAGTATAAAGATATACTGGTCAAAAAATTTTACTTTAGAGGTAATGGAAAAGCACTAATCGAAGATCAGCAAAATGGCTTTGTGAAGGTAGTCGCCGAACCCAAGTATAAGCAAATCTTGGGAGTGCATATAGTAGGGCCGCAGGCAACGGAGTTGATTGCTGAGGCAGTAGTAGCAATAAATTTAGAGGCCACAGCTGACGAGCTAGCCCTATGCATTCATCCTCATCCTACGGTTTCTGAAAGTATGCAAGAAGCATTTCATGCGGTAGTAGATAGGGCTATCCATTCTTTGTAAGTTAAAGATTTTATCATCCTGAGCGAAACCGAGGGATCTAAGACTCTCGCTTTTGCTCTCCTAAAATAAATACATATTATTCAAAAAAATAAGCAGGATAAAGCATTTTTATGGAGAATATAGAACATAACTGGTACGTACGTACTAATATCGTGAAAGAGGTGGTTTTAAATGGCAACTCTTTGTCTGCCAGGGAGATTAGAAACAGGTGCGGGTAGTCTTAATAAATTAGCGGCACTTGTCAAAGGTCAAGGTGCAAGTAAGGTTTTAATCGTTATGGATTCTTTTTTAGCTAAAGAACCACTTAATGTTGCTAAAAGGGTAGAAAACATTTTAAAAGAAGGCAATATCGAATCTGGCTTGTTTTCCGATTTTGCCGGGGAACCTACTACTATTGATATTAATAATGCGGTTGAAAAGGCAAAAGAAGTAAATGCCGGATGTATTGTTGCAGTCGGTGGAGGAAGTGCTCTTGATATTGCCAAAGCAGTAGCTGCATTTAGTATTAATCCTGATTTAAAATGGAATCAAATTGTTCAGATGGAATATTTGAATGCTATTCCTATTATTGCCGTGCCAACTACTGCCGGAACTGGCTCTGAAGCTACAAAAATAATGGTTATTACCAATGCGGAAACTAATTCAAAAATGAACCCTGGTCATCCCTCATTAACACCAAAAGTTGCAATATTAGACCCGGAATTATCAGTTAGTTTGCCACAAAACTTCACAGCATTTACGGGAATGGATGCTTTAACACACGCTATTGAGGGATATGTTTCTACACGGGCAACAAACTTAACAGATTTTTATGCTCTTGAATCCATTCGTCTTTGCGGCCAAGCTTTGGAAGCCGTTTATGATGATGGTACTAATTTAGATGCTCGTCAAACAATGCTTTTAGCAAGTTATTATGCAGGTGTGGCTTTTTCCAACGCATCCACTAACTTAGCCCATGCGGCTGGTCGTGCTTTAGGTG
>JBMNUR010000051.1:0-13237 GCA_050946395.1 Peptococcales bacterium
AACTGTTCGTTCCGCTTGTCGCTGATATGACCGTTCCCTCTGCAGTCCTGCCGTCGTTCAAGGAGACCGTACCTCTGATGCTCCCCTGCAGAGAGGTCAGCTTCTGTATGCCGAGCGTCGCTGTCCCGCTCGACTCGACCCTTACGTTCTGCGCAAGCCTGAGATCGGAGTATCCGTCCTTGCTGATGGTTATCTCATAGCTACCTATCGCTATCCCGCTCTTGGAGAACGAACCTGCTCCATCCGTCGTCGCAGTGTACGTGGCCCCCGTGTCAGGTACAGCCTTCATCAATACCTGTGCTCCGGACAGTCCGTTGCCTCTCGTGTCCTGAACAGTTCCGTTTATCGAACCGAATTCGGAGCTGAGCAACTTTTCAGGAATAACTGTCGGAACTCCGGCCAATACGGAGACTCCGGTCATAATTACGGTCGCATAGCCTGTCTTCGTAATGCTTATCTCATAGCCTTCCCCAAGCGGGCAGTTGTTCAGGACATACGTTCCCTCCGCATCCGTGGTGGTGCTGAACGAATACCTCTTTCCATCGATTGTGATGGTAGCCAACACTGCCGCACCGCTTAGGGGTTTTCCGTCGTTCAGGACGATCTTGCCGGTTATTTCTCCTCCATTCGCCGACAACGCAATCGCTTGGCCTATGCTTGTAGTCTCCGCTGCCCTTACCGTAATTCCTTCAAGTCTTTGCGGAACATGCCCGGGATATGAGATCAGGGCCGAGTACGTGCCGGGTTTCACATCCGGAATAAGGAAGGCGCCATCCTCGGTAGTCGTGCCGGTTGCAACGTCTTCAGGATCAGCCCCTTCCAGCCGGATGATTATCCCCTCATGGGACTGGGCGCCTTTCAGGGTCACAGCTCCTCTTACGATTCCCGCCTCCCGTATCAGGCTTGCCTCGGCGACAACCTTCGTCGGGCTCTCATCATCGCTGTCCGAGGCAAGAACTACACCTTCCTTCATCAAGCTCAGATAGCCGGAGCTTGTATATCGGATTCTATGCGTCCCCTGCGGAACATTCGTTATGCTGAAGTTCCCTTCTGCGTCTGTCATCGCCATGAGTGATGTTCCCGGAATATAGACCATCACATCATAGTTGTCGGCTGCACCGGTTCTGATCGCCGTACCCATTATGATTCCGAGCGGCTTCATCTTGACCGACCCGACGCTTGCATCTATGGATGCGGACACATCGGTCAGCCATCCGCCATAGGGCTTGCGTCCTGCCGCCCTGTCCCCAACGGACCTCTTGTTCTCGAATTCCGGCTCGATGCTGGTAAAGTGGATGTTGTATTTTTTCTCGGAATCAAGATTGGGTATCAGGAACGTACCATCCGGGTTTACCCGGCCTACATATTTTGTGGTCTCGCCCTCAACCGCCTTCACCCAGATCTCTTCAGGAGCCAGCTCGGATGAAGCAGGAAGCGAGATCCTGCCCCTGATTCCCGGTTTCTGTGGAAGCTGTATCTCATCCGAACACGAGATAAGCAGAAAAACCGTCAGGACAATGATAACCGTGACTATGGGAAGAAAGCGCTTATGCATAAGACCCACCCTTGAAAAAAGATGCCGAAGCTCACCAGCAACGAGTTAAGTATAAGTCACACAAAACCGGAACACAAGCAATTAAACTTCAACCGACATCATCTAACATATTGCCTGTCAAGTCTTTCCGAGAAGCTTGAAGAAAATATCCGGACCCATTTTCCTTGCGAACCGACTTCAGCCGTGATAGTCTTCTGCACAGGAGAGGAGAAGTCATGAAAAAATCCATTGTATATGTATCATGCATTCTGTTGTTTCTTTTAGCTGTCTCATGCACTACAAACCATAAAGTCGCCCTTTCACAGAACAAGAATGTCATTGGCAAGAATGGCATTAAAAGACCGGAATGGGTGCTTCATGACCAGTCGAACCAAGTGACTCATTACGCATCCGCATTCGGAACGGGGCACACATTTGAGACGGCCAAACAGAAAGCCAAGCTTGCAGCCGATGCAGAGATTGCACTTTGGATTTCCACCAGTGCGGAAGCTGTCAGGGATCGGCATATTGAAGAAAGTTCCATTGACGGCGTGGAAAACTATATGGACAGCTTCCTCTCCACCATGAGGGAGACAGCTAAGGCAGTCCTGTCAGGGGTTACGGAGGAAGACTACTGGGAAGACATCGAAGGCGGCGTCTGGGTGTTGGTCAGCATTCCTGTTGCCAACATAAAGGCTCAGATTCAAACCGCAATCGAAACCACCGGTGCAGACAGGACTCTCTTCGCTTCCGAGGAGGAAGCCGCATTAGTAATGGCAAAGCTTGAGAAAGCTCTTGACGCATACTTTCCTGAAACCTGATAGACCCTCGTGCTGATGAATATACTCAAGACCATTGCATTCGGTGCTCTTGCAATCCTGATGTCGGTATCTTGCGCAAGCTCGCAGACCTGGATTGCCGACCCCTATTCCCGGTACAACCCGGAAGATTACATCTGCAGTGTGGGATACGGGGATACAATGGAGAAAGCCGAGCTCAAGGCGAAGCAGGAGCTGGCATCATTGTTCGGAATGGAAGTCCGGGCATCCATCACACGACAGATAACCGAAGCCTCCGGAAGCGGCATGGAGACTTCCCATTCCGATCTCTTTGCAAGTGATTTTACTGCTTCAGTCAATCTGGAAAACCTCTACGGCGTGAAGATCATAAAACGCGGGCCTGCAGACAAAGGGTTCGCCGCCTTGGCCGTCATGGAGAAAAAGCCAACAGCCGAGAACTATCTCAACGAGATAAAAATGCTGGAGAAGATGCTTGTGGCACAGAAGATGCTGGCCGGTGCGGCTGACGGAACTTTTGCCGCGCTGCATAGAGCTGTCCAGTACATGGAAACTTGCAGGAAGTACAATACGAACTTGATGATTTATTCCTTCCTTTCTGCAGACAGACTTCCCTTGTATGATATCTCGGATGCCCATCATCGTTATCAGGCTGCCAAGAATGCGATTGTCCTGGAGGTCCATGTCTCGGGTGACGACAGCGGTGTGGTGAAATCATCTGCATCCAAGCTGTTCACGGATGCGGGATTCAAAGTTTCCCACGGAACACTGACGCCAACTGCAAAAGTAGAGGTTACCATCGCCTGGCAGGATTTTGCGGGCATTGGCAATCCGTTCCAATATGCCCAGTACAATGCGGATGTATCAGTGATTGATCTGGCCGGAAACGAGACGGTTCTGGTTTGGAACACTGCGGACAAGGAAGGCCATCAGACAATAGAAGGAGCCAGAAGCCGCGCAGTCAGACGACTGTGCAATGACATGGAGAAAGAATTCACCGAAGAGCTCCTCAAGAAATACACGATTACCTAGGGGTTGCTTGTAATGCGCAAGAAGTCAATGCTCATCATTCTCCTAACAGTTTCCGTTCTTATGCCTGCCTTCGCCGGCATCAATTATGGCCAATGCGTCACCGAGGCGGCCAATCTCGTCGCCGGTGGCTTGAAAACAACCTCCAAGGTTGCCTTTGTCAGCATGGATTCGGATTCGGATTCTTTCTCAAGGAAGTTCATTTCCGATGTGGAGAGAGCACTTGTCAACCAGGACTTCATCGTCCTGGACAGAAGCAACACGGATGCAATGATAAAGGAGCTGGAGTTCCAGACCAGCGGCATGGTTGATGACAGGGAAGCAGTCTCAATCGGCCATATGCTCGGTGCCGACATGATCATCGCCGGACGTGCAAAAAACATGGTTTCCCATTACGAGGTTGAAATTCAGCTCATAGAGCTTGAGACCTCCTTGCTCAAGCGCCATGGTAAGTATGAACTGGAATATGACTCACAGCTGAGGAACATCATCAGAGGCGCGACGGATGCTGTCGGAAACCAGAACATCGGAGTAACAATAAAGATCGGATCCGTCTTCGGTTTCAACAAGGCTCATGAAAGCATGGTCAACCCCGGGGAGGGGGGAATCGCCCCGGGAGAGAGATCGAGGATTGCCTTTGCTCCTTCCTTGGCCGTGTATTACAGATTCATGAACGTATTAAAAATACAGATCGGGATGGACTACATCATTGGCAACGGGCTCCACATCGACGAGTTGGGCGATACAAGCTGGATTGACGTGGAATATGACACCATCGACATTCCTCTCCTGCTGATGTGGAATTTCATCCAGGAGCCAATCAGTGCGGACATCTATGCCGGTGGCTATGTGTCCCTTCCTGTTGGCAAGACCCTCATCACACAGAATAACGGCTCTGCTTCATTGGACATGAAGGGTCCTGTTTTCGGTGTTGCAGCAGGCGCAGCAGCCAGCTACAAGCTTGGCCCCGGACATGCGCTGATTGATTTCAGGTTCATCAATGATTTCGGAACCATGAAAGCTCTTGTTGGCGTACCGCCGGAGTGGAATGAAATCATGTACAGGAAAAGTCTTATAGTATCAGCTGGATACAGCATCAACTTGTTCTAAGCCTGGCATGAGTGATTCTTCCGCTTAAACAAGACTGCAATTCCGCTATTCAAGACCGGCAATCCGTGCAAAGAGACCGCCAATTGTAAAATCCAAATCCGCACATAAAGACCGGCTTCCTTTTTCGCAATGGTCGAAGAAAGCAAAAAATCCAGCTCCGATGTAGTGGAAACATTTCCTGACTATCATCGGTGAAAAAATGAATTATTCAGATGAGCTTTGGTTCAGCTTGTTGGATCACATGACCATTTATGCAAAGGACGATATTCGGTTCACTTTCAAAAATGGGGGTGAGATTAGGGTTGGAAAGCGAGTGAATATAAGCAGAACTGGGGACAGGCGGTCAACCAATTCTCAATCCTGTTCCCAGACAGAATTCCGGGGGTGTTATGAAGTACCATTTACACAAAAAAAGGTACACCCCCACGAAAAATGAAAAATCAAATAGTCAGGAGATATCTTTCACTATTTCACAACTTGTAATTCTATATCAAAAAGCCCTGACCGGACGTACATTAATAGAGCCAGTTTCGCTCCGCCAATAGGATCCCACATGACCAGTATAAAAATCCACAAATATCGCACTTGTACCGTCGTCATTGCCCGGCTCAGTGGACGTCCAATAAATAATACTACTAAAATCACCTAAACCATTTCTTTTTAGATTATTGTACATAATATACAATTCATCTTGGCTTGGAAGAAACCAGTCATCAAAACCATTGACACTGAAATCCTGACAAAGCTTCGCTGCATAATCAGCCTCTCTTGTTCCATCGCCTTGCACATAACTCGTGTATGCCAGATCACCCATGGTATCAACGAGCATCCGGGTATTGATTCTCCCCGCACCAATGCAAGGAGATGTTCCTGTTCTTCGTATGCCGCTATTAGCAGTAGCCTTATAAAATCCAAGGGTTATGTTTTCACCCAAGTCAGCCGGCGCTGCCTCCAGATATCTCCATCCCTCAGAGTAAAAGCCCTTGTCATAGAATACTTTCCCGCCTGCAGGCCCTGTGTCTCCTACCTGATACACCGTTGGCGACTCGGCAACAACCGGGTAGTAGGCATCTCCCAAATACCCCACTCCCTCTATCGGCTCATTCAGATAACCGGAATAAACGACCTTCGTCTTATTGAAATCATCATAGTAGTCATGGATAAACGAAAGATTGGAGGAAACGCCTTTCTCTGTCATCTCTCTCGTCTTGTCATACCCCCAGAAGTTCCCTGTCATATCAATCTCTTCATAATCAGATCTTGATGCACCTATGGTAATCAATCCGCAATTAACCATATTGGAGTTGATCAGCTTTGCCGGTAGGAACCAACCGGGCCAGGAATCCCCTTCTAAAAAATCACAATCTGAGTAGCTGTTCATGCTATACAGCCCGCCATTTGACAGTAATATTCCACAGCTATTAAACGAAGTATTAATCATTCCGGAATAATTTAATGTCAAAGTCTTTCCCTCAAACTTGTTGTTCTCTCCTAATGAACTCTGAATGCCGATTTGGGTACTTCCCCCCAAGAACTCATTTCCGCTTAAGAATGAGTTCTCAATGTATGTCTCGTCATCTTGAATAGCATTCCTGAATAATGAAGCCTCATATGCGTTGATTTTTCCTATAATTTCACTCTCTCTTGCAGTTCCTCTGTAAAATACCCTATCATTATTGTATGGACCGGTTATACTCCCCAACGCATATCCGGATGAGGAACTGATTTCCGAATGGTCAATATCAACATGTCCTAGGATTCCGTTTCTTAAGTGAGTTATCGCGACATGGGAAAGCCTGCTTCCGGCATCATTTACTCCATTTATTCCATTCCATTCAGCATTGTCGATTCCATAGAAGGAAATCCTCTCCTGTCCGGTTCCTATGGCTCTCAAGGTTCCTTCGATCCGCAATGAATACGCACCCGGGAACTGGACATCCACCCCCGGATCTATCGTCAGAATCTTGTCTCTCTCAACCATGATGTTGCCTGTAACCAGATACGGGCTCTTATCCTTTGTCCAATGCAGATCCTCTCCCGTAAGGACTCCCCATACTTCCTTCTTCTGGTCTGTGAGCGTCACCGAAACGCTGACTACATTCGAAGCATTCCCTGCTGCATCATACACCTTCATGTATACGGTCTTGAGTCCATTTCCGGATGGCAGTTCCCATTCGAATGATGGTATATAATTGCGCATGGTCACTGTCTGGTCAAAGACATTGTCATAGCAGATCTGCATCTTTGAGATCCCGCTTCCGAGATCGCTTGCATCCACATGAAGGGTCACCTCCTTGTTCGCTGCCGTATTTGCACCGCTGTTGATCGTAAGGCCTCTTAATATCGGAGAGGTTGTGTCAATCAGGGTCACTTCATTCATCTCCCTGTCCTCAAGAGGAGCCAGACCCGACACTGTTGTCGATTCCGAATCCCAGCCATCCTTGCTGAATGTAACCGTGTGGGTTCCAACGGAATAGATCCCGCCTATGTAGTAGTCTCCTCCGGGTCCTGTCAACGTGCTGATCTTTCCCTTGTCCTGAACATCCACTTCCACCTTGACTCCCGAATAGGAGGTTACATCCCTGAGCCTGACTATGCCATGGATGCTGGCTGAGTTGGGTGTCAGCCTGACAGTTCCGACATTGATTCCATCTGACGCCATGGCTTCCACCTGCACGGTGATGTCCGGCGCATTTTCCCTGCTGAACCTGATGGTGTGGCTTCCCAGCACAACATGATCGAACCTGAAGCTGCCATTCTCATCTGTCGTCAGGATTTCAGGATGGGTGTTATTGTCAAAGCTGATCGTTACCGCTGAATCGTCATCCGTGCCCTGAACATCAACCGTTCCATGGATGGAGACATGGGTGGCTTTCAGCTCCCTTGCCGGAACCGCATAGGTGCTGTCCGTCAGAACCGGGATGGTATCCGCATGGCTGTCAGACTTGAAGTCTGTCCTGGTGAAGCGGATTCCTCCTGGGTAGTTGCCCTGGGGAACGTTGAACGAATACTCTCCATGTTCATTCGTCAATGTCTCATACCCTGTTCCCAGAAGCTCTACCTTGGTTCCTTCCTGTGAGGATCGACCTTCCAGCGTAACTATTCCTGAAATTGTCCCTCTGGCTATAATCAGTTCGGCTGTTCCAAGATCTGCCGTGCTGTCGGCTGTCACATCCGTTGTGGGCAACGTGAGGGTCCGATAGCCCGCACTGGTGATGACAATCCTGTATTCTCCGGGCTCCATCCCCGCCAGCGAGTAATCTCCGGCGGAATTGCTGATCGCTGAATACACCTTATGAGGATCGCTTGTCTTGGTGGCTGTTATCAAAGCTCCTGCATGGTCTGTCCTGAGCTCCAGCTGAACATTGCCGTAGATCGATCTTTGTGCCACTGCAAGGCTGATGCCGTCTATCGCCTTCTCGCTCGACGGCTCGATTGTGATGGTATCTACTGCCTTGGATTCATACCCTGCCTTGGATACATAGAGGCTGTAGATTCCGGGTTGTACACCTGTAACCACGAATGCACCGTCCTGTGCCGTAGTCGCATCATATTGGAGCTGGTTGTCCGGGGTCTTCAGCATCACACTTATGCCCGTATGAACATTGGTTCCGATCAAAGTTACGCTGCCCTTCACAGTCGCCTTGACACTCTTCAAGACAACAGGGTCTATCACTGTCGTTTCCCCATATGTTGTATGGACCAGCTTGCTCCTGTCCGTTACATAGCCGTTCATCTGAATCTGGATGGAATACTGCCCGACATCCAGACCGCCTATGTAGTAGGTTCCGTCCTCAAGTGTCGTTGTAGTGACGACCCTGCCTTGATCTCCTACCAACGTTGCGCTGACCGTTACTCCGGAATTGCCGGGTGAACCTTCCAGGACGACACTTCCTGTAATTGCGCAGGATGAGCTGATCAATATCGTTTCAGGAATGACTGTCGGAACTCCGGCCGACACGGAGACTCCGGTCTCAATTACGGTCACATAACCCATCTTTGCAATGCTTATCTCGTAGCCTTCTCCAAGCGGGCAGTTGTTCAGGACATATGTTCCCTCCGCATCCGTGGTGGTGCTGAACGAATACCTCTTTCCATCGATTGTTATAGTAGCCAACACTGCCGCACCGCTCAGGGCTTTTCCGTCGTTCAGGGTGATCTTACCTGTTATGTCTCCTCCGTTCGCTGGCAACGCAACCGCTTGGCCTATGCTTGTCGTCTCCGCTGCCCTTACCGTAATTCCCTCAAGTCTTTGCGGAACATGCCCGGGATATGAGATCAGGGCCGAGTACGTGCCGGGTTTCACATCCGGAATAAGAAAGGTTCCATCCTCGGTAGTCGTGCCGGTTGCAACGTCTTCCGGATCGGCTCCCTCCAGCCGGATGATTATCCCCTCATGGGACTGGGCGCCTTTCAGGGTTGCGGTTCCTCTTACGATTCCCACCTCCCGTATCAGGCTTGCCTCGGCGACAACCTTCGTCGGGCTCTCATCATCGCTGTCCGAGGCAAGAACTACACCTTCCTTCATCAAGCTCAGATAGCCGGAGCTTGTATACCGGATTCTGTGCGTCCCCTGCGGGACATTCGTTATGCTGAAGTTCCCTTCTGCGTCTGTCATCGCCATGAGTGATGTTCCCGGAATATAGACCATCACATCATAGTTGTCGGCTGCGCCGGTTCTAATCGCCGTACCCATTATGGTTCCGAGCGGCTTCATCTTGACCGACCCGACACTTGCATCTATGGATGCGGACACATCGGTCAGCCATCCGCCATAGGGCTTGCGTCCTGCCGCCCTGTCCCCAACGGACCTCTTGTTCTCAAATTCCGGCTCGATGCTGGTGAAGTGGATATTGTATTTTTTCTCGGAATCAAGATTGGGTATCAGGAACGTACCGTCCGGGTTTACCCGGTCGACATATTTTGTACTCTCTCCCTCAACTGCCTTCACCCAGATCTCTTCAGGAGCCAGCTCGGATGAAGCAGGAAGCGAGATCCTGCCCCTGATTCCCGGTTTCTGTGGCATCTGTATCTCATCCAAGCACGAGATAAGCAGAAAAACCGACAGGACAATGATAACCGTGACTATGGGAAGAAAGCGCTTATGCATAAGACCCACCCTTGAAAAAAGATGCTGAAGCTCACCAGCAACGAGTTAAGTATAAGTCACACAAAACCGGAACACAAGCAATTAAACTTCAACCGACATCATCTAACATATTGCCTGTCAAGTCTTTCCGAGAAGCTTGAAGAAGATATCCAAGCCCATTTTCCTTGCGAACCGACTTCAGCCAGTTCCGATGTAGTGGAAACATCTTCTGACTATCATCGGTGGAAAAAAGCTCACTGATACTTTGTATCAAGGCCAATATCTGACCTATTCAACCACTAAATATCCGGAATATCGCAATATTTTAGAAGCGTTATTTCCTCCTTAATGCAAAACATGAAGCAGACTCGCTTTCATATTAACAAGAGACCTCTTGTTAAGAGATCAAGAGAATACCTTCTAATAGTATGCAAAAATAGCCCTTAATGTAGATTTTCCAGCACTATTTTGAGGTTTTTCTTTGTCAAAAAGTGAATGTACCTATAGTTTGGTTGGTGCAACTTCCTGTTCATATACAAATGGAAAAATTAAAACGTATTGGAAGCCAGCTACTGCTAGAGGAGTTCATCGAAGCGCTCACCAAATGGGCGATGGCGATCATCGTGGCGCACAATCATCCCAGTGGGGTGCTCGAACTCAGCGTTGAAGACCGAGAGGAGACCAGACGATTGAAGAAAGCCGGAGATATTCTCGGCATCCCGATCATTCTCGGATAAGAACATGAGATTATTCATAAGATACCGAAGATGAAATGGATGATGGTTGGCATGCCTGCGGTACCCTAAAACGATGAGTGGTTGTCGTTTTGGGGAAGCACAACACACTTCTCTTTGTTGTAAGCGTTCAGAAACTCAAGCACATATCCGTTCAATTCATGGAGAGCGTCCGGAGCGGGACGGGTGTTCAGTCCGCCATCCAGCAGATACGTGAGAACGGGTGTCGCCAGACTCATATCGGTCAATCCGAAATGGCCGACACCCGAGATATGCTTGTTCACATACATCGGACGACCGCTCTTCATCAACCGCACGTTCATTTCATATGTCGTTATCTCATCCAGTCGGGCATATAAAGCGTCCGAATAGATATGCAGGACCGGCACAGGATACCACTCATCCGTGAACACATACCGATCATCATCGATACCGATGATATCCGACGCAAACGGTGCCTCCAAGATCACCAATGCCTGAACATCTTCCGGTCTTTGACGCCCAACGGCCAACGCTGCAGAACCGCCAAGGGAATGACCCGAGAGGACGATCCGTTTGCGGTCGATGCACTGTTCATGATGATGACCCGTCTGCGAGTCCAAAACCTGATCAAGCACCGCATTGATGTCATCAATCCGCACGTTCGACCATGCTCGCAATTCGGCTAAGGTCTTCGGCAAATCCTTGGACCCCTGTGAACGCATGACGCTCTTGATGAATGCCGAATTCACCCTGATCTTCCTCCCGTCAGAGAGCGTACTTCGATAGGAATGATATGGATGGTTTAAGCCCATCACGACATAGCCCCGGGACGCCAGTTCCAAAAAAAGCGTCTCATTGGCTTCTTCGGCACCAAAAGACCCCGGAGAATAGAGAAAAAGAGGGTGATGTTGGGCCTGTGCATCCTTTGGAAGCCATACCCTGACGGGAATTTCCCGGGTATCACCAGAGGTCGCCATGTCCGAACGTTCGGTTTCATAGTGATAAAACGCCACTTCGGTTACGACATCATGCGTTCCCGTAGGCTGTGGCGGCGGTAGCAAGGGAAAGAGCAGTCGCCAAGCCATAAAGACCATCAGAACGAATGAAGAAAGAATCAAGCCCGCCTTGTTCCATCTTCGGAATCTCTTTTGGACGATAAAGAAGATACAGAGACCGACAGCAAGCAAAAAACTCAGGAATCGCATAGTCATCCTGTCCATCCCCCGGTACAGTCTAGCAAGATGCATCCCTTCTGCCTATAACCCCTCATTGGCGGAGGATGCATCAAAACAGCCGCCCATCCGTCAGGAATCGTTCAAGAGGAATATGCCTGACTCCTTCAATCGTATCGGAAAAGCGGGGATCCATCGTGACCACGAATTTGGGATATGAGTCTTTTATTTTCAGCAAGGGTGCGAACTCCCTTTGAACCGCTTGTTCGCCTTCAAGGCGATACGCAACCTGGACATACACCTTTTGTTGAGCCTTCTCGGCGATGAAATCGACTTCCAAGGCATCGAGCTTGCCGACATACACGACATACCCGCGGCTGACCAGCTCGTTGTGCACGATGTTCTCCAGAATCCCTGAAATATGACGGTCACGGTACCCGAACACGGCGTGCTGAAGGCCGCTGTCGGCAAGGTAGTATTTTTCCCGGGTTTTAAGAATCTCTCTTCCCTTGATGTCGTAGCGTTGGACCCGAGTGATGATGTAGGAGCTTACCAACGCATCAAGATAGGTGTGAACCGTATTCATGTCGACTCTTCGAGCCTGACTCTTGAAATAATCGGCGATCCGCTTGGCGGAAACCGGGCTTCCCACCGTGTCCGCGATGAAATATAGAATTCTTCTCAGAAGCTCGACATCCCTGATCTTATACCGTTGAACCACATCCCGCAGGACGATCGAATCAAAAATGCTGTTGAGAACCATGTACGAGGAGCGCTCATCAAAATCCTGAGACAGATGGATGGCGGGAAAGCCGCCCCGCCTGATATAGAGCCAAAGCAGGTCTTCCCGGGCTTCGGACAACCCTTCCCTGAATGCAAGCATTTCGGAATACGTCAAAACCTGCATTGTGAAATGGATGAACCGACCGGTAAGCAGTGATGAGATTTCCGATGAAAGCAGTTTCGAGTTCGACCCGGTCAGATACATGTCAACCGAAAAATCCAGCATGATCGAATTGACCGCATCCTCCCAATCTTCAACCAGCTGGATTTCATCGAAGAATACGTACGCCATCCCTTTGATCGAAGGCATGAGTTCTCTTACATACTCATACAAGGGCCGGGAAGAACGGAGATGCTC
Organism: Peptococcales bacterium; assembly: GCA_050946395.1. Taxonomy (GTDB): domain Bacteria; phylum Bacillota; class Peptococcia; order Peptococcales; family BICA1-8; genus JBMNUR01. The sequence goes on from JBMNUR010000051.1 coordinate 12,589, forward strand.
GTACTGCAAGCTCTCGAAATTGATGGATATGATGTGCCGGAGATCCACCCCCTGCTTGATGAGCTCCCGCTGAATCAAGAGCATCATCGTCGATTTCCCGCACCGACGGATCCCCGTGATGACTTTTATGAACGGCTTTCCGATGAACGGCTTTATGTTCTCGTAGTAGAGCGGCCTGTCGAACATCATTTCCCTCCATATTCAGGATTATACCCATAAAAAGGTACGAAGTAAAGAAAGTTATTGGGGTTATACCCATATATACTTATTATTTTTATAGAGTTTTTCCGGTTATACCCCTATTCCCTATCCTTCTGAAGGTAAAAGCTCTTTTTTTGAATATATGCTACACTTCCTCTTGATGTTGGAGGCTTTATGAGCAGGAAACCGTTTCTTCTGGGATTTGGCGCGATGCGCCTTCCGCAGACCGAAGATGGAACGATCGATCGGCCGCTGGCTCGCAAGATGCTTCGCTATGCGATGGAGCACGGAGTCACCTATTACGATACCGCCTACACCTATCATGCCCGGGAGAGCGAACCCTTTCTCGGCGAGTTCCTCCAGAACTATGACCGCGCCTCTTTTCAGCTGGCGACGAAGCTTCCCCAGTGGCTGGTCGAATCCGTTGACGACGCACGACGAATCTTTG
>JBMNUR010000052.1:0-13004 GCA_050946395.1 Peptococcales bacterium
GCAATACCGGCATGGGAGGACATGACATATAACGAGTTGAAAGCCGCTGCAAAAGAAGCCGGAATCAAAGGCTACGGCAAGATGAGCAAGGCGGAGTTGATAGAAGCCTTAAAAGCGAAGGCTGGGCAAATGACAATAGAACAAGTACCTTTGCCGTATCAAGCAGAAGTAATTAGCATATTAAATAATGGTATTGGCGAGAATGAGTCTTGATAATTTAAATCCTTGAAATGCGTCGTAGACCGGGTGCTAAAGTGCCCGGTTTTATTATGCAAAAAATTAAAAGGAGGGAAATTTATGTTTAAAGATATAGCTAGTCATTGGGCCAAAGAAGCCATAAGTAGACTTGCAAGACTAAACATTATGAACGGCTATACAGATGGTACCTTTAAGCCTGATGTAAGTGTTACCAGGGCGGAAACAGCTGCAATGCTTAATAAATATGACACCAGGCGCAAGCAACTAGTGCGAGAGTGCGTCCCATCTGTTGTAAGGGTAATGACGGATAAGTCACTTGGATCCGGAGTGGTGCTTGATAAACAGGGATATATAGTAACTAATGTGCATTGCGTGATGGACGGGATAGATCCTGCCAAGTTTGTGCAAGTCTACTTAGATGCGCTGCCAAAGACACCTTTTAATGCAAGGGTAGTACTAGGCTACCCTCAACTCGATGTAGCTATAATCAAGATTGAAGGTGTACCGGAACAATACCTAATTCCTGCTGAGATAGCTGAAAGCGTCGAGCTCTTGGATGACATTTTCTGCATTGGTAACCCGTTAGGCTATGCCAATACGGTTTCCCAGGGAGTTATAACCTTTGTAGATAGGCAAGTAGCAGCTACTTGGCTCCAGACAGATGCGGCTATTAATCCGGGCAATAGTGGTGGCGGTGCGTTTAATATTATGGGCCAATTGGTAGGGCTCCCAACGTGGAAAATAACCCACATTCAACCGGATTCAAATGTTTCTGCCGAGGGCATGGGATTTTTAGCTCCGTATTATGCGATTAAGGAAATATATGAAAAAGCAAAAAGGATGGTGTAGAGAATGCCAAATAGATCAATAGATTTTTCGAGTATATTTAAAATATGTATAGCAGCGGGCGGTGCCTGCACGACCTATTTATTTGGGGGGTGGAGCTCGTTGTTGGGCATATTATTAGCTTTTGTAGTGTTGGATTATGTGACTGGCGTATTAGCATCGGGCGTGGAGGGTAATCTTTCTAGCTCAATTGGGCTCAAAGGGATAGCTAGGAAGGTGTTTATATTTGTGATGGTTGCTGTTGCGCATTTGGTTGATACATCACTGGGAGATGGCCACATATTCCGAGATGCGACAATATTTTTCTACTTGGCAAACGAGTTTTTAAGTATCCTCGAAAATGCCGGTCGGGTAGGATTACCGGTACCGGATATACTGCAGCAAGCTATTGAGGTGCTAAAAGGCAGGAGTAAGAAGGTTGATAAAGCATGAGAAACTTTAACGCTTATACAATTGAAACAATAAAGCCATTCCTGTTCTCTTTTGCCTTTACCCGTAAAATCTCGGCAATCCACATCCACCACACCTATAAGCCCACCAAAACTGATTATGTGGGCGAAAAAACCATTTATGGTATGTGGGAATACCACACTAAGACAAATGGATGGAGTGACATAGGCCAGCATTTCAGTGTGGCACCTGATGGGACCATATGGGATGGCAGGGACCTAAACCGTGATCCAGCAAGCATTGAAAATTACAATAAAGGTGCAATATCCATTGAGATTATCGGCAACTTTGATGTAGAGATACTCAAGGGCCCACAGAAAAAGGCGGTCATCGAGTTGGTGAAAACATTATTGAAGGTGTGTGATCTTGGCAAGGAGGCCATTATTTTTCACAGGGAATATTCAACCAAAACTTGCCCTGGCCGGAATATTCAAAAAGATGAGTTTTTATCCTGGCTGGACGAGGAGTCGGTGCAGGAGTATGTGCATATAACGCCTATTGAGATCACCAGGAAAGGGAAGAGCTATAGAGGACACGTGCTCAAGGGAGTAAGTTTTGTAGAGGTTAGGAAATTACTCCAGGATCTAGGTGAGCGGGTTGACTGGAATAATGAGCGAGTGGTTATTGTTCCACCAGCAACGGACAAAGAAAAGCTAAATATGATTAGGATTATAATAGGTGAATAAATAAAAGCCCGGGAGGTTAATCCTCTGGGGCTTTTTTTGTTTGCTTAAATCTATTAGACTTTATGGTATTTTCTAATAGAGTCCGTCCTTGATAAGCCTATTAGAAAACCCACCATTTCCTAATAGGTTCCATCATCCCATGAACCCTAACCCGTCATTATGGTAGCAAAATTCTATTGAAAATGCCTGCACATACAAACAATAATTTTTTGATACCATAATTTCGTAATAAATCCTTTTGTAATGCGGTTTACAGGGTTTGCTTTTCAATTGTTGTACGGGGCAGGATTAACCTGTTTTTACCCTCCAAAAAGCTATTGTTTTTAAACCCCAAAAATTAATTCGCCCTATTAGGATATTGACGTTTTTCTAATAGGTTTTTACGCATATAAACACCTTGACCCCGTTATTCCAGAGGCTTACGGGGCAATTTTGAAGGGCAAAATCTAAGCAGGAATTTCCATTTCCTTGCAGAATTTAATGGTAAAGGTGGTGGACAAGCTTGGAGAATAATTTGAAGGAAATAATTCAGGAGTTAGTAGAAGCAACAGAAGAATGCGAAAGAATTAGATTTAAGAATTTAGTAAAAAGGGTTATTGAACAAACATGAAACCCCTAAAAATAGCTTTTCAACCGCACAATAACCGCACAGATTTATAAACTATATTTTAAGACCTAGTATCACCACTTTAATTGTTGCTTGATTTGCAACTTATCACCCGATTAATGGGGTTAATAGAAACTGCGATAGCATTGAGTTTGCATAAAAGTTGCTTGAAAAACAACAAAGTGGACTCAAAATCCACCGCCCTCAAAAGCGTATCGGTTCGAGTCCGATCTTCGGCACCAAAAGATACCAAGATCCTTTATAGGTTTGGTATTTTTTTTATTTTTAAAATGTTTTTATGTTTAAAGATAATTTAAAGTATGCTCTCCCGTTCTAATGTATTGCTTATGTTTTGAAACTATATCTTAAGAAATGAACAAAAAAAATTCTTAGAAGCTATAAAACAGCAGAAGTATTCAATACAACCTAAGGAAGTTGAAATAGGCGATAATTTGAAAATATTCTTAAGCACCGTGCTAAATCAGGACTGCTGCGGGAAAATACCCTGGCATAATCAAAATTTTTTACCAGAAAGAAGGTATTTCTTTTAGTTTAACAAAAACAGAAGAAATATATTTTAATTAACTCGTTTATTAAAATATAGTCAGCTTATAGTTATTGTCATATGACCAAAATGTAGTATAATGGGAACTAAGTAGTATAAGGCAAAAATTACAAAATGGCTCGGGAATTAATTCAGATTGAATATTGAGAATGTTATAAAAAAGAGGAGGGGTTTTATGTCATATAGTCCAGAGCTAGGAAGTACAATAACCAACACAAGAATGAGAACGGCAGAACATATTTCGAAATTTTCGGGGATGTGTGCAGTTTGTACTGCAAATTGTATAGGAACATGTGAAATTGGTCTTTCGGCTGTACGTGGCTCCGAGGCTATTTATCCTTTTGCAGCTGATATTAACCAATTTGCATCAGAAAAAAATTACCCAGTTGATTTTTCTCATTTGAACATCAATGGTAGGGTTTTTGGCTCCTTGGGTTGCCCTGAAGATGCAAATTTAGCTACTTTTCCCAAAGTTAGTATCGATACTGTTTTTGGTTTAAATAATAAGATCAATTTAAAAGCTCCTATTATTTTGCCTGCTATTGCTAAACTAAACTGGCAAGATTATTTTGCAGGAGCAGCTCTAGCAGGGGTGTTAGTGGTAATTGGCGAAGATGTAGTCGCCAAAGATAAGGGACTGGTTCTGGAAAATGGTAAAGTCAAATCTTCCCCTCTTATTGACGAAATGATAAACTCATTTCGACAATATTATAGGGGCTATGGTGATATTATCCTGCAAGCCAATTATGATGACGAAAATTTAGGAGTATTGGACTATGCAATTTCGAAATTAAGGGTAAAATCTGTAGAACTTAAATTTGGGCAAGCAGCAAAAGGAATTCAGGGGATGGGTCGAGTAAAAGAAATTGAGGCAGCCCTGAACTTTCAAGAAATGGGCTATTTGATTTATCCTAATCCATCAGACCCCGTTGTAGCCGAAAATTATAAAAATGGTAAAGGTCAGGTTTTTGAGAAAATCGGTAAGCTTCCTATGTGGAATGAGGATATCTTAACAAAAAGGGTAGCAGAATTAAGAAATCTTGGTGCGGAACATGTTACCTTTAAAACAGGACCTTTTGACCCTAAAGATTTGATTAGAATTCTTAAAATAGCTTCAAAAGCCGGTGTGGACTTAGTTACTTTTGATGGAGCCGGTGGTGGTTCAGGTAATAGCCCTTGTAAAATGATGAATGAATGGGGTATTCCCACTGTCGAGATGGTAAGTATATTACATAAAATATTAAAAGCCATGGACGAGAAAAACTATCCATTGCCGCAGATTGCAGTTGCCGGTGGGTTCGCTACGGAGGATCATGTTTTTAAAGGGTTAGCCTTAGGTGCTCCATATGTAAATCTGATTGGTATAGGTAGGGCAGCTATGGCCGCCGCTATGGTTGGTAAACAAATAGGGAAATTGATTAATAAGGGCATAGTACCCAAGGAATATCAGAGGTTTGGTTGTACTGTAGAGGAAATCTTTGATGGTATAAGAGAACTAAAAGTACTATATGGTGACAAGGCTACAACTATTTCCCCCGGAGCAATAGGGGTATATTCATACATTAATCGAATCTCGGCAGGACTTAAACAATTTATGGCTTTAAATCGCAAGTTCTCATTAAATTATATTGATAGGAGCGATATTGTTCCACTAACTGATTTAGCTGGAAAAATAACTGGGCTGGATACTTTCAGTGATATAGCAAATATAGAATTAAGAAATATTTAGGGTATAATCTAACCCCAAGAATGCAACATTTGTCCTAAAATTTATGGTATAAAATCTGTTGGAATTGATACTTTTAAAGACCTATGGGCTATAGGTCTTTAATTTTCAAAAATGAATCAAAGCTAAAACAAAAATACAAATAAAAATCAGTATCAAAGCGTACTGCCAATTCCATTTGATTCCTACATTAAGGGGGTTTTCCCCTAAAACTCCCGAAGTTACCAATACTGTCCCTGAGATAGGTGATAGTAAAGCTGCAATTGAATAGCCCATTATAACAGTTAGGGCAAACTGTATAGGCATAAGAGGTATTTGTGAAACCGGCAACGTTATTAAAATAGTTGATGAAGTTACCACTGGGTGGACACCTATTAAAGCCATGCTAATAATTATCCCCATTAAAATCATAATTAAAAAGAAAGGCTCTTGGATATCTAAATAAACAATTATCTTTGATGCATATTCGCCAATATGGGCTACATTTAAGGAGTGGCCAAAAAATCCTGCTGCCGTAAAAAGGACTATTTCATTTTTCATGTTAGGTAATTTCTCGTTAAAAAAGTTCCGAAAACAACTTAAAAATATAGGCATTTTCCCCCAGACTATCCCTATAAATAATGGCCCTAATAAGGCAACTAAAGGAACAACCACTAATACGCTTAGCCCTGTTAATACCTCCAGGAAAATAATTGCCGAAATCATAAAAGTTCCTAAGATTACTAAGATTTTTAGTAATCTTTTGTTTTGTTGTGAAACATTTTTTTTAGGGGACAAAGTAATATTTTTTGGAAAACTCCGATTATGAAATTTTTCGAGACTTATACCTAAAAAAAGTGCAATTAAGGCAAAAAGTAATCCCCAGGGAGCAATTTTTATCCAGGGAAATCCGGTATAATGAAGAACAACAGCAACTCCTACAAAACTAGGTGACCAAATACTACAACTCATAATGGCTCGGGTAAGTGCTCGGGAAAAAAGCTCAATAGGATATTGTTTTTTGGCTTCATTTAATAAATGATTGACAATAGATACACTGGCAATATTAAGTATAGTAGCTAAACAAAAGCATAAAAAATTTGAAATACTATAGAAATTGACCGGTGTGTCTAGATGTTTATGACTGATTTCCGTAATTGCCTGCTGAAAATTCTCAAAAAGTAAAGGAAATCCCAACATGGGTACAGTTATTAAGAGGGTAATAATTCCAGCATTATTAATTAAGCCCGTTTGCCAATCGTTGATAGTTGCTTTAGAAGTAAACATCAAAATCATGCCTAAGGTAAATAAAACTATAGAGATAATTTTACTTGGCCCTTTTAAAAGAGGTAGGTTAATAATTAATAAACCGGCTATTAAGATCGTTAGTAAAATATTTAATATATTCCAATGTAAAAAGACTTTCAATAAATAAAAAATAGTAAAGGCGAAAACTGCCCAGCTTTTAATTTTTTTATCAGCCATTCTTAAATGCCTCACATAACTTTTAATATCTTTATTATAGCAATTAGATTAAAACAAAAAAATAAAAACATAAAAATCCAACAAAATTCTCTATAGTAGGCATTAATAAATTATTTTAAAAATATTTTATCTTTTCTAAAAGTTTGAAAAAAAGTTCACTTGCATTATGAGCCATTAAGTAGTATGATATAGATAACAAATGAAAACAATCACATAGTTTTTTTAAAAATAGAAAAGGGGGTATATAAATGACGGCTTTTGACTTTATCCTCGCAAAGAAAATTAAGCGGGCTGAAGATTATTATAACACATTTACCAATGATTCTTCTGAAAACCTACCTTTTGAACTTGTAAGGAGTACAAAGCTTAAATATTTTAAAAATCTATTTAACCCTCCCAGTGATCCAGACAAAGGTAGAAAAAAAGGTTACATCAATAAGCTTGCTCCTATAAAATAATTCATACTACAATTTTTCTTGATAAATCAAGGCTTCAGAGGTTTATTCCTCAAGGAAGTCTTTTTTTATACACTAGGAATTTACATGCTTTGCCATTCGCATAGTGTAAAGGATTACAGTATTGAAATGCGCGTATTTTTTATACTAAAAAATAATATTTTACCTTTTCTATTAATTTCAAAACTATTAACTAAAGGTTTTATAAAATTATCAATATTCCCTATATAGGGAAAAGTGAATCAATTCCCAAACTTTCTAAAAGGATAGCTATTTTTTATCGCGAATATGAAAAGTAAGTTATAGAGAGAGGAAGGAGAATTGCCAAATGAAAGATTTAAACCAAGAAAATACAATATTTATAACAGGGCATGCAAAACTTCCTACTGCAATTACAGCAGAAAAATTATATGAAGTAATTGCAATTGGAGTTGAAGTAGATTCAGAAACAGCTATTATTATTGATAGTGATTGTACTTTAGCGACAAATGTAGGAAGAAATTTTTTCAAAAAACTTACAACGGGGTATTGCCTTTTAGATGGGATAGATCCGTTAATCTCAAAATTTGAAAAAAGGTATTACGGAAGTGCTCGTAAAGCTATAATTACAGGTCTTAAAATAATGTATGATAAATGGCTAGTTTACGAAAAAGAAATTAAGTGATTCTTAGCTTCAGATGGAGTTTGCCCAATAGGAACACCCCTTTCCTAAACAGAAGATGGGAGTCTTAAGGCTGGTAGTCATAGGATAAAAGAGGAGATAAGTAATAAGTAAGAAATATTAAATATATACACAAGTAATTAATTTTAATGATGGACAATTAAAACATAATTCTAATAAAATATTCTAATTGTACCCCTAGTAGGATAATGAATATACATGTAGAAAATATAAATTAACTAAAAATTAAAAAATATTTAAAGAATTCGAAAAGCCCTTTTACTTGTTGGTTGTAGATTTAAAAATCTATGGCGAAAAGCAAGTGGAGCCCGGCCTTCAATCGTATCTTTTAATAGGTATGGTCAAAAGGTCGGGCTTTTCTTTTACAAACAATAATTTCAATATTCCCAATATTACGTAATATTTTTTACGATGGCAGATTTATTGAAGGGGGGGATAATTAACACGAATATTTAATTGAACCTAATTCTTTTTAAATTTATTAATCAAAAGGGAGGAGAAAGCAAATGAATTTTTTGGATAAACATTATTTTTTAATAAGAAAACTTCATGTTATTACTGGACTACTTCCGGTTGGAATTTTTCTTTTGATCCATCTGACGATTAATTCTTATGTTCTTATTAGCCCCGAAGTTTATACCCAAAGAGCTGCTTTAATGAAGGAATTGCCTTTTTTAACATTCTTGGAAGTAGGTTTTATTTTCTTGCCTATTCTGTATCATGGTTTACTCGGCTTATGGGTTGTGTATGTTGCTAAAAATAATGTATTGAAATTTAAATATTCCCGTAACTGGGCTTTTTATCTTCAAAGAATTACCGCTATTGTAACATTTATTTTTTTAATTTATCACGTAATTACTACAAGGTTTTCCGGTGCAGAAATTAATTATGAATTTATGTCTAATATTTTAGCAAGTCCAGGGATGCTAATATTCTACATCGTTGGAGTTGTTGGTTCTGTATATCATTTTGCTAATGGGCTTTGGGCGTTTTTTATTGATTTGGGAATAACGGTTGGACCTAATGCCCAAAGAGTATCGGCTATAGCTTCCACTTTTCTGTTTGTTGTTTTGAGTATTCTTTCAGTTCAAATATTACTGGCATTTTAGGGGGGATTAGTACAGATGCAAAAACAAAAAGTAGTAGTTGTTGGTGGCGGACTATCGGGTTTAATGGCAACAATTAAGATAGCTGAACAAGGCATACCGGTAGATTTAGTTTCTCTGGTACCGGTAAAAAGGTCCCACTCACTTTGTGCCCAGGGTGGTATTAACGCAGCTTTAGATACTAAGGGACAAAATGATTCAACTTATGAACACTTTTATGATACTGTGTACGGCGGCGACTTTTTAGCCAACCAACCACCTGTAAAGGAAATGTGTGATGCTGCACCAGGAATTATTCATTATATGGCACGAGCAGGAGTTATGTTTAGCCGAACTCCCGAAGGAAATCTTGACCTTAGATTATTCGGGGGTGTTAAAAAAAGAAGAACCGTTTTTGCCGGAGCTACCAGTGGTCAACAACTTCTTTATGGTTGTGATGAACAGGTTAGAAAATATGAAGCTAAAGGCATTGTAACTAAATATGAAGGTTGGGAGTTTCTTTCCACAATAATTGACGAGAACCGAGTCTGCCGGGGTATAGTTGCTCAAAATCTTACTACTATGGAAATTAAAGTATTTAAAGGTGATGCTGTTTTAATTGCAACTGGAGGAGCTGGTATGATTTATGGTAAGTCGACTAACTCCACCATTAATACCGGTAGTGCTGCAGCAAGTATTTATCAGCAAGGTGTAGCATATGCCAATGCCGAATTTGTGCAAATTCACCCCACGGGCATGATTGGTGATGATAAGCACCGCTTAATGTCTGAAGCAGCCCGAGGAGAAGGTGGCAGAATTTGGACCTATAAAGACGGAAAACCCTGGTACTTCTTAGAAGAATGGTATCCGGCTTATGGTAATACAGTCCCTAGAGATATTGCAGCTCGGGCAATTTATAAGGTTTGTGTAGAAATGGGACTAGGGATTGATGGTAAAAATCAAGTGTATCTAGACTTAACTCATTTGGATCCTAAGTTTTTAGATACTCGCTTAGGAGGAATTTTAGAAATTTATCAAAACTTCCAAGGTGATGACCCGAAAAAAGTTCCGATGAAAATTTTCCCTGCTATCCATTATTTTATGGGCGGTATCCATGTTGATTGGAAACACCACACAGAAATTACCGGACTATTTGCTTCTGGTGAATGTGACTATATGTATCACGGTGCCAATAGGCTTGGAGCTAATTCTCTTCTTTCCGCTCTTTATAGTGGCACGGTTGTTGGACCTAGTATTGTTGAGTATCTAAAAAATATTGATAAAACTGCTTCAGATGTAAGATCCAGTGTTTATGAAAGCCAATTAAAGAAAGAAGAAGAAGTATATAAAAATCTGTGCAATATGTCCGGTAAAGAGAATCCCTACGTGCTCCATGAAGAAATGGGCGACATGATGCGAGCTAATGTAGGCATAGTTCGTTATAATAAAAAACTAAAAGAGACTGATGATAAACTTCAGGAAATGATGGAGCGCTACAAAAACATTGGACTTGTTGATAATTCTAAATGGAGTAATCAGGATGTAATGTTTGTTCGCCAGCTTAAAAATATGATGGAACTCGCTCGAGTTATTACCTTAGGAGCATTAAATAGAAATGAAAGCCGGGGTTCACATTATAAACCAGAATTTAGTCAACGGGATGATGAAAACTGGTTAAAAACAACTAAGGCATATTGGACAGAAAAAGGCCCTCGGTTTGAATATGAAGATGTTGATATTTCTTTGGTTAAGCCGGTACCTCGCGTGTATAACGTAGACGGACGTCAAGGGAAAAAGGAGGCGAAGTAAGTGGCCCGAGAATACATCCATTTAAAGGTAAAGAGACAAAATGACACCAATAGCCAATCTTATTGGGAGGAATTTAAAGTTCCTTATCAACCCAACCAAAATGTTGTTGGTGTGTTAATGGAGATAAGAAAAAAACCTGTTAACATTAAAGGCGAAGCAGTAGCTCCAGTGGTCTGGGAATGTAACTGTTTAGAAGAAGTATGTGGTGCATGTACAATGATTATTAACGGTACTCCTCGCCAAGCTTGTTCAGCACTAATAGATAAACTTCCTGATGGTGTGATAACTCTGGAACCATTGACTAAATTTCCTGTAATAAGAGACTTGATGATTGATAGACAGTTTATGTTTGATAATTTAAAGAAAGTGAAAGCTTGGGTAGAAACAGATGGCTGCTTTGATTTAGGTAGTCCGCCTAAAATGAATGAAAATGATCGTAGATGGGCTTATGAGCTTTCCAGATGTATGACCTGTGGTTGTTGTTTGGAAGTTTGTCCAAATGTTAATAGCAAATCACCTTTTATGGGCGCACAAGCTCTTAGTCAGGTAACTCTCTTTAATATGCACCCTAATGGTAAAATGAATAGAGAGGAACGATTGGAAACCGTTATGGGTAGAGGTGGGATAGTTGATTGTGGAAACTCCCAAAACTGTGCTCAAGTCTGTCCTAAAAATATACCTCTTCTCAAATCTTTGGCACAATTGAACAAAGAGACTACCCTCCATGGTATTTTAGGTTGGTTGAATAGGTAAGAGATTATAGGGCTTCGTGCCGAACTACAGTGGCTACAGAGGCGATTTTTGTAATCGCGAGGAGCGATAGCGACGTGGCGACCCAGGTTGTCGAGATCCAACTAAATGCGGGATTGCCACGCTTATCGGCTTGCAATGACTAAACAAATAGTCTATAGACCATCGGCTATCGACTGTAGACCATAAGCTATACTATTTTAGGAGGTGGACGGTATTATGCGGGAAATATCTACACAGGACATTACAGAAACTGTAAAAAAATTATGTTTTGAGGCTGCGTGTAACCTGCCGGAGGATGTAGAGCAACTCATTAAGAAAAACCAAGCATTAGAAGAATCAAAGTTTGGAAAATATATCTTCGAGCAGATTATAGAAAATGTCCAATATGCACGGAAAGAAAATCAGGCTATGTGTCAGGACACAGGTTTGACAGTAGTTTATCTTGAGGTAGGCCAAGAAGTTCATATTACCGGAGGAAACTTAGTTGATGCTGTTAATGAAGGTGTTCGTCAGGGTTACTCTGAAGGCTACCTAAGAAAATCCGTAGTAATTGATCCTGTTTTCGTAAGAAAAAATAGTGGTGATAATACACCGGCAGTAATTTATATGGAGATTGTACCTGGGGATAGACTTAGGATTATGGTAGTTCCTAAGGGAGCCGGCAGTGAAAATATGGGTGCTTTAAAAATGCTTAAACCCTCAGATGGGTTAGAAGGAGTTAAAGAATTTATCCTTAAGTCCGTAAGGGAAGCGGGGGGGAACCCCTGCCCGCCGATTATTGTTGGGGTTGGTATTGGCGGTACTATGGAAAAAGCAACTATGCTAGCCAAAAAAGCCTTGACCAGAAAAGCAGGGGAACCAAATCCAGATGAAAATTATAGTGCTTTGGAGCAGGAATTATTGGAGAAAATTAATGAATTTGGCATTGGCCCTCAAGGTTTAGGTGGAAAGATTACTGCATTAGCTGTACATATCGAAACTTATCCGACACATATTGCTACTTTACCTGTTGCGGTTAATCTAAATTGTCATGCTTCCAGACATAGTGAAGCGATTCTTTAGGAAAGGGCGTGAAAGAATTGGCCGATATTAAAAAGGTTTCAACCCCCTTAACTCAAGAGCAAGTTGCTGATTTAAAGGCAGGCGACAGTGTTTTGATTACAGGTGTTATTTATACAGGAAGAGATGCTGCCCATAAAAATCTTGTTAACGCACTAAAAGACGGTCAAGAATTACCGGTGGATTTGAAGGATCAGATTATTTATTACGTAGGTCCTACTCCCGCCAAACCGGGTCAAGCCATAGGTTCCTGTGGACCGACTACTAGTGGACGGATGGATGCTTATGCTCCCACGTTAATAGAGCGAGTAGGATTAAAAGGCATGATTGGTAAGGGACCTCGCAATAAAGATGTCATTTCAGCAATGAAAAAGCATGGTGCTGTTTATTTAGCAGCTATCGGGGGTGCAGCGGCTGTGATAGCTCGCTCCGTGAAGAAGGCTGATGTCATTGCTTATCCAGAGTTGCAATCGGAAGCCATTTATCGCTTGGAAGTGGAGGATTTCCCCTGTATAGTTGCCATTGATTCTGAGGGTAATAATCTTTACGAAAGTTATTAGTTATTAGTCTATAGACGATAGTCAATTCTTCTAATGCAACAAAGGCAACGAAGGATTGC
>JBMNUR010000053.1:0-12890 GCA_050946395.1 Peptococcales bacterium
CAACGCAAACGTAAGGCTCTGTTGCTGGGCAGCTCTCGAAAAGCCTGCACCCCTCCAACTCTTGGCAGTTGGTAATTTCGGCAACATCTTTGTCGCAAAACGGACATCTCTCAATCTTCATGGCTCTCCCCCCAATCGCTTGCCGCTTGCGCAATAAAACTCGTCGTGCGTTCCTCTGTCCATATTCTCGCACCAGCCAAACCCTGCGGAACATCCTGTCTTGTTGTAATGTTCACAGTCCTTGCACCGCACCACCAATACAGCGTCGATCGTGGAGCAATCCTCAATACAACCTAACAGCTCAAAATGATAACTTGTATTTAGGGGAATTGCCCCCGTTTGGTCGAGCCATTCATTGATTTGCTCTACTATTTTGTCAGCATCTATAAGCCGCATACTATTCCTCCTTACATTCTTCCTTGCTACCATATGCGGGGCAATCTTTACCGCAAAGCTCTTTGAAACCGTATTCTTCGCATACCGTCATAAACACAGGCAGGTAACGCCCCTTATCGCGCTCGTATAGAGCGTTTATAAATTTCTGCGCGGGATCATGTGCGCCTATCATGCTATTCCTCCTTTACGGGCTGCCGACCACAGGAGTTACAGATCATTTTAATCCTCCTTTCCTTTATTCGCTCCAACTTTTCAATATCCAACCCTTCCATTGAGTTACTGCCCTTTTAGTCTTCCCAAGCTTTGCTCTTTTCAGCATCCTAAACGCACCGCTTGCCGTCTTTGCTGTTCCTGGCAATATATCCTCATGTTCTCTGCACCATAAATTCAAATTACGAAAAACATACTCTTTACCTTCTGGCGAAACAACAACCCAACCTTTGGCATTAATATTTGTTTCAAATGGGCCAGCAATAGGGCTTTTGAGGGCAGCGGGTGTACCTAGTTTAAGATTTTGTGTCTGTCCATGCCTAGACAACAGTTCCCTGGCTTTGTTACTCCACTTCCTACCCTTTGCTGTATTTGCTCTTCTAGCACGTTCACGCTGACAAGGCTTAGAGCAAGTTACTTTTCTGTCGCTTGGTGATGCTACAAATTTCTTGTTGCAAATGACGCAAAATTTAATCATGATTATTTCACACCTTCACTTGGTAAATCTTAGGATTTATTTTGAATCCCACTGTCAGTAGTTGCCTCTGCTTGGGGTTGTGCTTGCTCCTACTGATCTTTCTTCGGTCTACCTTTGCCTCTGTTAACCTTTGGCTCTGGGGTTTTGTAGTCTGGTGCAGAAGCAATGTTTTGAACATAGTTCGCAGACATTATCTCGATACGCTTTGCTACATTATCACGTTTTGCTGAACCTGCACTGCAAGCGGCACCATACCTATCACCTGGCCTATAACTAGTCAAAAATTCTTTTACCCATCCACCAAACTGTTCTGGTCTTACGTCTTGTTCAATGGCTTTCTGTGCTATAACAAACAAGATAGGCACATGAACCTTCTTCAACCATTTTTCGCGCACAGGTAATGCTTTATTTAGATACTGAGTAGTTGTCAACATTTGTTCTTTCTGCTTATCTGACAGTCCATTTTCTTTCAGCTTAAGCACAAAGTTCTTAACGTCTGTTCCTGACAATGATACGGCTTCGCCTGCTGTTATTAGCATCATGATTTGCAGTATCATTTCCTCATCAACAAATCTGTTGCGGCTGTTAGGTGTGATAGCGCACGATTCAGCAAAGAATGGTTCAGAAGCAATTTCTTTGACGAATCCCATGATGTCGCCTTGTGCTAATGCTCTTGTGCGCTCAATCCGACTAAGTGCCACTCCATTGTTCAGACGGTAGAACATTTCATCCCTATCCTCATCTGAGAGATTGTCAAACCTGTAAACTAAAATGTTTGCATCTTTGATAGTATCTTGAAACTCTTCTGGAAGCTCTGTAAACGTCTTTCCTGCAATCTCCACTCCATCAACGGAAGGAGTATCTTTCCCAAGGGCAAATTCATTTCTGAAATATGCTAGTAGAGTAGTGATTCTTTGTTTGCCATCCAGCACCCATAGGGTTTTGTCTCCATCTTCATTATCTGTCACTTGGACAAAAATAGGCGGCACAGGGAAGCCATACAAAATGGAATGGATAAATAACGACTTGTGTTCTTCCTTCCAGACCTGCATACGCTGGATAGCTAAATCCGTTCGCAGCAAGCCTTTCTTGTCTGCATTGTCAAAAGCCTTCACATTCATTGGTGTGTTACTGCGGTTAGTTTTCTCAATAGACACAATCAAGACCTCCTTAAATTCTCTTTGTTACAATTGTACACCTACACCTGTCACTTGTCAATAGCTTGCTTGTAAAATTTGTGACCTATAAGCACCGCCTTGCTTGTGGCAAGGCAACGGGCTTTCACCGTTAACTACTATATAGTAGCTGGCCTTGGGGTCAAGCTGCATGACGCATCTTTCTCCTTATTCTCCTCTTACGCTTGTTCACCTGTAGTCTGTACGTAAACCAGAACAGAGATTCAACGGTTTTGAGAATAACTAACAGAAGTATCCCTACAGCAAATGTTATTACGAAATATGCTAGTGAAGTCATTTCATCACCCTGGCTTGATACAAGTGTATTCCTGCTGGTAGATAGTAGAGTGTTGGTGTTAATGACATAGGTGTACTATTAACACCTAACCGCAACGCTAGTTTTTCTAATGCTGTTTTAGGATGATCATGAGATACGGTTATAGGTATTATGGTATCATCCACCATACCTATATGTGTGTTATAGTTTATGCGCTCAGTTTTCACAATAACACTTCCTTTCTTAAATCTTGCTTGTGTTACACCTTGCGAATAATGTCTTTAATGTGATACAACGCATGGACACAATTGGCTACATATACGCCATAAGTTTATCACCTATACTTAGCATTATAACTTCCTCCTTTTCTTTTATAACGTATTCCTGCAACTCCGTGCAACCATTGCCACATGTACCGTCAGAATTTAATCGAATACGGCAACCGACACAAGGATCGACATTACTGTTATTCATACTTGTCCTCCCTTTCACTTAATACGATTCTGCCAGTCTCCTTGTTGTTAATATATGGTTTCATCTCTTTTTTTCACCTTTCTTAATCCTTGAACGACAGGTGTTAAGCTTAATTATGTTGTTAATCACAGACTTAACACCTGCTGCGGTCATTCTCCGCAGAGACTTAGCGGATTGTTTCGTAGTAGAAGTTTTCCTGTCTCCGCTTCTCCAGAGCTTTTCTGTCTCTCTTCTGCTTCTTCTCAATCTCTGTACCTGTCTTTCCAACATCCAGAGACAGATCGAAACAATCTGTACACATGTGGTTGATAAGACCAGTCTTGTCTTCGGCATTACACAAAATACACCTATCCATCTGTCATTCCTCCCTAAAATCAGTCTTTTACTCGTATCTTATCGGCATAACCAAGACAAAATGATCATAGTCTGGATTGTCAAAATACGCTGGCCCTAGTTTTCCTGTAAACTTCATCTCGCTTTGTTTTACAGGTAGACATTGAAGAACATCAATCAACCTTTGAGCATAGAAAGCGACTTCTAGATCCTCGCCTGTTTGGGTTGCGTTCATGACAGCATACGTTTGCCATTGATTGCTGTTTATTCTGGTGCTAAACCTAATTTGATCGTCTTCTATGTTGAGTTTGATTATCACTTTGGATTTGCTGTCACTGCTAATAGTTAATGCCTTTTTTACAAGCGAAGAAAACTCTTTGACATTGATATTGGTAGTGACAACTGTATCAGAAGATTTAGGAATAAACTTTCTGTAGTTTGGGTAGTCTAGTTTCATCTTGAACGCTGTTAATGAATATTTATGGTTGCCATAGCTGATACCTATAGAATCTTCATCAAGAAAGAAGTCAACTCTGTTGCATGATTTCTTGTCGAGAGTTTTCAACATGAATTTAACCATGTCTGAAGGAATGGTTAGGTTAATATCATCCACTAGATCTATAGTTTTCCTTTTGGAAATTGCCAACTTACAACCATCTAGTGCTGCCATCTCAACATTGCTATCTTCTACCATAAAGTTTACGCCTTTGTGTATTGGTCTGAGATCATCTGTTGCCATACAGTTTTTAACTTCTTTCAACGCTGACAGTAGTTCAAATTCCACTATTGAGAATACAGGATTTTGGAATTCTGTTTCCATCGGTGGATCTGGATAGTCTGCGAAACTCGTTGCAAACAGTTGAAACACACCGCAGGAGAGTTTTTCACCATCAAATTTGACAGTGTCACCGCCTGCTGTACAGACAGCAGTTAGATCGTCGATGGCGAAGGTATGAAAGCCTTCGCTGTGGACAATAGCAGGGATCACAATCCTGGCGTATGCATCTAGTGTACTTGTAGTTAGAGCAATATTGCCATCACCTGTTTGAATATGTGCTTGACCAAAAATACTAGTTTTTTTCTGTTGCATAAATTTTGCTTGCTTGAGTGCATCTTGCAGCACCTTTCGATTGACTTCAAATTTCATTTGAAATACCCTCCTGTTATTAAATTAGGTTTCCCACGTGGATAGGCAATCCTATCCACCGCTTCTGGCTTAAAGGGCTTTTTATACACGCCAGAACGTGTTATACCATTAATTCTGCCACTGTTATTCCTCTCAGGTGTTTCTGTTCGATAATCCTTTCTCGTTCGCTGTAATCGCTTACCGCCACCATGCCTTGGATCATGTGTTTGACAAACCTTTTGGCATGGTCTTTATCTGCGCTTTTCCATTCACCGAAAAAGGCTTTTATCTGGATCATTGATAACCCTCCTTAATCTTCATTAGGCAACATGATTGTTATTACTGGTTCGCCATTGTCACCGCCAGAGATAACCATCTTTAGCGTGATGTTATTGACCAACACATTCCGCTCTTTGTAGTATCCATCAGTAACGATTCCCTTCTTCAGATCAAATTTTGGCTGATAGTAAACCTGTTTTTTGACCATATGCGGAAGGGAAAGGCTATAGACAAATTGCGCTCTGTCTTTGTTGTTTCTTGCGCCAAGCGATCCCATCCACAAAACATCCCACAGTCTACCTTGTACGTCTTGAAAATCTCTACACTTAGGAATAGATTCGACGATACCGTAGACTGCTGATGTCAGGGCCACAGGGATTTTGAACCCTGCTTCTCTAGCAAGAGGAGAAACGTCAACCAATACTCCATCCTCAATGGCCTGTTGTCTTGTGTAGCTGTAAACCACTTCACCGAACAAATCTGTTACCTTCATTTTATTTCCTCCCTTTTGGTTTATTTCACCACTCAAACCATCAAATATACTTGATAGCTTGAGCAGGGAAATAATCCCCCTGCTATAAGAAAATATGTTAACTTATCTTATATTCATTATACTTTACATGCGTGTAATTGTCAAGCGACTTGTGAGAATATTTTGCCCAAACTGTAGCCTGTTATGCGTGAATCAGAGCAGGAAATGCTCATTTTATTCTGGGATTACAGTAAGCATTTGGTTAGGACGATGCCCCTAGCAGTATAGATTTTCTGCTTTCATAGCTATGACAACCTGTAATAATTGCTTCTGTCAACCTTTGGAATACCGCTAGTGCGCTTTCCATGTCAGAAAACTTATTGCAAGTATGTTCCTTGTTATCGTTGTTATAGATCCCTACCATAAACTGATTACCAACTTTGTCGAAGTGAATAGAGATATCTCCTTGAACATCGTCTAAGTGAGCTACAGTGTAATACATTGTCATTCCTCCTTTTCTTTTCCCACTGGAGAGCTTACGCCCTCCGCGCTCAGGACTTAAGGGACTGTTTAGGCTCGTCCTGACGAGCTATTGATAATATTTACTGAATTGAGATAAACTAGAGCATCGCTCTCCTGTACTTGCGTCTACTATTTGTTGCCGTATTTGCTTCCATGTTTCTGCTCCAACACCAGCGTATCGACCTTCTCCCAAGTTAAGATATGCACCACCTTCAGCAAAACTGTTAGGCATAATGTCATAGACTTTTAATGTTGCTTCCTTACCTCGCTCAATTGCCCTCTGAAGACCCTTAACTGTTCTAATCATTTTTAATTCCTCCTTTCTTTTCCTACCCCAGGGCTTGCGCCCTGGACGCTGCCAGCCTAAAGGGCTGTTTATACTCGCTGGCACGAGTTAGATAAGATTCTTATACAGTCTCTTTCCATTCCTGCTCTTCTTTGGCTTCGGTGACACGCTTAAAATAATACTTTGTTATATAGATTTCCTTCTTCGTCAATGTGCGTAGGCTTCCCAGTACTTGTAATACCTCCACCTGGATAGTTAGCTGCCCATCCTCCACTGATGCCCTCATGCTCAAAAACTTCTGTATACATGTTGTTGCGACGGACAATATAAAATTCTCGTTGATCACGTTCATCAACAGGAACAGTCCAGACGAATTCAAATCCTGCGCGTGCAGTTAATTCGTCGTTGCGGTCTATATAACTATAGCGTTCATAGTATGGGTCTAACAGTTTATTTGCTGGTACATAACCAATAGCGTCAGTGTCAAAGGGCGGTTTGTTGTAGGCGTAGTAAGAAACAGCAACAAGATTCTTGACCTTCTTCAAACGTACATCCTCATTAATCATTGGTTAATTACCTCCTTTTTTTTGTGGTCTTCCCACTGTCCAACGCCTACTAGTAGACGCTCGACGCAGGGAAGATCCCCTGCTATTGCTTTCTAGCAACCACGAACTGATCTCTATCAAAGATTGGGACAATTCTCAAATCGTCTTCTAGGCAGATGCTTCCACCACCAACATGATAATGATCGTCTTGCCGGACAACATATCCCCAATGTCCGTAAAATTGGGATTCTTTATCAATAATACTAACCCTTTTGCCGACAAGATTTCGCTTCTTCAATGCGATCACCTTCCCCTAACTGTATTATATTATGCTGGCAGTCTAGTGTCAAGCGATTTTAAAGATTTTCCGAAAAGTTTTTCGGACTGGTTATTGAGAATGGTTACTGTTAAGGCAGGATGAAACGCTTGTTTTCTGGTGTGTTATGCTGTTATCGTAACCTCGTCATGCTGTCTTATTTGCATACGTGCGACATAATTAACCAAGGAATCAGTAAATTCATGCACAAGCCTTTGCCCTGCGGCATTGTCTGTAATGTAAACTGATTTGTCCCATACAGGAGGTTTCGTTATTGATTGACCTGGAGCATAATACTGCACATTGAAATATATTCGCTTCCCATCTATCCACGGAACCGCCCTCACCTTGCATGATCCAATCCACTTATCTAATTCCATTCTCATTTACCTCCAATTTCTTGAAATTTAAACATCGTGCCATAAAAACCCTTCTGCAATTCGTTATAGACATCATCTAGTGTTTCTAACCTCTCTGGTCTCGCTAGCGCTGTTGTTATAGCATCTTCAAGAGCATTTGCGGTTGCAGGACTAACAACAGAAGATGTAATACGAATGCCCGAATCATCTTTATCAAGAATAACATAATAGCAGGAACGCCCACATTGGTATAACTCGGTGTGTAACTGCCAACTGCAATAATTCTCGCCTAACTCATGCTTGCGACTTTCGGCTAGTCTATATTCCACCATTATTCCTCCTATTAATCCCTAATATAGACCACCTGAGCAGGTAGCCTATGCAGGGGATTAACCCTGCTGGCTCTAGACCACTTTCTTTGCCTTATAGGGAACCCTGCCTGTAAAATCATTCGATGTTATACTATTTAACCTAGCTTGTATTACCTTGTTCGTATTCCCTAGACGAATCCCTGCATAGGTGACATAGGATCTGTAAACCCTAAATAGCTACCTCCAATATTCATTATTTCCCCTCCTTGTTTAGTCCTTCCACCAGACACCTACCTGTTAACTGTTATAGGTGGATGTCTGACGCAGGGACTAACCCCTGCTTATTCATTGTTTCGCTGAATCTCCAACAATGAAATACCTGTTTAGTGGGTGTTATGGTCTTCTGCTTCCCTGCTTGTTTATAATGTGCCAGATATCGCTTTCAATTTCATCGAGCGATTTGTTGAAACAACCAAGCGATGCGATCAATTCGTTGAATTCTGGATCATTAATACACTCTTCATTCACATCATACAGCGCATTAGTCAACCTGCACAGAATTTCTTGCTGTTTGTCTGTCATTGTTATTCCCTCCTTTTTTGGACTGCTAATGCTGTCCATACTACCCACCAATATTATATATATTGGTGAGCAGAAGCAGAGCATTATAGCCAATAAAGATAATTCTGTCTGACTTCCTCTGTAAAACTCTGTTTTGCGGCTTCTGGCCAATCGCCTGCTTTTTTACCGTATGATTCTGCAAAATTCACTGCCAACTCTTTTAATTCGTCCCATTGACCATCTGGCAGATCGTAGCGCATAATTCGAGCAAATGAATAGAATTGCAAAGCGGAAGGAAAATCTGGAATAAAATTACTGTTCTGATTTCGCTGCTGCTTTGCTTCAAGTGCTTCTTCTTCCGCTGCTAGTTGCTCCATCTTCCTCTTGTGGTTTTGATACACCTCCTCGCTTATCCAAACATCCCACCATCCACCAAGAGCAGGATCTTCTTGTGTCCTGACCATGTGACTGTTATAACCTGGGTAATAGTCTAACATGGTTGTTAAAGTGTCACTTGCTTGTTCAATGGCTTGATCGATGTGCATCTGTTTACCTTTGGTGATAGCGAGAGTAAAACCTTCTTTTTTCAGATATTCCAGCATTTGTCTCTCTGGTTTCTTGATTAACATTTGATCACTACCTCCTGTTATTTGTTTTCAATGGTATTATATCATATTGGTTTGTATAATACCATTCCGAATCTCATAGAATTAGAATAAATTTTTCCTATGAGAAACGGAATAATATTATTAGTTGCTGACAGAGGTTCCTAAAGGAATGTATTGTCTGTTACTGTTATTGGCTAATATTTGCGAACCGTATTTGTTGCGGATCGTGTCCATGTCCTGCGGTCTGTGGGAACGTGTTACCTGCTCTGCTGGGTGCCAATACCACATACGTTTTTTACGTGCCCAGAAAAACCCAGCAGATTTGAGTTGCTCTTTGTGCTGGTAGGTGTTACCGGAAACCCAGATCCAGCTACCCACTAGCTCTATGATGATGTCGTCTAGATCTATAATGCTGTTAATTATCTCTCTCCATCCGTCGAATGCTGATTGTTGTTTTTCGCTGTCTGTTTTTGGTAAGCTGTTAAACAGGTGTTCGTACTCGTTGTTAATTTCTGCGTTGACGATATAGAGACAAAAGATCACCGCCATCCCATTTGCTGCAAACATGGTAAAATTTTCGCTGTTCTGTCATTGTTACACCTCCTAAAATAGTAGTAGGTTGCGATCCCTACTCTACCAGACACCTACTATATAGTAGATGGCTGAGACAGCAGGGATCTGCTGTCGTGGGTTGTTATTGTGCTTTAGATTCTTCGTCTATCAATTCATAGCACGCTATAGCGTCATTTTTCAGCAGATATTCCAATATTTCCCGTATTTGCTGGGTGTCTTCGTGTTGGGATACTTTGCCATCTTTGGTAACCATTATGAGCATTGTTACACCTCCTTATTGGTAAAATTTAGGATTTATTGAGCTAATTCTTTAATCCTGTTAACGATTTTGTCAAATACTTCTTGATCCATTCCTTTTGCATGGAATTTCTGAGTTGGAACATCATACCAAAATTTCACCCAATGGTCAGAGAGATTTCCCAATTCTTTCCTGGCCTGATTGTTACTGATTCTCTCACCATCAAGCGTAGCATGAGAAATATTGCCAGTTTTGTAATACTCTAGTTCAAGCCCGTAAAATTCCCTAAGGCTCCGACTGTTAAAATAGATCCTGTGGTAGTCTCCTTTTTTCCACTCATTCCCACCTAATGCAACAAGCTTTTTTTCCATTTCCTGTTATACCTCCATGGTTAAATTTAGGAGTTTGAGCACTCCATCAGATGCAGATCATATCTGCATCCTGTGCAATGCTCAAGTCGCTATGATGACCACTCAGCTAGATAAAATACATTTCTCCATTTATTTCTAATGCGATAGCTTCCTGGGCCATTTCCTTTTTCAGGGATTCGCATAGATCAACTACTTGATCGATGTTTGCCTGTAAATCCTTGTCAGCGCAATAGGCAAATACGATGGTAGTTTCTTCCTTGACTAGGCCTGCGACTGGCGACATCCAATAGCCGAGCGCAGGAGTTGATGTCGATCCGCCAAAACATTCTGAAAAAAACTTCGCTGCACGATCCACATATTGGCTGTTGTCAATAGCTTGATCAGTGTTGGTAGTTGCAGGAACATAAAGAGTGATCTTGGAAGAAAGTTTAAATGCGTTTTTCAGTTTGGGATTGTTTAACATTATTTCGTCTCCCTTCCTTTTTTTTCACGCTTGGCGGCTGTCGGTGGAAATTACTTCCGCTTCGTATCCTAATCCCCGGATATTGTCAGCCGCTTTTTTGGCCTTCGCTTTGCTGCTGTACTCTGTCCTGTACTCACCCGTTGTGCCATACATTACAACAATGTACTTCATCTGTTCTTCCTCCCTTCATTCTCCCGCGCTTTGGTGGCTGTCGTCCGGTTAACTCATCCTATTTACCTATATACTATAAGATCCTGTGGCAACTGTCAAGGGTTTTACGAAAAAAATTTGATTAATTTTTTGGCTTGATAATTGAGAAGAATTATCATTTAATGGATGAGAAAGATATGGAGAAAAGTAAAATAGTTTGGGTGTGAAAGTTTTAAAATAAAATTGTGTTTCACGTGAAACAATTTGATAGTGAGGATTGTTTGATATTCAAAATAATGGTGTGGAGGATATATGCAGGATGTTGGATATGTATATCGTCAGGCGATATATCGAGTGGCGATATATATGACTATCCGGTTATGATCGCTGTTACTTAACGAGGTTAATGGTTTGATTATCCAAAGTAATTGGGAAACACTAATAATAATCATTACCATTTATTACTATTACTATTGATAACTATTATCATTGACGTATAACATTTATTATTCGTCACTTTTCCGGTGCTTCTAGTCCATACGGGTGGGGGTGCATTTACACAAATAATTCCCTTTTAATCCCAATTTCCCTTATAAGCACATCCACTCCCACACTCTTTTCTCCCCCTTTTCCCTCCTCCCCTCTTTTTTCCTTTCGTTTTTCCTTTCGGCAGCGTTTCGTCAAAACCCTTTATTCATCGCACTTTCCTCAATCCCTGCCTACCCCAAAACCTCACCCATCCCCTATCTTTTCCCACTTAACCCTTTCAAAACCCCCACCACATCGCACTTCTATCGAATCCCCCACTTTTTACCCTTTTTATCTCTATTTTCGTTCTATTCTCGCCACTGAAAACAAAAAAAAGATAGCTTTTCGCTATCTTCATCTCCACTTTCCTATATTAAATTTTCTTTTTAACTTTCCTTGTTTCCATTCGTTTCCCTCTATCTATTCACCCTCTCTTCCCTTTGCGCTTCTTCCCCAAATAAATCCACCATCTTCCCCAACACCTCTGCTTTAATCCCCTTTTCCTTTGCCTTCAAAACTAATTCATAATATTCTTCCAACTCCATTCCATGATCATCAACAAGCAATTTCTCTACTTCTACTCCCAACACATCAGCAATCCCTTTTATCACCCTCAAGTTCATATCTTTCTTACATGTAAACAACTCTGAAATATACCCAGAAGAAATCCCAATCTTCTCAGCCAATTCTCCCTGGTTCAATCCTCTGTCTTTCATGTACTTTTTTATTCTTCTTACAATCTCTTTTTGCACAACACACACCCCCTTGATTCAATCCTATTCTCACTTTGCTAAAATATTCATAAAAATTAGCTTACTTTTGGCTAAATCCTATTGACAACTTCGCTTATAGCGAATATACTGTAGGCAACAATTACCAAGCAACGGAACCCATTTAATCTATTTGGAGGTGGTCAGTATTAAAGTAATTATTAATTTCCCATTCAAACGCCCAATCATTGACACCATGTTTTCCCTTCATAATAACATACTACACACTAAAAAACATGGATTTTTCTCCACAGAAGAAGCAATTGTTCTCCCAGTCACGCTTCACGATGGTGAACAAACATCAACTATTCTTGAGATAATATTCCCTAACAGTGTCATGGATAACGTTGAAAATATCGTCTACAAACACAAACAAATTCAATAAGCTCACAACACCACAAAACCCTACCCACATCCTAAGAATCACTAAAATCTTAATGCCCGTATTTACGGGCTTTCTTCTTTCAATTCTGATCGTTTTTCGCCGCTGTGAATTTATTTTTCCCTTCCCTATACAATCACACCTAAATGAATTTTGAACGCCTTAAAACGGCAATCTCTGAAAAAACACAATTTCTTGAATATGGACAGCAGTAGTCAACAGTCGAGATAAAATCTTTCCCTCTTTTTTTTCTTTTTTCCCTCTTCTTTGGTTCTAAACCACGCACACACCACATACGCTTAGAGCGTAGGCTCAAGCGGATAGCCATACTATACCCTTTTAGCACATAACAAGAAAACTTCCTTCTTCCTTGTCCAAAACCAAATACAGAAAAGGACTGCTTTTGGCAGTCCATATTTTTTGTTTAATTTTATATTTCTTATTTCTAGCACTTATTTATTTACTTTTATATTCCCTCTTTTTCATTCTTCTCTTTTCAACACTGTCAATAAATTTTTTAGATTCACATTTATACATTTTACTCATTTCTTCTCTGTTCTTAAGTTCTTTTACAACATAGTGTATAAAGTTATAACCACCACGTTTATTTTTTTCTTTGATAGTAAACATGAGTTGATGATAGTTTAAATCAATCAATATTTTGTTTATTGTTTTGGGATCATATCC
>JBMNUR010000054.1:0-12782 GCA_050946395.1 Peptococcales bacterium
AATTTGAAAACTAATGAATTTAAAGTTCTTGATGAAGGCTATCTACCTCAAGTTGTACATAATAAAATATACTTTATGAAATATGATTCCCGGAATGAAAAAACAATTTTATATAAATACTCAGCCTATTGACAAAGTTTTTCAAAACAAAATCCATATAATTTTATCATTATTAAAACTTGGCTTTTGCTTAGCTTTAAGCTAAAAGCCATAGTTGCATTTATGCCAATCTAAAATTTTTTCTTTCATTTAGGCTAAGTGAAGCATTTGGCGAGTTTAGATAAAAAGAATAAGATAACTGGTCTTAAATAACAAAAAAATTGACTTACAGGAAGATTAACTATCGGCAAAATAATTTCGCCTTGCTAATCCTGTCAATGCCTGTAAGTCTATTAATATTCTTTACAAAAGCTTAAATATTATGACTAGAATTATCCGACAAAAGGGGTATTTTTTAACTGAATACTTTTCTTATAAATCTTTTTATTTTATAAACACCTTTTGACAAGTCTAAATAAATGTCATCTCCTTTAGCCCAGCGAAACCCTAAATACATCCCAAAAAGGATGGAGAAAATTACTACTAAAAACGTAGTAAAAATCATAAACCCTCTCCCCTTTTTCCTTTATATATATGAAAAAGAGGCAAAAAGGTGCAAAAATTAAATATTATATTTTTAATTTTTAGCTAAGCTAAAAGCCACTCATCAGAGTGGCTTCAGCCTGTTGACAAAGTTATTCAAAGCAAAATCCATATAATTTTATCATAAGTGAAGCATTTGGCGAGTTTAGATAAAAAGAACGCAGACGGCTGAAGACCAGAATTTGCAACTGTTTGAACCGAAGGTGAGTTTTGCTAATTCCTGAAGCCGTTGAGTTCATTCACAATAAAATTGTCTGAGCCAGCGTAACGTTGATAAATATAGAGTTTGTCTACATTCTAAAGCCACTCATCAGAGTGGCTTTAACTATTTTATCATAAACGCTACATCAACAGTAACCATATACTCAGTATCCTGAGGCATTATTGGTGTTTCTGTTGCCATATCGGCGGCAGCCATAAACTGCCTTGATTCAAGATAGACAGGTGAACCAACTGAGCTTTTTATCACATTTACGTTTTTAACTCCGGATATATTTACTCCTAGGGCCTTAGCAGTAGCTTCCGCCTGCTTTTTAGCATCTGCAACCGCAACTTCAATAGCTTTATCCAATAATTTTTCTTTACCTGCATCAGATAAACTAAAAACCAAATTGCCAACATTTTGGGCACCATTTCTTACTGCTGTATCAGTAATTGACCCGGCTTTTTCAATTTTAGTAGTTTTAACAACTATTGTGTTTTCCGCACGAAAACCTGTGGTTACTTCTCCGTCTTTTTCAGTCCATTTTTTTAAAGGATAAAAGTTAATGTTTTGGGTTTCTATTTCCTTTTTTTCAAGACCTAATTTTATAAGCTCATCAATTATTGCTTGAGCCTTATTAGCATTTTCTTCTTGAACATCTTTTGTTTTACCATCTGATACAATAGAAATTCTAATTTCTACAGTATCAGGTTCGGTAGTAATTTTCCCAGTCCCATTTACATTAAGAGTTGAAATTTCATTAGTAGGACCATTGGTACTACAACCTGAAAAAATGAATACCGTTAAAACTAACAAACCCATTACCATCATTAAGCTTTTCTTGCTCATTTTTGCTCATCTCCTCGTCTAATTTAATCTTTCATTCACTAATCTTCCATAAGACCCCACTTCCAAAAAGCGGGGGATAACAGAAGTTTAGTTCCTGAATAAGTTCTTCTAAGCTTCAGTTGGAGTAAGTATTCCTATTAGGCAAACTCTATCTGAATCTGAGAATCACTTAAATAGACGAGTTAACTGCACGACTTGTTCCCATAATTAACTATTTTATTAGGATATTTTTATAACTTTCCTTCCATAAAACCTATCTCGCGGCAAAGGATTCGGAAAATGGCATAAAGAACCCTTGAGGATGATCACAAACATTGCAAATCTTAGGTGCTTCTTTACCTACATGAATATTGCCGCAAACAGTACACATCCATGGGATTTCTTCATTTCGCTTAAAAATAATTCCGTTTTCTATCTCTTCAGCTAGTCGCCCGAATCTATCAGCATGGACTTTTTCAATATTTGCTACACGTTCAAAAACTTGAGCAATTTCTATAAAGCCCTCTTCTTTGGCCAAGTTACCAAAGTTTTTATATACTTCGTCCCATTCCTCTAATTCGTTGTGCTGAGCCGCCTTTAGGGCCTCAACAGTACTATCATATAAGTCAATCGGATAAGCCCCTGAAATACTTATATTGTCTCCCGCAAAATTTTTAAGCTTTTGATAGAAAACTTTTGCATGAGCTCTCTCCTGATCTGCGGTATAGTTAAATACTGCCTCAACTACATAAAAGCCTTCATTTCTTGCAGCAGATGCGGCAATATTATATCGATTTCTGGCTTGACTCTCACCTGCAAATGCCCTCATTAAATTTTCATAGGTCTTACTGCCTTTCAAATTCATCCATATCTCTCCTTTTTATTTAATGAATAAATTTTTTATTGTTTGTATTGTTTTCATCTATAATATAACTGTGTAGCTATTAAAATATTCACTTTTAATACCAACATCTACAATATGACAAGAAATGCACGCATTTTCGGTTCACTTAAAGCGCGCATTCCAGTACTGTAATCCTCAACACTTGCAAAATGGCAAAGTATATAAATTCCTAAAGTATAAAAAGAAGTTCAATTTTAACTTACCAAGGGTGCTTCAAACTGGCTATAGTAAAGGTTAGCATAAAAGCCCCTCTTGGCTAAAAGTTCATCATGGGTACCTTGTTCAATAATATCACCTTGGTTCATCACCAAAATTAAATCCGCATCCCTAATGGTCGACAGCCGGTGAGCAATTATAAAGCTGGTACGGTTTTTCATTAAATTATGCATAGCTTTTTGAATCTGAACCTCAGTACGGGTATCGACAGAACTTGTAGCTTCATCTAAAATGAGAATCTTAGGATCGGCAAGGATTGCTCTGGCAATAGTAATTAACTGTTTTTGCCCTTCTGAGATATTTGTTGCCTCCTCATTTAAGAGCATGTTGTAGCCATCAGGTAAAGTATAAACAAAACTATCCACATTAGCAGCTTTAGCAGCGGCAAAAACTTCTTCATCTGTTGCCCGAAGCCTACCATAACGAATATTTTCCATGATAGTACCACTATAAAGCCAGGTATCCTGAAGAACTATACCAAACATTGAACGGAGATCATGTCGGGTGAATTTTCGTATATCATTATTGCCAATTAAAATGGAACCTTGATTGATATCATAAAACCTCATTAATAATTTAACTATTGTAGTCTTTCCTGCACCTGTCGGACCTACGATAGCAACTTTTTGTCCTGGTTTAATTACAGTTGAAAAATTATTAATTACCATTTTTTCAGGAGTATAACCGAAATAGACATTCTTAAATTCAATTCCACAAATATTTTTAACTAACATTGGATTAGAAGTGTCGGGTATTTCCTCTTCCTCTTCTAAAAATTCAAATACCCTTTCCGCAGAAGCTGCTGTCTGCTGCAGAATATTGGATATATTGGCTATCTGGGAAATAGGTTGAGTGAATTGCCGCACATATTGAATAAATGCCTGAACATCACCTACTTTGATTACCCCTTTCGCAGCAAAATACCCTCCCACAATACTTACTGCTACATAGCCTAAATTGCCAACAAAGTTCATTAATGGCATCATAATACTAGTTAAAAATTGGGACTTCCAGGCAACTGTATAAAGTTTATTATTTAACTCGTCAAATTTTTCTATGCTTTTCCTTTCACCATTAAAAGCTTTCATGACGAGATGTCCACCATACATCTCCTCAACATGGCCATTGACATTTCCTAAAAAGTCCTGCTGCAATTTAAAAAACTTTTGTGAATGTTTCACAATAAGCATAATCAGCAGCATGGATATGGGAATTATACCTAAAGCCACTAATGTCATTCGCCAACTAATACTTAACATCATTATAAAAACACCAATGACTGTTGTTACCGATGTGATAATTTGACCTAAGCTTTGGTTAAGGGTATTACTTAGAGTGTCCACATCATTCGTTACCCGGGATAGTATCTCACCTTGATTGGTACGATCAAAATATTTAAGGGGTAACCTATTGATCTTTTCTGCTATTTCCTTTCTTAAGTTGTAAGTTACTTTCATAGAAACACCGGACATTATCCAACCTTGCACATAACCAAATAATGAACTTAATAAATATAAACCGGTAAGTATGAGGATAATTCTCTTAATATAATTAAAGTCAATATTACCCGTACCGGCGATTTTGGCCATTACACCTTCAAAAAGCTCGGTAGTTGCATAGCCTAAAATTTTGGGGCCAACAATTGTAAAAGCAGCACTAGCTATGGCAAAAATTAAGACAATCAATATCGATACTCTATAATTACTCAGATAAGCCTGCAACTTTTTCATCGTACCTTTAAAGTTCCGAGCCTTTTCTCCAGCATATAACATACCCTTAGCACCATGCCCAGTACCAGGACGCGGTAAAACTTTAGGCCTGGAGTTATTTATTTTTTTTTCATTTTCACTCAAGCTAATTCCTCCTTCGAAAGTTGGGAAAAAGCAATTTCCTGGTATGTTTGACAATTTTTCATAAGTTCCTGATGATTGCCCATACCCACGATCCGACCTTCATCAAGAACTATGATTTGTTCAGCTTGCCTGATAGTTGAAATACGCTGAGCAATTATTATTACTGTGCTTGATTTAGTTTTTTCTTTTAATGCTTTTCTAATGGCCCTATCGGTTTTAAAATCTAAAGCCGAAAAACTATCATCAAAAATATAGATATCAGGTTTTTTAATTAAAGCCCTTGCTATAGATAATCTCTGTTTTTGCCCGCCGGATACATTTGTTCCCCCTTGGGCTATTTCTGTACCGAAACCCTCTGGTTTTTCGTTGATAAATTCCAGGGCTTGAGCAATTTCCGAAGCTTCTTCCAAGTCTGTATTTGAAGCATTTTCCTTGGCATATTTAAGATTAGAGGCGATAGTACCGCTGAATAAAGAGCTTTTTTGAGGTATATAACCTATTTTTTCTCTTAGCTCGTATTGGGTAGCTTCTCTTACATCAACACCATCAACTAAAACTTGCCCCTGTGTTACATCATAAAATCGGGGAATCAAATTTACCAATGTAGTTTTTCCAGAACCTGTAGATCCAATAATCGCAGTTGTTTGACCCGGTAATGCTTTAAAACTTATATCCTTTAACACATTTTCAGTGGCCCCAGGATATTTAAAGGAAACATTACAAAATTCAACTACTCCTTTTAACTCCTTAATGAATTTCCGCGGATTTCGCGGGTCGATAATTTCAATCTGTGTATCTAAAACTTCGGATATACGCTGCCCTGCCACGGCAGCTCTCGGAACCATAATAAACATAAATGACATCATTAAAAATGCAAATATTATTTGCATTGCATATTGCATGAAGGCCATCATATCACCTACTTGCATGCCTGAATTAGCAATTTGTTGAGCCCCTACCCATACTATTAGAAGAGTTATACCATTCATAATCAACATCATCGAAGGAAACATCACGACCATGATTCGATTGACAAAAAGATTAGTACTTGTAAGATTTTTATTAGCCTCATCAAATCTCTTCTCTTCAAAATCTTGCGTATTAAAGGCTCTAATTACCATTATTCCTGATAAATGTTCGCGAGTTACCAGATTAAGTCTATCAATTAATTTTTGGATAACTTTAAACTTGGGTAATGAAATTAAAAATATACCAGAAATTAAGGCTAAAAGTGCAAAGACGGCTACTGCTATAATCCAGGACATGGAGGGACTTTTATCTAAAGCTCTAATTATCCCACCTACCCCCATTATCGGTGCATAAAACACCATCCTAATCATCATAACAATCAGTGTTTGTATTTGGGTAATATCATTGGTGGTTCTAGTGATTAAGGAAGCTGTAGAGAATTTATCTAATTCTACTTTAGAAAAACTCTCGACCTTTTTAAAGACCTCCTGGCGTAAATTATGAGCTAAACCTGCTGCCGTTCTAGAAGATAAATAACCTACCCCTACTATACAAGCGGCACTGACTAAAGAAACTAAAAGCATGATTATCCCGATACGGACAATATAACTATTTTGAATTTTTTCCGTATCTATTCCCAAAGCCTGATATTCTGCTTTAATAGCTTCATTTGCGGCTTGAATAATCATTTTATCCCCTAGAGGGGTAAATTTTTTATTCATTTCGGTACTAATTTCAGTTCTTTGTTCTTCAGGTATATTTTTATATAGAGCAAATAAATCTGTATCTATGGGAATTTTTTTACCATTTAAATCAATAAAACCGCTATTAGCCTCATTTTTTATTTTTTCAATACCGGAAACAGTTAGCAGAGCCTTACCCATAAGGAGATTTAATTCATCAATAGTCGATTGATTAATATCCTTCAGAACATAAACAGGTTCATGATTAAGAGCCGGGTAAAATTCTACAAATTTATCAAAATCTTTACTTGACTTATTAACTAATTCATAATTACGCAAAACCATATTTTTATCATTTTCACTGATAAAAAGGAGTAACTTTTCCATCATACTTTCCCGTAATGCTTCCGGAACCGCATTTTCAATACCACCTTGTTGTATCCCTTTATTAACAATATGGGACATATAGTCCGGAAGTGCTAAATCAGTCATGGCCTGAACAAAAAGAAGTAATATGGCTACTATGATTAGTCCCATAAAGGGCCTAAGATATTTTACTAATTTCAGCATTATGCCCTCCTTAATCTAATTTGTGCTATCTTTGTAAATCCCATGTTTAATAAACATTTATCTGCTTTTTATATAATTATACAGATCCTTCAACAGTAAACTTTTAGTAAAACCTGGAACTATATTATTTATGGCTAAGTCATGAGAATTCTAAATATAACACGAAGAAAGTAGGAGAATAAAAACAACTCTAAACGCAAAAACTTAAATGAGAAATATTAAATTAAAAGAGAGGGGAATTTAATTTTTATGACCCAGCATATTCATTGTATAGTTAATGATTGTCACTACTGGAAACAGGGTAATTTATGTGTGGCTAATGAAATTCTTGTAGCCACAGACAATTTTGGCCAAAGTCAACCGGATACTGTGGATGCCTCCATGGCCAAGCAACTAACTCCTCAATCGGCAGGAACTTGCATGGAAACTTGTTGTAAATCCTATGTACCTAAAGGCTCAAATAAGATTAACCTGGATGGAACCAAAAAAATGTTTTAAATGGATTATTAATACTAAAACACCTTGGTAAAGATGCCAAGGTGTTTTTATAAGGAGATGCAAAAAAAATATTACGAATTTTTTCACCAATTGGCATCTTTGTTTCTTCTAATATTTAATGATTATATTGTACCAATATAAATACCCGCATTTATATGTTTTTATAGGTGATTAGCATTTATATTACGTCATGACAAATTATCTCAAATAAACCTTGTTTATACCATTATTAGCTAAATAGCGAATAAATAAAAGGGCCACAATAAAAGTGCACCTCCAAATGTCTAACATTTGGGGTGCACTTCACTTAAGGCCCTTTTATTAGATACCTTCTTTTTCGAGTAACTCTAAGAAATCTTCAACTTCTTCTTCCTTCATCTTATAAGTATGTTCTGCATCAACTGGGAAGTTTCTTTCTTTGACATCTTGGTGGTATTGTTTGAAAGCATTAGTAATCATTTCATTGACATTGCAATACTGTTTAACAAATTTGGGAGTGAAGTTGTCATATAAGCCAACCATGTCAGCATAAATTAATAATTGACCATGAGTGTAAGAACCAGCGCCAATGCCTAAGATAGGAATATTCGCTCTTTCAGTAATAGCTTTACCAACTGCGGCTGGAACGGCCTCAACTAAGATACTGAAAGCACCTGCTTCTTCTAATCTTTTGGCTTCTTTAACAATATTTACAGCAGCTTGGGAATTTCTACCTTGGGCTTTATAGCCACCTTGTTGACCCATAGATTGGGGAGTAAGACCAATATGACCCATAACTAAAATACCGGCTTCATTTATGGCTTTAATTCTACTTGCCATTCTTTCTCCGCCGCCTTCTAACTTAACTGCATCACACAAACTTTCTTTAACCAAGCGGCCGGCACTTTCTACAGCTTGATCGTCAGAAACTTGATAAGACATATAGGTCATATCACCAACGATAAAAGTATTAGGTGCACCACGACGTACGGCTTGACAATGACGAATCATATCTTCTAATGTTACTGGAAGAGTTGTGTCATATCCCAACTGAACCATACCTAAGGAATCACCAACTAAAATCATGTCAATTTCCGCTTTTTCTACCATTTTAGCAGTTAAGTAGTCATAAGCAGTTAAATAAGTAATCGGTTCCTTCTCAGCAATCATTTTGTGAAAATCAAGAATTGTTTTTTTAGCCATTATAAACACCATCCTTTTTAGAATTTAAATATATTTTAATTGGACCTACAGGTAAACCTATAGAACCCACAGGACCACTCGTCCATCTAATAGATTTGAATATATACCCCTAAAAGGAGCCATGTTTTTTCTGTTTTAGTTTTTAACTATTTCACTTTTCCACTTCTTAGATGCCATATCGGCAGCTAATTTAAAGGCAGCTTCCATACTAGCTGATGAGGCAGTTCCTTTACCTGCCTTACCAAAAGCAGTACCATGATCCACTGAAGTCCTAATGATGGGTAGGCCTACTGTCACATTTACTCCATCATCAAAATTGATAACTTTCACAGGGATATGTCCTTGATCGTGGTACATGACAACAACTACTTGGAACTGTCCCTTCAAAGCCCGATAAAAAATACTATCAGGGGGAACAGGGCCGATTACATCTATGCCTTCTTTCTGAGCTTCTTCGATAGCGGGAATAATCTCCCGGATTTCTTCATCTCCGAATGCTCCATTTTCACCACAATGGGGGTTTAACCCGGCAACAGCAATTCGCGGGTTTTCGATAGAATAAGTCTTGACCATATCATAGGCAAGCTCAATGACCTTTTTCACGCGAGTTTTATTGGCCCGATCACAAGCTTCCCTCAGTGAGCAATGGGTACTGACATGAATAACATAAAGTCCATTAGTATAAAGTAGCATGGCATAATCTTTGGTGTTTGTTTTTTCAGCGAATATTTCTGTATGGCCTGGATAATTATTAAAACCGGCTAAATGCATAGACTCTTTATTGATAGGGCCTGTTACTACTGCATCTACTTCTCTATTATTTGCCATTTCAATTGACTTAAAAATATAGTTTACGGCAGCTTTGCCGGCAATAGCATTAACCTGGCCATAAGGAACAACACTTGCCCCTTCAATATTAATATCTAAAACATCAATAACACCATAAGTGAATTGAGCTTTGTCTACGGAGTCAATAGCATTTATTGAAAGCTTCTCCGGAACAAACTTCAAACTCTGTTCCATCCTCCGGGCATCACCAATAACAACAGGACGAGCCATTTTATAATAATCTTTTTTACTTAAAGTTTTGACGATAATCTCAGCGCCCACTCCGGCAGGATCACCCATAGTTAAAGCCAAAATCGGCCTTTCATTCATTTAGCGTATCTCTCCTTTTGTTTCAAAATTTCTGCTCCATGACAAAATACCTGACTAGAGCCAAAGCCACCAGCCTTTGTAATAATTTTTAGACCATCACAAATTCCCCCAACAATTTTACCAATCGGAACACCTGGCTCAATTTCTTCGGATACCTCAATCCCAAAGGCTTGAGTTCCTTCCAGTAACTGAAGGGCAGTGGCACCACCTGTAACCATCAAACCGGCAATTTGTACTTTGCCTAAAATATCAATCATAAACTTTTGTAAACTTAGAGCTACTTGATTAGTAATCTCCAGATTTCCTAAACCAAGCCTTATACCTTCAGATTTTACTAATTCTACATCATTAACTGTCCGGGAAGTACGAATGACCAGGTCTTCCCCTCTATTCAGTATACCGATTGCCTCATTTGCTAATTCTTTTAACCCCTCTTGAGAGCCTAAAAGATTATGGGCAGGAAGATAGATTTCCATAACACCCTGTTTTTTAATCATCTCATCAACTTGTAAATTACTATTGGGGTGAACACTACCAATTACAGTTAAGACAGGTAAATATTCATTGTCTAATGCTCTTGAATTTTTTTGCCTTAATAAAGCTTTGGATAGCCCTGCAGAACCTACCAAAACATAGGAAGGTAATTCTTCTTTTCCTAACCCAGCGATAGTATCCAAATGATTTTCCTCTAAAGCATCAGCAATAAAAAGACAAGGGCCATTAACATTCAGTTTTTCTAAAATATATTTTTTTATTTCGTTTACACCTTTTTCAATCATTTGCAAATTAAGATGCTCTACGGGTAATTTAGTCTGCTCTCTTAACAAATCAGGTAAATAACCCTCTTTAATCGGTGAAGCAGGATCTTTGGCCATAGGCGTGTGGTGGAGTAATTGGCCATCAACCAATAGATAGCCACCTAAGCCTACCCTTTTATTTTTTGGATAAGCTGAAGAAATAAGGGCGAAGCCAAAATCCAGTTCTTTTAATATTACTTCTAATTCTACGCCAATATTACCCCGCCAAGTAGAATCTATTTTTTTATAAAGTGTGGTGTCCTTTAGACCTTTTAAATAATAGCAAGATTCTTTTATTTTTTCCCGGGCTTCTTGAGGAGTAGTATCCCGGGAATTAGTACTTAGACTTACCACGTCAAAACTTGAATCAAGAGAAGAAAAATTAGAAGCTTTGTTTATGACAATAGTTTTATACCCTGCACTACTAAACTGGACTGCAGTATCACAAGCCCCGCTTAAATCATCGGCTAATATAACAAATTCCGGCACCTACTCACCTCCTGCTACTCTGATCGATTTTTAATGATGGCACCTTTATCTGCGGATTCGGCAAGTTTACTATAAAGGTATAAATAACCTTCCGTTACTCTAGCTTTTGGTGGTTGCCAAGCTTCTTTACGCTTCAACAATTCTTCGGGCTCCACCAAAAGGTCAAGTTTCCGCTCAGGAATATTAATATCAATGAGGTCACCATCTTTGACCAAAGCAATTGGCCCGCCTTCTTGAGCTTCAGGGGAAATATGGCCTACAAAACAACCATTATTCGTTCCGGAAAATCTGCCATCTGTAACAAGGGCTACTTTATCAGAAAGCCCCATGCCATAAAGGAGTTTCATAGCTTTAAACATCTCAGGCATTCCCGGGCCACCTTTGGGGCCTTCATATCTAATAACTACCACTTCACCTGGTTGTACTTCATTATTTAAAATAGCAATATTTGCAGCATCTTCAGAATTAAAAACCCGAGCCGGACCTTTAAAAGAAAGCATTTGCTGATTAATAGCCGCTGGCTTAGTAACTGCGGAGTTAGGTGCTAGACTACCATAAAGCACAGCTAAACCTCCCATTGCACTAAAAGGCTCAGAAAAAGTTTTTATTACTTCATTATTTGGTGATGTAAAGCCCGCGATATTTTCACCAATGGTTTTACCGGTCACAGTCAAGCAATCTTTATTTAAAAGAGGAGCAATTTCTTGCATTACTACCGGTACTCCACCTGCTTCATAAAAATCGATAATATTAGGTGCCGCTGCAGGATTCATTTTTGCTACTAAAGGAGTAGTCCGGCTAAACTCATCGAAAATATCCATATTAAAATCAACTTTTGCTTCATAGGCAATAGCTGGAATATGAAGAGCAGTATTTGTAGAACCGCCAATTGCTGAATTTAAACGTACGGCATTTTCGATAGATTCTTTATTTATAATTTGTCGGGCGGTAATGCCGTCTAAAACTAACCTTACAATAGCTCGACCTGACTCTTGGGCTACTCTTAATCTTTCATTATAGACTGCGGGAACCATAGCACTGCCTGTTAGCGACATGCCAATTGCTTCTGCTATACAGCACATAGTATTAGCTGTACCTAAAAAAGAACAGGAGCCACAAGTGGGCACGCAGGAGTCTTCCATTTTAACTAGATCATCTTCAGAAATCTCGCCTTTTTGCAGACGTCCTACCCCTTCGATAATTGAAGTGGAATCAGCTTTGCGACCATGGTGTTCAGGCCCACCCAACATTGGACCACCATTAACAAATATTGTAGGTAAATTAAGTCTTGCTGCTGCCATTAGCATGCCAGGTACGATTTTATCACAGGAACCTAATAGGACAATACCATCATATTGATGGGCTTGAACCATTAATTCCACACTATTGGCAATAATATCTCGAGTCGGCAGGATATAACGCATACCTTCATGACCTTCGGCAATACCATCACAAGCACCAATTACACCAAATTCCACCGGTGTACCACCAGCCTGTCGAATACCTTCTTTTACCGCTTCTGAAACTTGGCGTAAATTGTAGTGACCGGGTACTGTTGTACTCCAGGCGTTGGCAATACCAATTATGGGTTTTTCCAAATCAGCATCAGTGTAGCCCATGGATTTGTAATAAGCCCTGTTGATACACCACTCTGGTCGTTGTAGTATTTTCCTACTACGCAAAGTCATTAAATACACCACCTTTTGTTCAATATTGCCGAACATTGATTTTCATTGCTGAATACTAATTAATATTTATTCTCTTTTAAATTTTAATATCCTTCAAAATAAA
>JBMNUR010000055.1:0-12712 GCA_050946395.1 Peptococcales bacterium
ATATTTATAGAATCAACATATAGCTTTAAAAGATTTAGAAGAAAGGGGATAGGGCATGTTTAAAATTTATAAAAAGTGCCTAAAATATATTGTTATTGGCATCAGCACAATCAAAGGCTTAAAAGGCGATTACCAAGAAGCCATTAAAAGACTAAATAAAATTGTTTTAATAGAACCTAATGATCCCGATATTTATTGGAGGTTAGGTGTTTTTTACTTTAAGCTATGTAAACCTACCACGGCTCTTGAATATTTACAAAAAGCAGTTGACCTAGGATGTAGACAACCCAGACATCTTCTTTGGTTAAGCAGCGTGCAGAGTTCCCTAGGAAAATTTAATGACTCGGATAACATTATTGAAGAAATATTAGAATTAAATCCGGCTTCATGGGAAGCTTGGCAGATTAAGGGACAAAATTTAATTAATAAAGGCGCAGTTAAAGAGGGGGTTGAATGTTTAAAGAAATCACTAGATATTAACCCCAAAAATGCTACTTGTTGGAATGAGTTAGGATGTGTTCATCTAGAACAAAATGCATTGCTAGAAGCTTTGGAAACTTTTAATAAAGGAATAAAATTTAATTCAAAAAGTACTTCTTTATTATTTAATATTGGATTAGTTTATTTGAAACTTGAAAACTATGAGACAAGCATTCTCTATCTTAAAAAAGCAGATAACATTGGAATGGAATCTCCGCAACTATATAATGCGCTAGGTTTATGTTATTCCCAATTGGATAAACTGGAAATAGCGGAAAAATACTATAATAAATCTCATGAATTGTTCCCTAATAACTCCGAAACAATTTCTAATCTAGCAGCTTTAAAAGGCAAAAAGTCTTTATACAGTGATGCATTGGATCTTTATGAAGAATTAGTAAGAATAAATGAATATGATGCCACAGCCCTTAATAATATTGCTTGGTGTTTGGAACATTCTAATAATACTGAGGAAGCCATTAAATATTACTATCGAGCACTTGCTTTAGAATCGGGAAATGTTAACTTTCGTTTAAACTTAAGCCAATGTCTTTTTAAAAATGATTGTTTTTCCGAGGCTATTGATCATTTAGAAGAAGTATTAAAAAAGGATGCTAAAAACTACAAAGCATGGGAAATCCTTGGCAATATATATGATAAAAATAGATGCCATAGTAAAGCTATAGATTGTTTCAATAAGGCTTTAGGATTGGAATAGGGCAGTAAAAGAGGTGGAGCAATGGAAAAAATAAAAAAAATCTTTAAAGAGGTAGGTATCATTATTGTTACTGCCTTTTGTCTTTCGTTATTTTTACAAAGCTTTATTTTCGAAGCTAGATCAATACCTACGGGCTCTATGTTACCCACTATCCAAATTGACCAAAGAATATTGGTAAATAAGTTTGTTTATAAATTTAAAGAGCCCCAAAGAGGTGACATTATTGTTTTTAACCCACCTGTAGATATCAATGATGGTAAAGAATACATAAAAAGAGTGATAGGGCTTCCAGGTGATAAGATTGAAATTAAAAATGGTTATGTTTTTGTGAATGAAGAGAAGCTATTAGAAGATTACATTTATGAAAAAGCAGAATATGAATTTGGACCTATTTGGGTTCCGGAAAAATCGCTTTTTGTTTTAGGGGATAATAGAAATGATAGCTATGACAGCCATGCCTGGACAAAATGGCTAACTCTTGATAATGTTAAAGGTAAGGCATTTTTTACTTATTGGCCCTATGAGCGACTGGGACTTTTTAATACGGAGGTTTTAAGTGCGAATACTAATAACAAATGACGATGGAATAGAGGCGGAGGGAATAAAGCAATTAGTTATAGCTTTAAAGGAAATCGGGGAAGTTTATGTTGTTGCTCCCGAGAGCGAAATGAGTGCCTGTGGACATGGAATAACTATACACCGTCCTATACAGGTTCGAAAATATCGAAAGTTTAACGATGTTACTGCCTGGTCCATAACCGGTACACCTGCCGACTGTGTTAAGCTAGGAATTACTACATTAATTAAAGAAAAACCAGATATAGTTGTTTCTGGTATTAATCTAGGCCCTAATTTAGGAACTGATATTTTATACTCTGGGACTGTTTCCGGTGCTATTGAAGGTATAGTTTTGGGCATCCCATCTATAGCCATATCTTTGGATTCTCATTCACCAAAGCATTTCACTTTTTCTAAAGATGTTGCAAAATACCTATGTAAACAAATGTTAAGCAAAGAATTAGCATCAGATACATTACTAAATGTTAATGTTCCCGATCTTCCTAAAAATCAAATTAAAGGTTATAAAATTACAATACTGGGTGAAAGAAAGTATATCAATAACTATGATCATCGAACAGACCCGAGGGGAAATGATTATTATTGGTTAACCGGGGAATTAATACCACCTCATGTAAATGATCTGGAATTAGACGTAAACGCTGTAAAGAATAGTTATGTTTCCGTTACACCTATTCATTTTGATTTAACTAACTATAAAATAATTGAACAAATTAAGAGTTGGGGAATTGAAAAATAGGCGTATAAAGCCTATTTTTTGGTTTGCTGCAAGAACTGTTTTATACTAAATTGTTTAAAAATAATAATTAAAATAAAATAAAGTAGTAACCCTACACTAATGCTTGTTATTGTTGTAAATACTTCAGAAAAATATCCTATATAATATTTGGTTTGAATTATAATAATACCACCCATAAATAAGACAGCAATGAAAGGCAATATTATCTGTTTTATTTTTAATCTAAAGCCTGTCGCTTTATGGATTATGGATAGGTTTAAGATACATATAATAAGAAAACTCAGGACAAAAGCAACTGCCGCCCCATTTATATTTAATTCTGGTATTTTTACTAAATAAATAATACCAAGTAGTTTGATACATGATCCAATAATAGTATTTATTAATACTTTATCCACTAAACCCAAACCTTGTAATATACCATTGGATGTTTGAGCCAAATATAAAAAGATAGCTCCCCAAGCTAGAAATCTAATGGTAGTTCCCGCTTCCGGTAAGTTAAATAAAATATTACTTAAACTAGTAGCTTTTAATAGTAGAATAATTGCCATTGGCAAGCCAAACAAGTAAGTAAGTCTTAAAGACTCTGTACTTCTAAATTGTAATGCAGCAAATTTACCTTGAGCCTCTGCTTCCGAAATAGCAGGTAATAATGACGTAGCCAGTGAAAATGTAAGCACCGTAGGTATAGTTAATAAAGTCATACTAACTCCAGAAAATTGCCCATAGATACTAGCTGCCTGGTTTATGGTAAAGCCACTTTTTTGTAGAGAGATAGGTATCAAACTTGCTTCAAAAGTTAAAACAAGACTAGAGATAAGCCTAGTTAATGTAGCTGGAAAACCAAATTTGAAGAGTTCAGTAATTATTTTTTTTGTAGGAACAGTTAATTTTTGATATTCATTTTTTCCCAAAGAAAATCTTAATTTGCGACGCCTAAGCTTATATAAAATATAAATAGTGAATAATCCAAATAACTCCCCAATTATCATACTTAAAGATAGACCAACGGCTACTATCTTTATTCCATAAGGTTTTAAGGTAGTTATTAAAAAAATGGCTATCGTAATCCGAGTTATTTGCTCAATACACTGAGTAAATGCGGGTGGAACCATATCCTGTAAACCCTGAAAAAAACCACGAAATGCTGAACAAATTGGAACTATTATAATTCCAGGTACCATTGCGTAAAAACACCATACTACTC
The DNA here is from genome assembly GCA_050946395.1 of Peptococcales bacterium. Taxonomy (GTDB): domain Bacteria; phylum Bacillota; class Peptococcia; order Peptococcales; family BICA1-8; genus JBMNUR01. Next base: position 3,724 of record JBMNUR010000055.1, read on the forward strand.
TAGGATCTTTATAAAGAGTTTTGATAAGCATAGGGGATATTATTACTAACAATAATGTAAAGGTAAGGCTTAAAATTATTATTAGTGATAGAGCAACTTTAAAAACCCTAATAGCAGCACGATAGCTTCCTAAAGCTATGTAATGGGATACCATCTTTGATATTGCTAAAGGCAAGCCGGCTGTAGAAAGTACAATAGCTGTTATGTATAAGGGGAAAATCATATTATACAGACCTACAGCTTCAGTACCGATTATTCTAATTACAATGATTTGGAAAATAAAACCAGCAAATTTTACGAATATACCAGCAATAAATAATATTAAAGCCCCCTGCACAAAACTCTGTTTGCTCATAATGTCACTCACTTATTTTTTTGTTTCTTTACACATATCTATGCATGTTAACAGCTTATAATGATATTACAATTTTTAAAATGGGATAAAATGGTTACAATATAACATGATAATTATTAGAACTAGATTTTCGTAATGTTTTAAATTTTCAAGGAGGATTTTTTAAATTTTTGCTTAATTATAATAATAATTAACATATTAACCTATAAAACTAAGGAGGGGCTTCATTGAAAACATACACACCAGAAAAAATTAGAAACGTGGGAATAACTGCCCACGGAGGAGCAGGTAAAACTACATTAACTGAAGCAATACTTTATAATGCTGGTCTTCTTTCTAGACTTGGTAAAGTTGATGATGGAACAACAGTTACTGATTACTTACCAGAGGAAATTAAAAGAAAAGTTACGATAACTTCAACACTTGCCCCCATGGAATGGAATAACACAAAAATTAACTTTGTAGATACCCCTGGTTATGCTGATTTCATTGGCGAGGTTAAAGGTACATTGAGAGCTGTAGATAACCTACTAATGGTAGTCTGTGGGGTATCGGGTGTTGAAGTGCAAACTGAAGTTATTTGGGATTTCGCCAATGAGAAAAATATGCCTCGAATTATATTTATAAACAAATTAGATCGTGAAAATTCTAATTTTAATAAAGTATTAAGTGAGCTAAAAGAATCTTTTGGTACAAGCATTGTTCCTATTCAAATTCCAATTGGTTCAGAAGCTAATTTCAGCGGTTTAGTTGATATTTTACAGTTAAAGGCATTTTCATTTAAGGATGGTAAAGCTACTGAGATTCCCATACCAAACGATTTGGAGGAGGAAGTTCAAGTATATCGTGATGCTCTAATGGAATCGGCTGCTGAAGGTGACGATGAATTATTAATGAAGTATTTAGAAGGTGAAGAATTATCCCCTGAGGAAATAATTAAGGGCTTTAAAAACGGAGTTAAAGAAGCTAAAATTTTCCCAGTATTAGTAGGTTCGGCATTAAATAATATTGGTATACCTAATCTAATTAATGCTGTTGTAGACTTTTTACCCTCTCCTCAAGAATTATCTGAAAAAGATTTATTACAAGAGGCACCTGCTGCTCTAGTGTTTAAAACATTAGCCGACCCCTATGTAGGAAAACTTAGTTTTTTCAGAGTATTTACCGGTAGTTTAAAAACTTCCGATTCAATATTAAATGCAAATATCGAAAAAGAAGAAAAAGTTGGCCATTTTTTAATGGTCAGAGGGAAGACTCAAGAAAATTTATCCGAAGTTATGGCGGGTGATATTGCAGCAGTTGCCAAGCTCCAAGAAACATTAACAGGCCATACCTTATGTCTGAAATCTAAACCTCAAATTTTAGAGGGCATTGAATTTCCTGAGCCTACTTTATCCGTGGCGATTAGTCCTAAATCAAGAGGAGATGAAGACAAGGTAGGTAATGCTTTATCAAGACTTCTAGAAGAAGATCCTACTTTAAAAGTAGAAAAAAACCTGGAAACAAAAGAATCGATTTTAAAAGGGATGGGAGACCTACACTTAGAAATAATTATGGATCGCATGAAAGCTAAATTTGGGGTGGAAGTAGAAATGCGTACCCCTAAGGTACCTTATCGTGAAACCATAAGGGGTACTGTAAAAATCCAAGGTAAACATAAGAAACAATCAGGTGGTGCTGGTCAATATGGTGATGTTTGGTTAACCCTAGAACCACTTCCTGATGCTGATTTTGAATTCCATGAAACCGTTTTTGGAGGAGCCGTTCCTCGAAACTATTTCCCAGCCGTTGAAAAAGGCATTAGAGAAGCGATGCAAGAAGGAATTTTAGCAGGATATCCTGTTACTAATGTTAAAGCTACCTTAGTTGATGGCTCATACCACCCTGTAGACTCCAATGAGATGTCTTTCAAAATTGCAGGTTCTTTAGCTTTTAAAAAAGGTATGGAAAAAGCTAATCCGGTTTTACTTGAACCGATTATGAATGTAGAAATTCTTTGTCCTGAACAATTTATGGGTGATATTATGGGTGACCTTAACAGTAAACGAGGCCGAATTATGGGAATGGAACCCAAAGGGAAGTTACAAGTCATTCGGGCCCAGGCACCTTTAGCGGAAATGTTCCGATATGCCATTGATCTAAAATCAATTACTCAGGCTAGAGGCAGCTTTAAAATGGAATTATCTCATTATGAAGATGTACCTCAAAGGATTGCCGAAGATATCATTAATAGCAAGAAAAAAGAGGATGAAAAATAATTTCCTACGAAATTTTAAAAAGGGAGTAGTTATACTCCCTTTTTAAATATTCAATAGTTGATTTTTATTAGCATACTAAGATATTTAGCGTAAAAAAAATCTCCTTAATGGAGATTTTGGCAGGGGCGGCAGGACTTGAACCCGCAACCAATGGATTTGGAGTCCACTACTCTACCAATTGAGCCACACCCCTATATGCGCAAAAATAATTTTACATCATATAATATATATTGTCAATAATAATTTTATGTATTTTTTATACTATTTGTAGATTGCAAGTTTAATTGCCCACCATTTTTTATACTATATATTACTATTTAGTAAAAAGTAGCAGGATTTCCATTAAAAATGTAGAATTAATATTTTGCGGTACAAACATTATTTTAAAGTCGGTGATAAAATGGATTTGAGAAAGGTTATGGGCTTTTTTTTAATCCTTTTAATTTTTCTTCTTGCTGGTTGCAATCAAAAAAATTCGCAAATTACGGCACCTCCTGATAATATTTCATTAGAAGAAGTTACAAAAATAGATTTAAAACAACTAGATTTAAATAAATTATCAAAATCAGACATAAAAGAATTAGACGGCATTAAATTTGAACAAGATACTATAGGTTATGAAATGGAATACCGTTACCCTGATAAACCAATAAAAATTAAAATAATTAAATTTCCTTCGGAGGAAAAAATTCAATTATTCTGGAGTAACTGGTTGAATATGATTGGTTTAGAAGAATATTTTTCCCAAATGGAAGTAGAATTCAATCGTGATAACAGTTGTTCAATCTATGCATGGCAGAAGGGTCAGTGGTTTACCCATATAGAGGTGCCTAATGAACCTTTAAAAGACAAAGTGAAAAATCTAGTTTCAAATCATTATTTAAATTTAGCAAAAAAGGAGCAGATAATTAAATAACATTAAAGTGCCAGATGTTTAATTTTATTTTTTTATTATTTCTATTTTGACTACTGAAATTTATAATATAAAAAAATTTCATAGTCATTTTTTTCTCAATAAACCAGATTTACTTGCCTTTTTATAAAATTAAGTTATAATTCTAAAAACAAGGTATTTTTTCACTTAAAATAAATATAGTTTTAAAAATCATTATAGGAGGAGGCAAAAATGGATATTCCCCATAAAAAAAGTTCAAGAGAAATTTCGTTAGAACGGGCCGCGGTGTTAAAAAGTAAGATTCAACCCTATTTAGAGGCTCGGGAGAAAATCTTGACTGGTCTAGATCGACAAGAGGATATTGAGAAAAGACAAACAACATTAAAACAACTATTTAATGCTACTGATGAGGATTGGAATAGTTGGCACTGGCAAATAAGAAATAGAATAACAGATACTAAAAAACTAAATATGGTATTAAAACTAACCGATAAACAGAAACAAGACATTGATAATGTGGGTAAAAAATTTAGATGGGCTATTTCTCCTTATTACCTGTCTTTAATCGACTGGGATGGTGATTATTTCAAAGATCCCATATTTCTACAATCAGTTCCAACAGGTTTGGAATTGCAAGAGGGTATAGGTAGTGCTGACCCAATGGCTGAGGAATTTACTAACCCTGCTACATGTATTACCCGTAGATATCCAGATCGTTTAATTATTAATGTTACTAATCAATGCGCCATGTATTGCCGACATTGCCAACGCAGAAGAAATATAGGTGAAATAGATATTCCACGGTCCAAAGAAGAACTCAGCGAAGCGGTTGACTATATTAAAAACAATTCCGAAATTAGAGATGTTTTAATTACTGGTGGTGACCCGTTTACTTTATCTGATAATTTACTGGATTGGCTTCTAGGTGAGCTCGACAAAATTCCCCATCTTGAATATAAGCGGCTAGGTTCAAGAATGTTAGTTACTTTACCCCAAAGAATTACTCCGGAATTCTGCGAAATGTTAAAAAAACACCATCCTGTTTATGTGAACACTCATTTTAATAACCCTATGGAGGTAACCCAAGAGTCGAAAAAAGCATGTGAGATGCTGGCTAATGCAGGAGTACCATTAGGTAACCAAGCAGTACTCTTAAAAGGAATAAATGATGATGTTCACGTGATGAAAAAATTAAATCATGAACTTCTTAAAATCAGAGTCAGACCCTATTATATTTTCCATGCTAAAGGTGTAGTAGGAACAATGCACTTTAGGACTAGTGTAGATGTTGGTATTGAAATAATGGAAAATTTACGTGGCTATACATCAGGTTTAGCAATTCCCACTTTTATTATTAATGCCCCAGAAGGTAAGGGCAAGACACCAATGTTACCAGAATACCTAATATCCACTGGTCGAGATCAATTGACAATTAGAACATGGGAAGGAGAGATCATAAAATATCCCAATAAGGATGAGGATATTATTTTTTAAAAAGCACAGACAACCTACAACCTAGTAATGGGTTTTATGTGACTAATTTGCTCATATAAATTAATTATTTTTGGTAACAAATTACTTATTACCAATTAAATAAAATTAAGGAGGTATTTTATTTGAAAAGAAAATTAGCTGTTTTTTTAGTTATAGTGTTTATGAGCAGTATAGTATTAGCAGGATGTGGAGGTAAAGAAAATACTGGCAACCAGCAACCACAACAACCCCAAGAAGAACCTCAAAAAGCAAGTAAATTACAAATTAGCATTATTACAGGCTCAACAGGTGGTACCTATTTTGCGCTAGGAGGAGCTATGGCTAACACCTGGAATAAATACCTTGAAAATGTCCAGGTAACAAGCCAACCAGGTGGTGCATCGGTAGAGAGTATAAATAGAGTTCATGCTGGAGAAGTTGAACTAGGTATGGCCATGAATAATATTGCTGATGATGCCTGGAACGGAAAAGGTTCCTTTAAATCACCAAGTAAAAACTTTAGAGCTATTGGTGTTATTTATCCTGAAGTATATCAAGGAGTAGCTTTAAAAGATAGTAACATTAAAACTTTAGAAGATGTGAAAGGTAAGAGAGTTGCAGTTGGTCCGGTAGGTAGTGGTACAGTAGTATTAACAGAAGCAGTTTTCAGTGAAGCAGGATTATCATTTAAAGACGTCAATGCTCAATATGACGCTTTCGGTGATGCAGCCAGTAAGATGAAAGACGGCCATTTAGATGCGGCATTTAACGTATTAAGTGTTCCCGCTGCAGCAATTCAAGACATTCAAACGGTTCGGGATATTGAAATAATTGAAATTAGCGATAGCCTATTTGAAAAGATCAAGGCAAAGTATCCATTCTTCAGCCAGTATATTATCCCTGCTGGTACTTATGGTAATGCTGAAGATAAGTATACAATAAATTGTCAGGCTGCTTTATATGTTAAGCCAGATTTACCTGAAGATGTAGTATATGAGCTAACAAAAGTTTGGTATGAAAAAACTGCAGAAGTAGCTCAAGCTCATGCTGCTGCACAGTGGCTTGCAGATGAAATAAGTGCTGGGAATTTAGATACGGCCCTTTCGGGTATTACAACCCCTCTACATCCAGGTGCCTATAAATATTTCCTAGAAAAAGGTGTAAATGTTCCTGATGAAATTAAACCTATAGATTAATTAAATAGGGGGTGGAGGCCGAGTGCTATTAGTCCTCGGCCTTCCTATTTATGAAAAAGATATATGTTTTTTTAATAGCAGTTATCTTAATACTGAATCTTTGCTTGCTACCAGTTCATATCTTAGAAGTACGAGTAGATGGATCTGAGCAACTAGTTTACCAACAAAAAGCCAAACTTGGTGATTTGTTTGATGTTCAATGGGTTCATTCAGTAACTTTGCAACCTGTTATTGAAACTTATCAGATCAAAGCACCTGGAGAAATACCTATTGTAAAAATGGTTTTTGATGAATTTGGTCCTAATTTACCAGCTATGCCGCATTATAATCAGGAATGGATTATTGAAAACGGAAAATTTACAGTTATCGGATATGAACTGATGTTTGAAAGGGTACCGGTAACAATTGGAGCTATCGTTGCTAACCATACATTGGTTTATAATGGGAAAAATACCGAGTTAAAAAAAATATACCGTCCTGGTGGGTATGTGCATATCGGAGTTCAAAAAAAATCCTGGGGCCAATTCTTAATGGAGGAGGTTAAAATATGGCAGAAAAGCAAAATGAGATTAAACACATAGAAAACGGCCAATTGTTAGATCAAGAACTATCAGAAAAAATTTTGGCCAAATATGATAGGGAATATGCTTTCCGGAGATTAAAGGGTCCGATTGCAAAATTTATCTTTATTGTTGCTGTTATTTGGTCATTAGTTCAATTATATACTGCTGCACGAGGAGTTTTCCCATCAACATTACAAAGAGCTCCACACGTAGGTACTGCACTAGTTTTAATATTTCTTCTATACCCAGCAAAAAAAGGTACCGTTAGTAACAAAATTCCCTGGTATGACTATCTATTATCATTTTTAGGTTTTGCTGTTGCCGCTTACCATGTTATCTTTTATGAAGAATTAGTTTGGCGGGCAGGAGTATATACTGACATTGACATGATTATTGGGATTATAGCTGTTTTATTGGTACTGGAAGCCACGCGAAGACTAGCAGGGCCTGTAATTGTAAGTCTTGCTACATTCTTTTTATTCTATGCATATTTTGGTAAGTATTTTCCGGACTTTATGGCCCATCCCGGCCTTAGTATTAAAAGAATTGCGGTATTTCAATGGATTAGTACGGAAGGGATTTTGGGGATTCCAATTCAAGTATCTTCAACCTTCATTTTCTTATTTATGCTTTTTGCAACCTTTTTAAAGAAAACTAAAATTGGTGACTGGTTGACTGATATAGCAATTGGTCTCACAGGTGGTGCAGTTGGAGGACCTGCTAAAGCAGCTGTTATTGCAAGTGCCGCCCAAGGTACAGTATCCGGAAGTTCTGTTGCTAATACCGTAGGTACAGGATCTGTAACAATACCTCTAATGAAAAGCGTTGGTTATCGTAAAGAATTTGCCGGTGCTGTTGAAGCTGCTGCATCAACAGGCGGGCAATTAATGCCACCAATCATGGGTGCTGCAGCATTTGTTATGGTGGAATTTTTAAATATTCCCTATACTAGGATAGCTATAGCTGCTGCAATTCCAGCCCTTCTTTATTTTACCGGAATATTTATTACTGTCCATCTTGAAGCTAAAAAAGCTGGTTTAGTTGGTATAGCTAAAGAAAAACTACCCAAATGGAAGGAACTATTTAAGAAAAAATGGTTTCTTGCTACTCCAATTGTTGGTATTATCTATCTTTTAGTAAAAGGTTTTACACCTATGTTAGCGGCATTTTATGCGATTCTATTATGTATCGGGTCTTCTATGTTTCTCAAAGAAACTCGTTTATCTTTACGAGATATCATTAAAGGATTGGAAGAAGGAGCTAAATCGGCATTACCTGTTGTAGCCGCCTGTGCTACGGCGGGAATTATTGTCGGTATCATTACCTTAACAGGTTTAGGTATGAAAATGGCAGGAGGTATAGTTTCTTTAGCGGGTGGAAATATCTACCTTACTATGTTATTTACGATGCTTTGTTCTTTAATTCTCGGAATGGGTGTGCCTACAACAGCAAATTATATCATCCAAGCAACAGTTTCTGCTCCCGCATTAATACAATTAGGTGTAGAACCCTTAGCTGCCCATCTTTTTGTCTTCTATTTTGGTATTGTAGCGGATATAACTCCACCGGTAGCTTTGGCCGCCTTTGCTGGATCGGGCATAGCCCAATCTGATCCTCTAAAAACAGGTTTAGAAGCTTTCAAATTAGGATTTGCCGCATACTTGGTACCTTATATTTTTGCTCTTTCACCAATTTTGATTTTAGTACGACCCGAAGGATCAACAGTCTTAACCTTTTCTCTAAGTGTTGGTATTGCCATAATTACTGCTATTATCGGTATGGTTTGTATTGGTGCTTCGACAACAAATTATTTCATTACTAATGATAAATGGTACGAGCGAATTTTTCTTTTCATTGCAGGTATTACTTTAATTAAACCTGGTATTTACACTGATTTGTTTGGTATTACTGTCCTAGCAATTGTTTGGTTCTTACAAACTCGACGTGTAAAATATCAAAAAGAAAATAGCATATCGATTTAGGTAAAAGCTTGCAGAGATACTGCAAGCTTTATATTTTGTGCGCCCAGCATGGTCGTAAACTAGTCGGTGAAAGTCCGATACGGGGGTTGATAGTGCCAACCGTTAGCTTAAGACAAGGGTGTCCATCGTGAGGTGGAATCTTGTCAATGGCCATTTGAAAACCCCCATTTTTGGCCATGAAAAACCAGCACGTTTGGCAATATAAATAGATGGCTTGGTTTTATTAATTTTAATTATCAACTAGTTCAGGCAATTCATTTGTTTGCT
>JBMNUR010000056.1:0-12653 GCA_050946395.1 Peptococcales bacterium
GACGAAAAAAGCAATTGACTATCGTATCAGTGAGGACAAACATGTACCCTATTGCACGGTAGATAATTTTGTCCGGGATTGCAGCAGGTTGATTAAAGTTCCGGTAATTGAACCTGTTGCTAAGAAAAAAGTAAAAATTATTGGTTTCTCGGTATTTTTAATAGATGATGTTACCGGCCAAGGAAATGAAAGTTATGTCAAAGGTAAATTTGTCAAAACCATTGCTTCCGGTGAAATTGATCCCAATGCCCAAGACTTCGGCTTGGTAGCTGTGAGACTGATTCAGTGAACTGAAATAGTGAACTGAATCAGTGAAAGAGTGGAAAAGTGGAACAGTGAAAGAGTCGAAAGGAAAGTATAGATTGCTTCGCTAACGCTCGTAATGACACTATGAGAGAAGTCGCTATTGTGTCATCGCGAGGAGCGATAGCGACGTGGCGATCCGAATAGACGAATAGACGAAAATGAGGTGACAGCATGCGCAATAAAATAGTAATTATTATTGCTTTAGTGTTTGGTTTATTAACTACCTATCTAGTACTTAGTTATATTCAAGATGTAGAGGCAGCTTTAGATGAAAATGAGTATGTGGAAATTGTAGTGGCCAATCAGGATATTTTAGCGAATACGCAAATATCCGCAAGTATGATTAGTATGAAAAAGATTCCTTTTCAGTATACCCATGCCTTAGAAATTACTGATAAATCGGAAGTTATCGGCAATATACTTACTGTACCAATAAATTTAGGTGAAAGTATTTTGAAAAACCAAGTTATAGCCCCAGGGGATCAAAAAGAAGGGTTAGCATATTTAGTTCCCAAGGGTAAAAGAGCATTAACTATTCCCGTTGATGAAGTGAGCGGTATTTCAGGGTTGATCAAGCCGGGAGATAGGGTTGATGTAATTGGAACTGTAGCAATTGGTGAAGACAATCCCAAAACTTATACATTAATGGTGCTGCAGGATATCGAGGTTTTGGCCACAGGCAAGTTAATGGATAAAAACTCTGCTGAAACAAATACACAAGTAGAAACAAAAACTATTACTCTGGCAGTAACATTATCTGAAGCCAAACCTTTGATGATGGCTAGTCAACGGGGTGTTATTCGTCTGATGCTTCGTTCACCGGTTGATGATAGTACCGGATATACACCACCATTTACGATGGAAGAGTTTTTGAGGTAAAGGAGGAATAGTATGGATAAAATAAAGGTTTTAATTGTGGATGATATTGCAGAAACCAGGGAAAATATCAGCCGGCTTTTAAAACTTGAAGAGGATATCCAGGTAGTGGGGGAAGCTTCTAATGGGGAGCAAGCGGTAAAAAAAGCCGAGCAAATTTTACCTCATATAATACTTATGGATATTAATATGCCTATTATGGATGGGATTGCAGCTACGGAAAAGATTTCCCTCAACTTCCCTAATATTTCCGTAATAATTACCAGTGTCCAAGGGGAAGCAGAGTACTTAAAAAAAGCCATGATGGCTGGTGCTAGGGAGTACCTAGTCAAACCTTTTAGTGCTGATGAACTTGTAGATACCATTAAACGCACCTATCACTTAGAACAAAAACGTCTGGGTAAAATGGAAGTAACAAATAAAATATTTGGCAAATCCCAGGATACTAAGCCCCAGGTGATTACCATTTTTGGTACAAAAGGAGGAGTAGGTAAAACTACCCTTTCAGTTAATATGGCAGCCCAAATCTCAAAAAAAACCAAGAAAAAAGTTGCTTTGGTTGATTTGGATCTACAATTTGGTGATGTTTCAGTATTTTTTAATATCTCTCCGAAGAAAAGTATCGCTGAACTTGTCCAGGAGAGGGGCGAGCTTAATATAGAATTAGTGGAAAGCTATCTTATTCCGCATATTTCCGGGGTAAAAATTTTACCGGCTCCGATGCGACCCGAGTATTCAGAACTGGTCACACCCAATAATATCTTAGAAATCTTAACAATTTTACGTAAACACTATGACTATGTAATTATTGATACTCCACCTTTTTTCTTGGATACAAATTTAAGTGCCTTGGATATGTCCAATCAGGTTTTGTTGGTAATGACTATGGATTTACCCACTGTGAAAAATATGAAACTTAGTTTAGAACTGTTAGATTCTTTGCACCACAAAGGAAAGACGAAGCTTATTTTAAATAGAGCGTCGGAAGACTTAGGTATCAATTCCACCGATGTGGAGAATGCATTGGATTTTCTTATAGCCCATCAGATACCTAGTGACGGCAAATTAGTAGTGACTTCGGTAAATAAAGGAATACCTTTTGTCCTAAGTAATACCAATGCTAAAGTCAGTAAAGCCGTCGAACAATTGGCCAATCTTGTTATTGAAGATAAGGGTTATCAGAAAGAACTACAAGAAGGCCGTCAACGAAAAAGGCTCTTTGGAAAGCTTTTTGGATGATTTCGCGCCCTACAAAAAGTCATATATACGAATAGACGACTATACGAATTGAAGCTAAAGAGGTGATCGGATTGTCCTTATTACAAAGACTAGATAAACATAAGATTCAGTCTATGGAACTATCATCAATCAAAGAACAGATCAAACCCAAGGAAGAAAATATCGATAAATATGAAGCTTTAAAAGTAAAAATCCATAAAGAAATCATTGAAAACATGGATAAAGATTTAAAGCAAATAAATTTGAATGATGCTTCCTTAGCTCAGAAAGTAGAAGAATTAGTAACTCTTATCTTGGATCGGGATGCCGGGTTTTTGCCCTTTTCGGAAAGACAAACGATAACTTCGGAATTACTAGCGGAGGTATTGGGCTTTGGCCCCATTGAGCAATTAATTAAAGATGAAGATGTTACGGAGATTATGGTCAATGGTCCCAAACAAGTTTATGTTGAACGGAAAGGAAAATTGACCTTAACTAATATCTCCTTTAGAGATGATGCTCATGTCATGCACGTAATCGAAAAGATTGTTGCTCCCATTGGCAGAAGGATCGATGAAAGCATGCCTATGGTTGATGCTCGTTTACCTGATGGCTCACGGGTTAATGCGATTATCCCTCCACTATCTTTAAAGGGGCCTAGCATTACTATTAGAAAATTTGCGAAAGATCCTCTAAAAGTTAATGATTTAATAAGATTCAATACTTTGACACCATCTATTGCAAAATTCTTGGATGCTTGTGTCAAGGGACGGTTAAATATTGTTATCTCGGGAGGGACCGGAAGCGGTAAGACTACAACTTTGAATGTTTTATCCTCCTTTATCCCCAATGATGAGCGTATTGTAACAATAGAAGACGCGGCAGAGCTACAACTACGCCAGGAACATGTACTAACATTAGAAACACGTCCTCCCAATATTGAAGGTAAAGGTGCTATTACGATGCGGGATCTGGTACGTAACTCACTAAGGATGCGTCCGGATCGAATTGTAGTAGGTGAGGTTAGATCGGGAGAAGCCCTTGATATGTTACAAGCCATGAACACCGGCCATGATGGTTCTCTCACTACGGGACATGCGAACTCACCTCGAGATATGATCTCTAGACTGGAAACTATGGTGTTGATGGCAGGTATGGAATTGCCGGTTAGGGCAATTCGCGAACAAATTTCCGCGGCTATTGACATTATTGTTCAACAAAATAGGCTGCGAGATGGTAGTAGGAAGATAACTCATGTGACTGAAGTTGTAGGTATGGAAGGGGATGTTATCGTCATGCAGGATATTTTTAGGTATGAACAAAAAGGTGTAGATGATAAGGGGAATATTATCGGCGAACACAGGGCTACCGGAATTATCCCCAAATTTCTTCCTCAGATTGAAGCTGAAGGCATTAAGCTCTCCGATGATATATTTTTACCCTAGTCTTATTTAACCACGGGCCCTACGGGCACACACGGATATAAAATTAATATTATCATTACCTTAAAATCATAAATTATAGACCATAGACTATTAATATTAATCTATAAATAGAATATTAGTCACCAGTCACTAAAAGCAAAGGAGGCCAAAATGATAATAGCCATTGCTTTATTTAGTTTTCTTACGATTCTGTTATTGATTTTGGGTTGTTATCAATTGCTCACCGGGAAAAAGAAAGTGATCCTTACTCGGCTCCGAAAGTTTACCAGGACGCCGGGGCAAGTAATTATTGATGAACACATCAAAGCCCGAGAAGAGTTTACCTTACAAAATATTTTAAGAATATTAGGGAAGGTATTTGAAACTAGAAGTTATACGAAAAAAGTTGAAAATGAACTTTTAAAGGCCGACATCCCCATGCGGGGTTCGGAATATATTGTGTTTAATATTTTCGTTATTATACTGTGTGGAAGTGTCGGGTTTATCTTAGGTGGGTTAGGTACCTTAATAGTTTTGGGAACGCTAGGATTCATTGGACCTAGCCTCTTTGTAAAAAGCAAAAAGCAGGCTCGTTTCGAAAAGTTAAATTTAGAGATTGGTGATTGTTTGACGGTAATGTCCAATTCATTGAGAGCAGGCTATAGCTTTCAACAAGCTATGGAACTTGTGAGTAAGGAGATGGGCGGGCCTTTAGCTATGGAGTTTGGCAAAACACTACGAGAGATTAACTTTGGTACACCTACCGAACAGGCTTTAGCGAATATGGCAAGTAGAATCGAAAGCGATGATTTGGATTTAATGATAACGGCGGTTTTGATTCAAAGGCAGATTGGTGGAAACCTTGCAGAAATACTTGATAACATCTCAAACACCTTACGGGAGCGGATTAGGATTAAAGGGGAAATCAAAACCTTAACAGCTCAAGGGCGTATATCAGGGCTTGTTATAGGACTAATGCCCCCTATACTCTTTGCAATACTTCTTGTTATTAATCCTGGGTATATTGGCGAAATGTTAGCTAAACCAATTGGTATTTATATGTTAATAGCCGGCGTTTTTTCCCAGATAGTTGGTTTTATCTTTATACGCAAGATAGTAAATATAGAAGTTTAGGGGGAGATTTTGTTGCTTTGGCTTATATTAGTTGGAAGCTTTTTAGCAGGAACACTTTTTATTTATGGAGGGTATTTGATTTTTGTTTCCGGAAGAATGGAGGTAATGCTTCGGCTGGAAAAAATAAAAGTAGGAAAAAGAAAAGAACACCTTGATGAGGAATTAGAAAAACCTTTCTTCGAACGTATTATTCGACCTTTTTTGAACTGGTTATCAGCTATTACTAGAAAATTTACACCGGCTAAAAAGCGGGCCAATTTAGAAAAAAAACTAATCCTTGCCGGAAATCCTGGTGGCTTAAGTACTACGGAATTTATTTCCCTTCATTATAGTATAGCAGTCATCTTCGGTATTTTAGGATATGCTTTCGGTTATTTAGGCCATTTTGGGCCTTTTTTAAATATTTTTTGGGCCTTTTGGGGAATCGTTTTAGGCTATGTGTTAGTAGATATGTATTTAAACATGAGGACAAAATCGCGGCAGAGGTCAATTACCAGTGATTTGCCGGATGTATTGGATTTGTTGACAGTAAGTGTCGAGGCCGGTTTGGGTTTTGATGCAGCTTTACAAAGGGTGGTACAAAAGACTAAGGGAGCTATTTCGACGGAATTTGCCAAAACATTACAGGAAATCAAAATGGGCAAACAACGTCGGGAAGCTTTAAGAGATTTAGGATTACGGACCGGTGTAGATGATCTTAATACTTTTATCAGTGCCATTGTTCAGGCCGATCAGCTAGGTGTTAGTATTGGCAACGTTTTGCGGATTCAATCCGAACAAATGCGTAGAAAGCGTAGACAGCGGATTGAAGAAAAAGCTATGAAAGCACCTGTAAAAATGCTCATTCCTTTAGTATTATTTATTTTTCCGACAATATTTATAGTTCTCTTAGGCCCCGCCGCTATGCAGATGTTTGAAAACTTGGGTAATTAACATATGAACGATCATATAGACTTAAACGTAATATATATAAGAAGCAAGATGCAAGAGACAAAAATTTTTCCTGTCATTACTGAAAGATTGCCCAATCGTGTCAATGCTATGAAAAAAGTCGCTATTTTGTCATCGCGAGGAGTGATAGTGACGTGGCGATCTGGATTGCCACGCCTATCGGCTCGCAATGAAAGTATGGTATTCAATAGCTTCTTTCCCCTTGGAGGTGAAATTATTGCAGTTACTTTCGGTTATTAATGTTACAAACGGTATTATTATAGGCGATAAGATTGAATTAGCTGATACGTATTTTGCTAGACTAAAGGGTTTACTTGGGAGAGACGGTCTCGCAAAAGGACAAGGAATGGTTTTAGTACCTTGTAATGCTATTCATTGTATTGGTATGAAGTTTGCAATAGATGCAATTTTTCTAAACAGGCAAAAACAAGTTATTTATATAAGGGAAAACATGGCTCCAGGTACGAAAGCTGCTCATAAAGCTGCATATTATGTTTTAGAAGTAGCCAGCGGAATCGCACAAGAAAAAAACATCCAAATTGGAGATATACTGGGCTGGTGATAATAATTATTCGATAGCATAATTTAATGCCCCCCTTAATTTATCTTCAATCTCCTTCACTCTTTCATTGTTTTTACCGGCGCAAGCTGGTTTTTATTTTTTTATAGGAAATTATATATCACCTTAGCCTATTAATTTCCGTAACGAATAAAAAAGGTTTCCTTCTAGGTATTTTTAAACGTTTTTTATTTTGCCGCAAATTGGAAACAATATAAGAATAATGTTAGAATATAAATGTACAAAACCTAGCTTTTCTAGTAGGGGGGATCAAAAGTTGAAAAGAG
Organism: Peptococcales bacterium; assembly: GCA_050946395.1. Classification (GTDB taxonomy): domain Bacteria; phylum Bacillota; class Peptococcia; order Peptococcales; family BICA1-8; genus JBMNUR01. The sequence continues at coordinate 6,756 of JBMNUR010000056.1, forward strand.
TTGTAAGTGTAAGCTTAGGTTCGCAAAAAAGAAATCATAAAGTAGAAGTGAATATTTTAGGGGAAAACTTTAGCATTGAGAGAATCGGTACAGATGGAAATATTGACTTAGCAATTCAAAAGATTAGAGAATTGGACGGTAAAATAGATGCTTTTGGCATGGGTGGTATAGATTTATATATTGTAGCAGGTGAAAAACGTTATGTATTACGAGATGCGAAAAGAATAAAGGAAGCCGCTCGCCTTTCACCAATGGTAGATGGCAGCGGATTAAAGAATACTTTGGAAAGACGCGTAATAGAATATTTACAAGAAAGCAAAAAGCTGGATTTTCGCGGCAAACATGTACTCCTGGTTTGTGGTGTTGATCGCTTTGGGATGGCAGAGGCTTTAGAAAGCTGTGGGGCTCAAGTTACTTATGGTGATTTAATTTTTGGCCTGGGTATACCTTTCCCACTTAAGTCTTTAAAAACATTGGCTAGAGCAGCCCATGTGATTGCACCCATTGCCAGTCAGTTACCTTTTGAAATGATTTACCCTACAGGGGCAAAACAAGAATCTAGTGTAGATAAATTTAGTGAGTACTATCAGGCGGCAGATATTATCGCCGGTGATTTCTTATTTATTAAAAGATATCTACCCAAGACATTGATTAACAAAGTGATAATTACCAATACCGTTACTCCGGAAGATATTGAGTTGCTAAAAGAGAGAGGAATAGCTAGTCTGATCACTACAACACCTGAGTTGGATGGTAGATCATTTGGCACCAATGTAATGGAAGCTGTTTTAGTTGCTTTGGCTGGTGGAGGAAAAGAGTTGAAGGCTGAGGAGTATCAGCTACTTTTAGATAAGGTAGGATTTGTTCCCCGTATTTTAGAATTTCCAGATGCCAATTTAGCCTAGGGGGAATATAATGAATAAGTTTGCATTTATCTTTCATCCATTGGAAACTAAAGATATCTACCGGAAATATCCACTTTTAGAAAAGTTGCCAGAAAGCTTAGTAGAAAAAACTTTTAAATATATACCACCTATGAAGGTATCGCAAATTGAGGGTGTAAAATCACCATTTGCCGAGGTGGAGGGCTTTTTTGTAGCTTGCCCTTTAACTACACGCCAATTATTAACGCTAAAAGAAGAAGTATCCCTAAAGAAAATATTAGAATCTGTCAAAGTAGCTGAAAAACTTGGGGCTCAAATAGTAGGCTTGGGAGCTATGACTTCAGTAGTTGGGGATGCAGGTATTACTATTGCAAATAATAGTAATATTCCTGTGACCACCGGGAATAGCTATACAGTAGCTAGTGCCATAGAAGCAACCCTTGAAGCCTGTAAGTTGATGGATATTGATATCAGACAGGCCTATGTGGCAGTTTTGGGTGCAACAGGTTCAATCGGGAGCATAGTCGCTAGGTTAATGGCAAGAAAGTGTAAATATTTAATGCTTCTAGCCAGGAATGATGAACGGTTAACCAAACTAGCCCGTACCATCATGTACGAAAGTGGTATAGCTACGGAAGTGAGTAGGACTAATGAAGTTCTTCGCAAAGCTGATATAGTGATCTCTGTTACTTCTTCGGTGGATACGGTTATTAATCCCGAGGATTTAAAACCTGGAGCTATAGTTTGTGATGTGGCACGACCCCGTGACGTTTCCTTAGCAGTTCAGAAGAAACGTAAAGATGTATTAGTAATTGAGGGCGGAGTAATTAAAGTACCAGGTCCAGTAAATTTTAACTTCAACTTTGGCTTTCCTCCCGGCCTGGCTTATGCATGTATGGCAGAGACGATGATTTTAGCTTTGGAAAATAGATGGGAGAATTATTCCCTGGGAAGGGAATTAAGTATTGAAAAGGTACTGGAGATACAAAGTTTAGCTAAAAAGCATAATTTTAAATTAGCAGGAATGCGAAGCTTTGAAAAAAATTTAACAGAGGAACAAATATTTTTAACAAAAAAAGCAGCCCGAGAGGCACGACAAGTTGGGTGATAATGCTGCCTATCACCCGCAATGAAGATGCAGTCTAGTCATCGGCCAGTCTCTAAACTTAGTGAGCTGTTAGGTGAACGAATTAACCTAGCGAAGCGAAACCTTATCCAAATTTGCTTTGCCAAATTTGGATAAATTGTAAACCCTTGACAAAAAGAGACTCCATCATTATAATTACCGTAGTTACAAAAAAGCACTGAGGCCGTGGAGGGCTGAAGTGCTTATCTTCATATAAGCACCAAGTGGAAAAAAAGTAACATTTTCGTATTATCTGGCATAAAAAAGGATAGAAAAAGATTGAAAAAGGGAGAGTATACTATGGCTGAAAAAGAGGTAATTTTGACCAGAGAAGGTCTGCAGAGACTTGAGGAAGAACTGGATAATTTGAGAACAGTAAAAAGAAAAGAAGTCGCAGAAAGAATTAAGCAGGCTATTGAATTTGGTGATATAAGTGAAAACTCCGAATATGAAGATGCCAAAAACGAACAAGCATTTATTGAAGGTAGAATTATAACTATCGAAAAAATGCTAAGAAACGCTAAAGTTATTGAAGATGACGAAAGAGAAGCAGGGATAGTATCTATTGGTTCTACCGTTACCTTAAAGGATATAGAGTTTGATGAAGTTATTGAATATAAAATTGTTGGTTCTGCAGAAGCTGATCCTTTGCAAAACTTAATCTCTAATGAATCTCCCGTAGGTAAAGCACTATTAGGCCAGGCAGTTGGCTCAACTGTTGAGGTAGATGCACCTGCAGGCAAGTTGAAATTTGAGGTTATTGATATAAGTAATAAGTAGTTCCAACAGATTAGGGGGATTTACCGTGACAGACCATATAGAACAAACAACAGATGTAAATGAACTCATAAAGGTGCGCCTGGAAAAATTAGAAGAGCTTAAAGCCAAAGGTATTAACCCATTCGGCGATAAGTTTGAACCTACTCATCATGCCCAGGAAATTCTTGATAAGGCCCAAGAATTTATTGATAGTCAAGAGGAAGTTGTAGTAGCTGGTAGGTTGATGGCTAAAAGAGGGCACGGCAAAGCGGGCTTTGCTAACCTCCAGGATGTAAGTGGACAAATTCAGATTTATTCTCGGCTTAATGATGTGGGTGAAGAAAACCATGATTTATTCAAGAAAGCCGATATTGGAGATATACTGGGTGTTCGAGGAACGATTTTCATCACTCAAAAAGGTGAGGTTACAATTGCTGTTAAGGAATTAACTTTCCTAACTAAGTCTCTTCGTCCACTACCGGAAAAGTTCCACGGGCTTAAAGATGTTGAACTTCGCTATCGTCAACGTTATGTTGATATGATTATGAATCCCGAGGTCAAACATACATTTATTTTGCGCAGCAAAATTATTAAAGCTATGCGTGAATTTTTAGATCAAAGAGGTTTCCTAGAAGTAGAAACACCTACCTTACATGCGATTGCCGGTGGTGCTTCTGCCAGACCTTTTATTACCCATCATAATGCTTTAGATATTGATCTTTATATGCGTATTGCTTTAGAACTTCATTTGAAACGTCTGATTGTTGGTGGGATAGAACGGGTTTATGAGATAGGTCGGGTTTTCCGAAATGAAGGGATTTCTACTAAACATAACCCGGAATTCACGATGATGGAATTATATCAGGCTTATGGTGATTACCATGATATGATGCGCATAACGGAAGAAATGGTAGCTTATATTGCCCAAAAATGTCTTGGCACTACTAAGATAATGTATCAGGGCACAGAAATTGACCTGACTCCACCCTGGACAAGGATTACTATGGTGGATGCCGTCAAAAAATATGCGGGTATAGATTTCAACGAAATTCAGAGTGATGAAGAGGCTAGGGAAGCTGCTAAAAAGCTACATATTGCCGTACCCAAGGACGCTACCAAAGGTAGTGTGCTTAATGAAATATTTGAAGAAACAGTTGAACCAAATTTAATCCAGCCAACATTTATAATGGATTATCCCATTGAAGTATCGCCATTAGCTAAACGTAAGACAGACGACCCTAATTTTACTTCTCGTTTCGAAGCTTTTATTGTTGGTCGTGAAACAGCCAATGCATTTTCTGAGCTAAATGATCCAATTGATCAAAAAGAAAGATTTATGCGTCAAGTGGAAGAGCGGGAAAAAGGTGATGAGGAAGCCCATATGATGGATGAAGACTTTGTTCGGGCTTTAGAGTATGGTATGCCTCCCACAGGAGGATTAGGTATCGGCATTGATCGATTGATCATGCTTTTGACCGACTCCGCATCAATTAGAGATGTAATCCTTTTCCCAACTTTAAGACCACGGGAATGACAAACTCCATATTTATCAACGTTACGCTGGCTCAAACAATTTATTGTGAGTGAACTCAACAGCTTCAGGAATTAGCAAAACTCCCCGACACTTAATTGGAAACTTATGTATTGCGATTAAGTGTCGGGTCAAACAGTTGCTAACTCTGGTCTTGAGCCGTCTGCGTTCTTTTTATCTAAACTCGCCAAATGCTTCACTTATGATAATAAATTTATATGGATTTTGTTTTAATAACCTTGTTAACAGGCTGGGGGACCTTTGGTCGCCCTTTTTCTACGTCCTTCCAAAATTCCAACTTAAATAGGACTTTAGCCCTGTTTTTCTTTTCATCCCTCGAAAAGAAACTTTGTCTAGCGAAACTTATACTAGCAAAGGCGCCTTGGTAAATACATTCAATGGGGGAAATTATATGAAAAGAAAGTTTATTACAATTATCCTTTTAGTAATGTTTATTTTAAATATTAGTGCTATTAGTGTCTGTGCTGATGGGGGCAATTCTCAATTAGAAGTTGAGATAAATAACGGACAAGAACCTGCCGAGATATTTATTATTAGTGTTGATGCCGGCACTACACCTGATGAAACATTCTATAGTATTAAAAGGCTTTTTGAAAAAGTGCAGTTATACCTAACATTTTCCAGTGAAGATAAGGCAGCTTTATTAGCAGAGTTTGCTGAAAAAAGATTAGCTGAAGCGCAGGCTATGGATGAAGCCGGAAAATTTGAATTAGTAAAAGCGGCGGTTAATGAATATGCAGCTACACTAATCAAAGCCCAAGAGCAAACAGAACAAACAGTAGCTAAGGGTTTATCAGTTAAAGAATTAGTTGAACAAATCGAAAAGCTTTTAGATGATAATATACAAATACTTAATAAGGTAAAGGCAGACTTACCTGAACTAGAAGCTAATCTTAAAGAAATTAAAGCAAATTTGGCCATAATTAAAATTACTTCCGATATTATTGGTGAGCTAGAAAAAGAAGATACTAATACAACTACAGAAACTGATGAAGAACAAGATGTAACTGAAGAACAAGATGTAACTGAAGAGTCCCAAGAAGAAATAGATAAAGAACAAGAACAGGCAAAAGAAGATACTGAAAAAGAATTAATTAATACATTGGAAGGTTTAACTGTAGACGAACAAGTAGCTATTTTAAGAGAAGCAGGTTATGGTTATGGGGAAATTGGGCTAGCCTTCTCTCTTGCAGAAAACGCACAAGTTAGTATTGATGAAGTAGTTAAACTTAGAGCTACTGGTTTAGGTTGGGGCAATATTACTAAAGAATTAGGATTACACCAACGGGATGTTGCCAAAAAAATTGGCAAAACCATAGTCCAAAATAAAAAAGTTTTACTACAACCTGCACCAGAAAAGTGCACTAAAGATGATTTAGCGATAGTTAAAGAAAAAATAGTAGAAAAGAAGGGTCAATTAAAGGAAGAAATTCAAAAGAAACATGAAGTCAAAAAGAAAGCATGGAAAAAGGCAGATAAAGAATTAAAAAAAGAAATGAAAAAGGAAACAAAGAGATTCAAACAAGAAAACAAAAATAAAAAGCAAAAAACAGATGATTAAATTAGAACAGCATAGG
>JBMNUR010000057.1:0-12611 GCA_050946395.1 Peptococcales bacterium
ATCAGGTGGTCGCAGGTTCAAATCCTGTCGTCCCGACCACTAGAATTTCATTCATTGGGGTATAGCCAAACGGTAAGGCAGCGGACTCTGGATCCGCCATTCTTTTGGTTCGAATCCAAATACCCCAGCCAAACAGTTAGAGCCTCAGGGGTTTCAGCCCTTGGGGTTTTTTGTTGCATAATTATTTAGGCAGATTGGACAAATAATCTTTGATGAAAATTAATTAAAGAAAATACTTCCTGTAAAGTAAAATCGCTTTACACTTTTAAATTGTACTGCATTTGTACTGCAAAATAAAAAAAACCGCCAGCAATTACCCTGACGGTTTAAATAAACGCAATTTCGTAGTTCCTTAATTGAACAGAATATTAAGCTTATTTATAGCATCCTTCTTAGTCTCCGGCATTACATGAGTGTAAAGATCAAGAGTTAAAGCTATTGAAGAATGGCCTAAAAGCTCTTGCACTATCTTGGCATCTATCCCTTGTTCAAGACACCTTGTGGCGAATGTATGCCTCAGGCAGTGTAAATTTGCTTTCTTAATCTTGGCCTTTTTGATTAGTTCATAAAAACTTCTATTCAGGTTACGGGGGTCAATGGGTTTTGCCTCAACAATTTTTACTTCCTCGTTAGTTTCCGGATTAATTTCCTTGGTTACAGTATAGGCAGTAAACACTAAACCGTCATAAATCTCACTTAAGCCCAATTCTCTGCGTTCCGCCCGTTGTTGCTCCTTATATCTTTTAAGTTCAGTGATCATATTTTCCATTAAGGGAATAGTTCTTATACCTTTAGCGGTCTTTGGGTTTTGGCAGATTATTGATGTTTTGCTTTCTTTACTGTTTTCGTCATAATTAGTCTTTACCCTGGATATAGCTTGCCTCACATGGATTACACCTTGCTTTAAGTCTACATCCTTCCATCTAAGGCCTAATAATTCTCCCCTTCTTAATCCTGTAGCCAAGTCAAGTTTAAAAATGATCCCCATTTTATCTTCATTGCAAACCTCAAGGAACTTTTTTTGTTCCTCCGGAGTTAATACTCTCATTTCTTTTTTTGCTTGCTTTGGCAACACTGTCGCTTCGGTAACATTTCTTACAACCAGGCTATTCTTTATTGCCTGCTCCAATGCTTCATGCAGTACCGTATGAATATACCGTACAGTTCTAGCGGAAAGCCCCGAAGCAGTTTTTTTATTATAAAGCTTTTGTACTTGTTCCGGTCTTAGGTCTTTTAGATAGGTAACACCTAAACCCGGCTTAATATGGATCCGAATAATATATTCATAGCTGCTGTAGGTCGTCTGTCTAACATTCCCCTGCTTATATTCCTTTAGCCAAGTATCTAGCCAATCTGACAAGGTTATTTTATTAGGTTCAACAAAGGTTTGATTTTGCACCGCCCCAAGGGCTTCAATCAATTTTTCCTTACATTCAGCTTGAGATTTACCGTAAATAGATACCCTTTTAGGTTTGCCAGTTAGAGGGTCTTTTCCTAAGTTTATTTGAGCTTCCCATAATCCTGTTTTTTTGCCGTTCTTATCCTTTCTTTGACGAATAGATGGAAGTCCTTTAGTTCTAGCCATAATATTTCTCCTTTTAGTTAATTAAAGTATTTATCTAATTCCTGTATGAGTTCCATAACTCTCTCAGCAGATTTCAAAATTCTTAATTGATTCGCAGACTGTCCACAGTATCTAGCAATAGCACTATCACGTACCATATCTTCCACGATACCGCTTAAACGGTAGTAGATATAGCAGCATAAAGACTTATGCATATTTGAATTGATGTAATCTTCAAAATTAATGCATAATTGTTTTTCTTCCTCACCCATGGGGGGAGCATCTAAAATATTTAACATCTCTTTCTCCTGGGTATTTACTTCATCAGCCATAATATTGACCTCCTTCTTAAAATTCCGGCCAGGGGTTTGCATCGTAATGCTGGGTCAGTTTCCAAGCTGTTTTGGCATTTTCGCCGGCAATTAAAAAGTGAAACCATTCATTTAAGGCCTTGTTCTCTATGTGTACTCTCGCTAATTCACTAAGCTGTTCCTTTGAAAAATGGGCAACACTTTGAATAATCTCCCTTATGTAGGGGTTTAAAGCATAGGACCTAGTGGCATTTAGCATTTCAACCATTAATAGATCTTTGTCTAACATATTAATACCTCCCATAATATTGATTTTTTACTCAACCGGAGGTTATAATGGGAAATAGCAAAGCTAAACCTTAACCGGTTGGCTTTGTGATGAGGAAGTCGTATACTCTTGCCGGAGGCGGCTTCCTCTTTAATTTTGGTTTCTTAATTTTTCTTCTTGCTCATTTAAGATTTTTTCTACATCCTTTAAATCTAAATCATACTTCTCACCGAATACTACGCTGTTCGTGAATGGATCAATAATCATATACCCACCTTGATTATCTATACTCCACTTCTTTGCTCTAGATTTTCTTAAAGCCCAACCTAATCTATCTGCCTGTCTTCGCAAATAATTTTCACGAACTTTTTCCTTACTAGAATCCAACAAACCACCTCCTTCTTGCCCTTTTTGTACCATTGGTTGTCCTGTAGACTATACCATATGCTATACTATAAACTATACTATATCATATGCTATAAATCAATAATTATTCAATAAATTTTAGAACAATTTTTATCATACGTCCTCTCATACGCTTACTATGCCAAACTAATACGTCACCCCATACGCTTTAAAAAGGCTAAACGTATAACTTACTTTGTCCATATGCTTATGTACAAAGAAAGTTTTTTGGATTAAGATGGTTTTAGGAAGATGATAGGGGCCCAACAGGTTCAGAAACTTGGGTCCAGGAAAAAGGAGGCAAATAAATGGATAAAGAATTAGCAAAAAAACTATTTCCTTACTGGAAAACATTTTATGAACTAAACCTAAAGTACGCAAAAATAAGATTACAACATGAAAAGAACGAGGCCGAGAAGGATTGCCCTAAGGGGAAAAAAGAATAAGAGATTTATGGATAATTATCCGTGATTTCTTGCTAGGTTTGCCCTTGCTGCTGCTCCCCTTTCCTTCATTTTTTGTTTATGCTCATCGGTATAAGTTCTTGCTTTTCTAATGGTAATTAGATCTTTATTAACTCTGTAGGTTTTGGAATATTTATCCTCCCTGATTAATTTGTAATTCACCGGATCATTTTCGCTTAACTTCTGCAGCCTGTTTATTAAAGGCCGATTGCAAGTGTAGACAGTAGCATGGTCTTCCTCATTATTAAAGTTAATAATAGTTTCCTGCTCTAATCTGGTTAATTTATAGTCACTCATTTAAAATACCTCCTGAAAGAGTACGGTTTAATCGAATACATTAAATATAAGAAAGAAGGGCTATCTCTAGCCCTTTTTCTTATGGTCGGATTTAAAAATCCGTTATTCTTGGCTGGTATCTTTTATGACTTTGGCACCAATGTAAGTCAAAATCTTCTTTTACACGCTCAGCTTTTCGTTTGTGGGTAGCTAAATTGATGTAAGTAAATCTGAATCTCCGGACCTGCCACCGGTAATAATAGCTATGGCTTGTCCTTGCTTTCAACTAAGTTTTTCCCCGTATACTTTCAACTGGCATACCTTCAAAAAATTAATTTCCAGGCCATTTTTAGCCTTAATAGTAGGCCAAATTCCAAGGTCCAGTTAATATTATCCGAACTCTGATTCTCAGTCTTTTCTTTGCGCTCAATATGTTTTAAAACCATTTCAAAGCCTGCTCGTGGGTCGTGAATCATAACAGCACAAAAATTATATAAAAATTCATTATATTCCTTTCGCTCCCGTTGGAGCATTTTTGCAAGTTTATTGCTATACTCTTCGAACACTTTGGCATATGATTCTATCTTTAAGAAATGTTCATTTGATTCTTCCATCATGTTTCTCCATAGTTCCAGAGCCTGAATGTAATGCTTCCTGTAAGCTTCAACGCATTCCTCTAAAAGATTTATCCTTAGCTCGGAATCTTCGACGTTTAACGCTTGTTCATGTAAATCAGTTATTTCCCGACTGTAATTGATAAGCGATTCAATTCTTTCCTTATAGTTCATATTTTTTAGTCCTTTCATATTTCTTTAGTTTTGATTGCCTTTTTAGTGCTGACCTATATCGCTTGACCCCTTTTCCTTTTCTAAGTGCTTCTTCAAGAATGGAGAGATTTTTTTCTTGTTTAAGCATCTCTATAACTTGTCTCTCACTAACAACTGCAATTGAGCTGCCTATCGTAATTTCAAATTCCATTAAATACTCCTTCTTGTATTTTGGATACGGTTTAATTCTTCCAATTCTTTAAGAATGGCGTTAGCTTTCTTAGTTTCATCATTAGCCAAAGCAATATGAAATTGAGTAACTTTTTTATTAATTTGGTCATAGAGGTTAAAGAATGTTTGAGAACCGGGTTTTGAATTGATTTCACTATTTTTTGATTTACTCATATATTTAACATCCTTTCTATAAAATCAATGCAGTATTACTGCAGTACAAATAAAAAAAGACCTTATTTTAAAGGGTTTTAGAGCGACATTCTAATACATTATTAGATGGTCATTCCTGTTATCGTCCAATTTCCACCACATGGATATCCGGGATAAAAATCGGTTGAAACTCGTCCGCTTTTGTCTAAAGGCACACATAGCTTACACTCCCAAATCTATGCCTAATTGTTTCGCTTGTGCCCGTACCCAACTTTCTAAGCCTTTATTACCAGACTCTCTTGCTTCTTCTAGTTTACTAAGTAAGTATTTTTTTTCATTATCATCCATTTTTGTTTCCTGCTTGGTATTATTGGTATTAGATGAAGATACTTCTCCAAATACTTGAAATTGGTCTAATTGGCTTGCCAGTTCTTGGTCTACTGTTTGAAGGAAATACGGCAGTAAATTAGTTGCCCAATTCAAATCATTGTACTTGGCAATCTGTGAGTCATGAGACAGCTGGCTAGTAGCATTAATAAGCCGTTCCCAATCGGATACGGCTCTATCATAGTCTTGGCTAGTTAATAAATGCAAATACTGTTGGGTTAAATCACCCTGTCTTGCCGCTAATTGCTTCTTCTGTTCCTCTCCCTGGCTTTGAACATTAGCCAGCCAATTTGCAACAGCCGCCAGTTTAGCAGCTTTTTCCTGTTCTGCCTGTTGTGCTTGCTGCATAATAGGAGTAGTTCTTTTTTCTGTTTCCCAGTTCACCACACCAGATTGCCCTGCCCCCCTGGCAATAGCACTTTCCTGAGCATATCTCCTGGCTTCATCAAGCATAGATTGAGTTTGAGCCGGAATACCGGCATAGGCAGCATTAATAGCTTCAGTTTGGCTATTTGCCGTTGTTACTGCTTGTTCGATAGACCGTTGCAATGCTTCTAATTGTGGTGTTGTGTTTAGAGAAGCATAATTTTCAGCAATTTTTTGAAGCTCTTCCGGAGATTTCTGTGAATATTGTGGATATTTAGAAATTAAATCTCTTCGCGGTTGTTCATAAGGCACGTTATAGCTATCTAAGTATTCTGCGAACTGGCCTAGGAATTCTTCAAGTGTAAGATTTTTATTAGATCCGTCTTTGCCACTACCGCCACCTTTACCACTACCACCACCTGAATCACCGTAAACCCCCGCTACTGCTGCATCTAATTCCGCACTAGCCTTGCCGCTAGTACCAGATTTATAACCTTCCAGTGCTTTCTGTCCATACGGGTCATTCTGTAATGCTTCCCTTGCTTTAGGGTCATTCATATTAACATACTTACCATTCTTATAAACACCCGTACTATCCCACGAATAACTATGTGCCATATTTTCTTTACCCCCTCAATCTTATTTATTAATTCCATCTTTATTTTTAAGCTAATCAAAGTAAGCCTCAACAAAAATATACATCAACATAGTCTCCACCGCTGCTGTGTGATGCGTTTTGCTAGGTTGTTTTTCCGCTTTGCGATGGGCGGTTCTTCGGCTTTTGGTGGTTTGGACACATTAGCATGGTAAGCCAAAATAGCATATCCACAAGCATCGTACCAGTGGTCAATTCCCCCCTCAGCTACCTTTTCCGGGTCTTTTTCATCCTTAACCAACCTTGGGAGTGAGTCAATTAAAAACTTACATGTATCAAATATCTGAATTTTTGCAGTCCACTTACCAGTAACTTCATCAAAATAAGGTTTAAGGTACTCATGCCAAACAGCTTTCCTCATTCTTCTGTCAGTAATGGCTGGTATAAACCCAGTAATTCCTCCCTCTTGGTAGTAATCAATGAGTGTTTTCCCCGATTCATCTCGGTGATGTGTAGCCCAAGCATCTTTTCCTGCTACCGTGTAATCAATTGGCTCTTGTACCTGTTTTTCTTCCCCATCTTCAATGGCCGTGTATGTTGACAGTTCTTTGACCTTTTTTGCTTGGTCAGAATAAGTAATCTTAGGGTCTTCTTTGCTCCTTGAGAATTCACGGTAAACAAATATCTTCCCGTCCTCAGAAACAGTCAGCCAATACCAAGCAAAAGGGTCATCATATCCATTATCTAAACCCCTCCACCTACGCCAGTGTGATGGAATAGAAAAAGGCTTGTATACATGTATGTCATATGAAAACTCAGGAAAAGCGATTCCCTCTCCGGCTTGAAATGCCTGTTCTGCTGTGTTCGGATACTCCTGCTTAACTTTATCGCCTATATCTTTCCACTTATTGTAATACCAATAAGCCTGCTGAATATCCCGCCCACCTTGCAATAACCAGCGAATTTCCGAAAATATGTCCTTCTCGCGGTCTATTGGATATTCCGGATCATCTATCTTCTTTCTAAATTCTCGTTCCGCTTCCAGGCTTTCAAAGTCCAACCTATATTCCGGTGTCAGCCACCACTGATAAAACTTAGCTTCATAATTATTCTTGCCTTGTACCGCTCCGTACCACATCTCCTGAAACTCATTAGGACCATTCGCGGTACTCTCAAGAATCTGTATAGCATCTTTTGTTAATGCCTCACCAAGTCCAGTAAGCACCGCTTGAATACCATAAGGCCAGAATGCGGCCTCTGAGCCATGGAAAAAGTTCAGTGTTTTTGACCGCCCCACTTCTTTTGTTCCGGCTGTACTAACCCTCCACCGGTTATTTAGCTTCTCAAAATGCAACTCTCGTCTTGTATTGTACTTTTCAGTAGGTTTTATCTGTTCGGGCAAATTGTCATACGGGAATTTGGCCTTATCCTCAAATATTGTTGTCGTATTATCCGCACTATCAGCCAACGTAAAGCCGGCAAAGTTTTTTGTAACAACAGCCGTGGCTAATTGATAAGCCGTGATAACTGAGGTAAATCCTTGCTGCCGACCTTTGAGAATTAGAAATTTTAGATGCAGCCGTCTTCCATCTCGATAATCATCTTTAGCTTGGTTTAGATCATCAATAAAGCTGTGCTGCACATCGTTCAGAAAAAAAGGCACCGTTTGTTTGTCTTTATTGACAATTAAAAAAGCCATCTCGATAAGATATTCAGGATTACTCCTGACTTCTTCACGAATGGCTTCTTCTTCATCAGAAACAAGATATTCAGCAACAGACTCTATAAATTCCCGATCCTTTTCTAAATCATGATGCTGTTTCCACAATTCTTTTCTGCGCTCAATTATATCCCTGGCAGTGTATTTCACTTCATGAAATCCTCCAGCTTCTTAATTGTCAGCTCCACTTCTGCCTTATCCTTGAACATACCAAGGTGTCTACCGCACATCTCTAAGGCTTTAACTTTATCATGCAGTTTAAACTTCAATTCTCCATTTTTGAGCTGCACTTCGGAAATAAGGCTACCGTCCACTTGGTCAGAATCTTTCAGTTCTACGACATGTGCATAGTCAATAATCGGTTCTCCTGTTTCTTTGTCATGGTCCACTATTGTTTTTTCGGTCCGGAAGGACAGAAAGTCTTTTATATCAGCAAAGGCAAGTTTAGCAAGTTCTTTTAACACTTTATCTTGTGTAATCTCTGTCCTCTTTTCTCTTTTCTTCATTGCTTCTTGTATTGCTGCTTGAACGTCAACATAAGTCAACAGCCTTTGGCCAATAGATTTGGCCGTTCTCTCACTATAGCCCGCTCTAATAGCCGCTTGTGTTGCATTAAGGTCTATTAGGTATTCATGTACAAACCGCTTTTGTTTAGGACTCAGTTCTACCATTCTTATTCCCCTCCCTTTAATAGCTACTTTATTTCGCTTTCTTTTTGGAATAATCTGCATTTTATAAGTCTAATTTTTATAAATGTCATTGTTCTATTCCCTAATATTTTCCTATTAGTGAACCAAGTGAATGAAGTGAAGTAATATTAAGAAAGTCCCTATAGAGAAAGTTTGTAAAGTAAACAATGTAAACAAGGTTCACTAGGTTCACTTACTTCACTCGGGTGATTGAGTTTTAAGTCCAATTCCTTCCCACATTGTTCTTCCTCCGGTACCACGCCTATTATTAAAACCTCGTTCTTTAAGTCTTAGCCCAAAATTTCTTTGATTCAATGGAGTTTCTCCGTTTTCTTTGCACCATGCTTGATATTTTTCGTATAACTGCCCTGATTGAACCTTTGCATAACTGGCAATAGTACAGCACTCATTAATAAAACTGGCCAACACATCCATTTCCTCACGGTATGATTTAACTGCCTGTCTCACTATATCAGGAGGATTTAATCCTTCCCTTTGCCACGCCAAACATCCTTCAACCGCCCAAAGTAAAATCCCGTCTGCTTCCGCTTTTAGCTTGTCTGCTAAATGCTTATCCCGTTCCCCCTCAGGAATGAATACCGTAAAGGGAATAAGGTGTATTCTTTCCCAAATAGCAATATCCGTACCTTTAATGATCGGTTTATGGTTTGTTGCCAGAAATATTTTTGCTTGAGGCTTAAAGGTGAAGTATTCTCCATAAAGGAAGCGGGCCACAACTTCATCACCGCCCGTTAATTGTTTTACTACTGCTTCAGCCAGGTTTTTACCCTCGGCAATCTCTGAGGTAGGAGCAAACCTTACACCTCTAATAGCTGCAATATCATTACTGGTATTATCATTATGTCTTTCAAGTAGAATTGTCGGTTGTGCCTGCTTGCCATAATCTCCCAACACATATAATATTGTATTTAAGAAAACAGATTTCCCATTCCGTCCAGTCCCGTAAAGCATAAATAAACAATGTTCTGACGTATCACCCGTTAGAGAATAACCAACTACCCTTTGGAGGTAGGAAATCAGTTCTTTATTACCATCCATAATTCTGTCAAGGAATTTTAACCAGGTAGGACATTGAGCATTAGCCCTATATTCTGCATTGCACATTTTCGTAATAAGGTCCCTAGAATCATGTATCAATGACCTGCCATCCCTTAAGTCTATAGTACAATTTTTCGTATTAAGCTTATAAATATCTTGATCCAGTTCCTCAGGACGTATCGGAACCCCTGGGAGCCGTCGGGCCGCTTCAACAAATTGATAAATAGTTCTATTGTTTGTCAGTTTTATACCTATTTTCCCCAGCTTTTCCACAATATTAAGGTCTTGCGTCTCCTTCTTTAATTGTTGCTGAGCAAGTTCAAAATAATATTTGGCTACGTCTAAGCCTAAGTAATGAATTTTTTCTTCCTCATCAATAACCCACTGCTTCCCATTAAAAATTAGCCACTTTTTATATGGATGGCAGTACCGAACTTTATTTCCGTGTATCTCAATAAACTTTTGAGCAAATACTAAGTCAGACGTGGTTGTCAGTGAGAAATAGTCGAGATTTTGGACTTGCTTTTCTTCTTTTTTTAAAAAATCTTTGATTAATTTTAAATCAGCAGTTGAGATATTCAAAATAACCAACTCCGTCCGATTTCAATAGCCATTATTTTATCTTTTGTGTTCTCTCCACTCATACCATCTAAAATTTCTTCCCACCAAGTTTTCCAGTGTAAGGCCTTGACTATTTCCGACCGGTCCAGGTCCTCAGGACTATCTATTAAATCAATCATCTTGCATAAACTTTTGTATATCTCGCAAAAAAGAGAATAATAATTAGCCACTTTTTCATCAAATGTCTTAGTTAATTTCCGTAATAATTTTTCTTCCTCAATTTGTTGTTTCAATTTTTGCAAATCTCCCTGATCACGTTTAATATTGAGTTCCCGGGATAGTAAAGACAAAACATCCTTTAAGGGTAGATCATAAATCATACCAACATAATCAAGCTGATCGCCATGAGCACCACAACCATGGCAATAAAATTTATTTTTATTAAAATCAAGACTTAGTGAAGGATTATAATCTCGGTGAAACGGGCATTTAGCTAGTCCCTTATTACCTCTTACCTTCACTCTTAAATATGGAGTAGCATAATTAATAGCATCAGAAAGCGAGAGTCTCGCCTTTATTTCTTCTATAATAGAATCCATCTAAGTACCCCTAAACTTCTTAATTTTTTGTGGAAAGATTTTCTAAGTACTCAATAAACTTTCTAGTTGGTATAAGATACTTTTTGCCAATTAAAATTTTAGGACATTTTTCCTGACCAAGAAGTTCATAAAGTTTTACTTGTGATAAGTGAAGAATTTTTTCATTAAGTTCCTTTGCTGTTAGAAATGGCGGTAATGATTCAATTTCTCGAATACTAATCTTCTCCAATCACTTAACCTCCTTTGTTAATTCTTCAACCGGTACACCAAGTACAGCTGAAAGTCTTTTGGCCATTCCGCTGTATGGTTTTAACCATCCTCGTTCAATCCTGGAAATGTCCTGGGGGCCAACTTTTGCGAAATACCCTAATGCTGTCTGTGTCCAACCTCTTTTTCTCCTTTCATACTCGATTCGCAACATAAACAACACCTCTCCTTGAAATTGATATTTTTTTTAGTGCAATTTAAGTGCAAGTCTTTTCGCAATAAAAAAAGGCACCTGCACATGCAAGCACCTTTAATTCAGTTATTCTGTTTAGGTCATACTATACATACATGTTATAGCATATCTTATTTTTAAAACCCGGAACCCTTGTCCCTGTTGTATTCCAGGCAATTTAAAATTCCTAAGCATAAACATTGTTTATTATACCATAGGACATAGTCTGACATAGCATCACCACGCATATCTATTCGTTAAATAAAAAAGGCACCTGCACAAGCAAGCACCTTTTGTATCGTGTGATAGGTACACTACAACAAGTAAAGCATATCACACTTTTGTCTACACGTCAACCCCTTTTCGCTACTCCCCCAAGGTTTTTGGCCGTTTTTTAAAAAATTTTTTCCCCTTTTCCTCAGTCAAATACTTCCCAACCCTACTGCCATAAAAAAAGACCGCATTTCTGCAATTTTCGAGGAATTTTATAATAATAATTAAAGCACCCCCTACCTATTGGAAGTGCTTTTAACTTGTTTAGTTTTAGGTATACGATACATTTTAAATAGTAACATAGATTTTATCTACCATAATGAGAAAGTAAATAACCTAGAATGAAAATATTGCCAATTTATCCTATTATGTGATATATTATAAAAAAATGGGGGGATTTTATATGAAAAAATGCTGGAATATCTTAATTATTATTGCAGTAATATTTTGGGCAATAATTCTTATTGCATATTGGACATATTATGCACCGTTTTTAGCTGAATTTGCGAATTACGATAAACAGATATTGGTATTACTTGAGCGGTTTGGCCAAGAGATAAATTATATATGGTTTAGATTTAGCCAAATAGGATTAATGGCATTTGTTACAATTGGAGCATTGCTGTATCTCAAGAAAAAATTTGAGTAATGAATGAGAGGGATTTATATGGAATCTATCAAAAATATGTTTATCAATGCAGTTTTGCGTATCACAATGTTTTTAATTGCAGGTACATTCTTTTACTTTTATAGAAACTCAATAGGTGGAATAAAAATAATTTTCTTCATACTATGGACATTTTTTGCTTTGCAGACATTTTATATTGTTGATAAAGAAAAATCTCGTTATTTCTGGATAGTGATGTTATATGCACTTGGAATAACTTTTGAAATAACTGCCATACTTAATTTTTACTTTAAAATCAAGTATTATGGAGATTATAATTTTATGATTAACCTAATACAAATTATTATTGGTATTGCGATTTTTGCAGGTTCATATTCTTGGCATAAAAAAATATCAAAGAAAGAGGCTAAAAATGAAAATCCTAATTTGCGGCAGCCGGCATTGGACGAATTACCAGACGATATTGAACATAATGAAAAGGTTAATAGTTAAATACAGTGACATAACCATCATCGAAGGTGGTGCGCCCGGTGCTGATACTCTTGCTAGAGAAGCAGGTTTATGATTATTTATACTGCATTTCATACTGCAGACAAGCTATTTAAGTATAAACTAATATGAAGTTAGCTGGATAATTCTGTTATTTTAAACTCTTTAATACCCAGTAAATTATAGGTTTTTATCGTTTTATAATGAAATATAAAGTAACATACTTTATTCCTCTTATATTTTGGGATCAGGTGGTCGCAGGTTCAAATCCTGTCGTCCCGACCACTAGAATTTCATTCATTGGGGTATAGCCAAACGGTAAGGCAGCGGACTCTGGATCCGCCATTTGTTGGTTCGAATCCAGCTA
>JBMNUR010000058.1:0-12398 GCA_050946395.1 Peptococcales bacterium
GGAGGGATTTTGATGCTTGTTGCAGCCATGGATATCGGTACTAATAGTACACGTCTTTTAATTGCTAAATGTTTAGAAGGGCAAATAAACCCCGTTTTTGCTGACTTGGAAATTACCAGGATTGGGGAGGGAATAGGTTCAGATAAAAGAATACAACCCCTACCACTTATACGAACAATAAAGTGTTTAGAAAGGTATTTGGAAAAATGCCGTGAATACAAAGTTGAAAAGATGCGAATTATTGCCACCAGTGCAGTTCGAGATGCCAAAAATAAAGATGAAGTAGCTAGGGAAGTTTACAAAAAGACAGGACTAACCTTGGAAATTTTATCGGGGGAAAAAGAAGCAGAACTAAGTTTTTTGGGGGCAATAAGTGATTTAGAACCCCAAATGATTAAAAAAGCTATGGTTGTGGATATTGGTGGTGGTAGTACAGAGTTTATTTATCCCACTGATAACCGGATTCAATATAAAAGTGTTAATTTAGGTACCGTTAGACTTTTAGAGAATATCACATTGCGTGACGATATCCCAAAAATCCTTTCAGATTTGATACCTGTGGGGGTTGTAAAAAAACCTATATTAGTGGGTGTAGCTGGAACAGTAACAACTTTAGTTACAATTAAGTTGGGATTAGAAGAATATGACTCTAAGTTGGTTCATGGCCAAAAACTTCTTCTTGAAGAAATCAAAAGTATGGGGAAAGAATTAAGCAGACTTAGTCTACAAGAACGTAAAAAAATAAAGGGTCTCCACCCTCGTAGGGCTGATGTTATTCCTTATGGTATCTTAATTCTTGAGAAAATAATGGAATATCTTGAAGTTTCGGAGATAACTGTAAGTGATAAGGATAGTTTACATGGATTGATAAAGGAAACTTACTTTAGATGGAGTTTTTGATCCACCTGAAGTTTAGTTGACTTATCCAGGGACTTAGTGCCACCTATCTTTCACTTTAGAAGTGGGAGTCCTAGTGGCAGTTAGTCATCGGATAATAAGTACTCAAAATGGGCAATGCTAAATATACGGGAAAAATCAAGGAGGTATTGTCTATTATGGTTGACAATGTAGAAAAAAGTTATAAATGCAGCCAATGCGGCATGATGTTTACCGATTCAAAAGAAAGTCTAGAATGCCCTTTCTGTCATCATTACTGCCGGCCTGGTGAATGTGAAATTTTGTATTCTTCCAATGAAGGATATTAAAGGGCCTAAACGTTAGCCCGTTAATTCGTGGGCGCGTTTAGGTTAGATTCCCTTTGCCTAGATTTGTAAGAGTGACAAATTAACGAATAGACGAATTCGGCGTAAGCCGTTTTTTTGTTGTCACAAACTAACGTTATTTTTCATATCATATTGTGGATTAAGCGGAAGGAGTGTGAAAAATAATGTACCGCCCTAATAATCTGCAAAATATTACTTATGTATGGAGTAACGCGGAGGGGCTAGTGGGTGATGACATAACTTTTTTGGTTTGTCGGGCACTGATTAAACTACCGCCGGACCGGAGGGAAGTAGAAAAAGTAGTTGAGACTAACGGGAAAAATGTGATTAATTACATTTCCATGATTGATAACCCTAGGGGGGTTATGGGCAAGCTGCTGGTAGATTTAAATTTACAAATGGTTGGAAGGGGAGAAAGAACTGAATTAATTAAGCTAGCTATACCCTATCAGGCATCTGTTAGATCCTTTGGCACAATAAACCCGGAAGTAAAGTATATTCATGCCGAGATAGTGGGGGTGAATAGTCTTTTGGTTGAAGGTATTATTTCTTTGACCAGTTTGGGTTATATACCCCGGCGGGGAATGGTAAGAGGCATGACAAGTGAGTTTACCAGCGAGAGTACCATAAGAATTGCAAATGTTTTACCAGAAGTTAAAGAAATGGTTAGTGCCCAGGTTCGATTCATACCTTTAGGACATTCTTTGGAGGAGAAATCTTTAACACTAAATGGTTGGAAAGAAACTTATCTAATGTATATTGCCGACAAAACTAAAGGTGAAAAGGTTATTGTGACCCGCCAAGTAGAGCCTTTTACAGAAACGATGTTTTTAGATGAAAAAATGAGTGCACTAAGTTATTTAGATATTATTAATCGTAGTATCCAAAGTCAGGTAATCGGTAGTAGAGAAGTGCTTGTTAAGGGAAATTTTGAGCTAAAAGTTCAACCTTCAGCATCCCCTTCACAAGAAATGCTTTCCCCTCAGGTAATGTTACAGGAAATTAAAAAGTTGTCGCAAAAAATCAAAGCTAAGAAAAAGACACAAAATGTAAGGATAGATATCGAGGAAAGAGAAGCGGAGCAAGATACGTCAGAAACAATCGAAAACGAGGTTAGGCAAGAAGCTAATGAAATTAGCCAGCCTTTAGAAATCGCAGCTGAAGTGGAGGAAGAGATCTTTTCTGAAGTAACACTTGAAGAAGAAACAATAAGTGACTCCTTAGATGAATCTCCCCTAGTTGCCGAAGAAATAGAATCCGCAACTTTTTCTAATGAGATTGTTGAAGATATGATAAGTGGTATTTCCGAAGAAGAACAAGTCGATGAAGTAATAAGTGACATTCCCGATAAAGACCAGGCTGATGAAGTAATAACTAATTTTTCAGAAGTTGTAGAAAAACAAGAATATTTCCCACCTGAGGAAGTTTCCATTATTGAGCCGGAACTCCAATCAGATAACATTATTTTATTTAATCGTGAATCTAAAAGGTCAAAACTTAAAAAACACATGCGGGAACTAAAAAGTCTTTGAGTGGGCAAGGTAGGCGAAAGCACATTAGCACTTCCGGAACAATAATAGATTTTTCGCGCTCACGCGCCACGTGCCCACGAATATACGAATATGCGTAAAAACGAATCGCCAAATTACGACAAAAACTAAAAGAGGCCCTGGGGCTTCTTTTTTTTAAATTGGTAGTAGAACTTTTCATACAAGTTAAGGAAACCTCTTGTGATTTAAGGAGATAGATAAGACATTATACCATTCCTTTAGTTATTTCTTTACCTGGTTTGTCTCTACAGGAAAATCTAAAGTAATACTACATATATTTCAAAGGTTAAAATTTAGCATATGGTGTAAATCTTTGGGGTAAATTTTCTGTAAATTATGGACAAGTTGTGACAAATATTACCAACTGGATCATTTATAATAGGGAGCAGCACTATTTTTTCTACAAAAGAAGGTGTTATCCATGTTAAGCAAAGTAGAAACAAAACAGCATAAAGCCGGTACCACTCTGATTAATGGGCTAAGATGGGGTAATATAATTTTCGCTATAATAGGAGGAATTCTTGCCCAGGCTGTGATATTGGGGGAAATTCGCCCTTTTGCCCCTGCCTTTTTGGGGGCAATTTCCGTATGTGATAAACAAAAGCGATGGTGGGTTTTAGTTGGCTCTCTTTTGGGTGTTTGGATAACCGACAATGGTTTGGCCAGTTTATCCAATAGTATCGTCCTCCTTTTAATTTTCGGAACCCTCTATAAACAGTTTCTAGTTAATCGTCAACAGTGGTTTACCGTGCCAGGTTTAGTAATGGCTATTGTCTTAATTACCAAAGGGGTATTTATCATCTTTGGTAAAGGCCCCCTTTATGGATGGGTCACTACCGCATTTGAAAGTATTTTCGCCGGATTAATTACTTTGGTCACTTTAATGGCCTTAGGTGCCTGGGAAAAAAGAAATCGTAATATTCAATTGGGTTTGGAAGATAAAATTTGCTGCTTTATAATTGGTTTAGGTATTCTCCTAGGGTTAAATGATTTTTACTTAGCATCTTTGAGCATTCAGAGTTTTATCTCTCGAACTGCTGTTTTATTTGGTGCTTTTTTCGGAGGCCCAGGTGGTGGTGCTGCTGTTGGGACCTTAGTTGGGTTAGTTCCCAGTATGGGTGGTAGTATTAGCACAGCCAGTATAGGTTTTTATGCCTTGTCCGGTTTTTTAGGAGGTATTTTCAAAGGATTAGGAAGGTTAGGCATCTTAATCGGTTTTACCTTGGGTAACTTAATGCTCTCTATGTATTTTTCTGGTCAGGATCAAGTAATTTTAACTTTGGTGGAAACGGTTTTAGCAGGAATAATATTTTTATTTGTACCTCTTCAATATTCCACTACCGAGGAGGAAGAATTGGAGTTATCTAATCCCCCGATTATTAGAGAAAGCACCCAAAAGCTAGAACGGATGTCGCAGGTTTTTACCGAGCTTAGTAAGGCTTTTGTACCTCCAACAGCTACTTTGGAGCAGCAACAAGA
This sequence comes from Peptococcales bacterium, assembly GCA_050946395.1. Lineage (GTDB taxonomy): Bacteria > Bacillota > Peptococcia > Peptococcales > BICA1-8 > JBMNUR01. The sequence goes on from JBMNUR010000058.1 coordinate 4,253, forward strand.
AAATAATCCTTTAAACTCAATTCTTAATGAAGTGGCGGAACAGGTTTGTCATCGTTGCTCCCAAGCTCCCATATGTTGGGAGAAAGAGTTTTACAAGACCTACCGCTCAATGGTAGAAGTCTGCTCCAAAGGAGAATCTAATGGTCGTATTTTGGAGGCCTACTTTTCCATGGATTTGCAGCGCAGGTGTATGCGCTTACGGGAACTAAGTGTAGCTTTAATGTATCAATTGAAATTATATAAACAAGAAAAAGATTATCAGGATATGCTTGTTACTTCCCAAGAGTTAGTAGCTCGTCAGTTGTCTGGTATGGCTGAATTAGTTAAAAGTTTTTCTCACGAACTAAAATTTCGGGAAACTAGTGATGAAGAACTAGCCGATTATTTAAAGGCCTACCTTTTGGATGATAATATTAAAGTGCAGAATATCAAGGTAATTGAGACATCGGCAGGTGATAAGGAAATTGTTATTGTCCAAAAGGCTTGTCCGGAACAAGATTGGTGTACTCAATTTATTGCACCTAAAATATCACAAATATTAGATCGAACCTATACTGTTAAAGAGACCCATTGTCCCTCGGCAGGGAATAAGAGTTGTACCTACCATTTAAACCCCAGTCAGACTTATTCAATTACAACTGGGGTAGCTATGGCTATTAAGGAAGGTAGTGATGTCTCCGGTGATAATTGGTCTTGTGTTAATCTCCCCAACCGTAAATCAGTAATGATTTTAAGTGACGGAATGGGGAATGGCCCAAGGGCTTCCAAGGAAAGTGCTACCGCCATCAATCTTTTAGAACAGCTTTTAGCTGCAGGTTTGAGTATAAAAATGGCGGTGGATACCGTTAACTCAGTGCTATTCTTACGTTCTTGCGAGGAAATCTTTACAACTATTGATCTGACTGTAATCGACGAGGTTACAGGATCAGTAGAATTTATCAAGATTGGTGCTGTGCCTTCTTTTATAAAAAGGCGCACTCAAGTACAAGCTGTCAAAGCAAAGACCTTGCCCGTGGGCATTTTCCAGCAGGTGGAACCAGAATGCTTTATCTATCCCGTTCAAGTGGGCGACCTTATTATTAATATGAGTGATGGTGTTTTTGAGGTACTAGACGGAAATCTTGATGATTGGTGTCGGGTTCTTCAGGCTTTACCTAATGATGATCCTCAAACTATTGCCAATTATATAATTGAATTGGCCCGGAAAACTCTACAGGGAAATTTAAAGGATGATTTAACAGTATTAGTCGCCCGTATTGACTATCGAGCTGAATAAATGGGAAAATTAAAAGAGGAGAAACAACATGCCTACAGAATTAATCTCTGTAGGTGTTTTTTTGGGGCTACCGCCCCGTATCTACAGAACCTACAGTGACTACAGTTCTACAGAATAATAGTTATTCATCAATTTCTCAATATGTTAATTTGTTAGTCTATGGAAGATAGTCTATAGGCTTCGTTTTTCTTTGATTGTGGACAGTGGCTAGTTGTTAGTTGCGAGCCTCAATTATAGGGGCGGACGACTCTGTTTGCCCGAATGCATTCTCCTACAAAAAAGCGTTTTGGAGGAAACAATGTCAGAGCATTTTTTACGTAAAGTTAAAACATCTATAAAAAAATATCAGATGCTTGCTCCCGAGGATACTGTTCTTGTTGGTGTTTCGGGGGGGCCTGATTCTATAGCATTATTACACGTTCTTAATCTCTTACGGACGGAATACAGATTAAGTCTTTTTGTTGTGCATGTTAATCATATGTTTCGTGGTGAGGAAGCTAAGAGAGAAGCTCAATTTGTGGCAGATTTAGCCCAAAATTGGGGTTTGGGATGTTCTGTTTTAGAAAAAGATATTCCCAAGCTGATTATAGATAAGGGACTTTCCCCTCAGGAGGCTGGACATCTGGTACGAAAACAAGTCTTCCAAGAAATTGCTAGCGAAATAGGTGCAACTAAGCTGGCTTTAGGCCATCACGCTGATGATCGGGCGGAGACAGTACTCTTACATCTAATTCAAGGCACAGGTCCGGAGGGATTAGCAGGTATGCCACCCAAAAGTGGTTGGCTTATTCGGCCTTTAGCGGAAACCTACAAACAGGAAATAATTAATTATTGTGAAAGTAATGGTTTAATTTACTGCTTAGATCCTAGTAATAAGAAACCCGTTTATTTGCGTAATAAAATTAGGCTTAATCTGATACCATATCTAAGAACTGATTTTAACCCTCAGATAGTGGAATCTTTACTACGCTTAGAGGATATTGTTATTGAAGAGAATCGACTTTTAGAAGAGATAGTCAATAACAAGTTTAAAAGTGTTCTAACCTTAGAAGAAAAGGGAAACATTACACTAAGTAGAGATAAATTACTTAACGAACCATTGGCTATCCAAAGACGAATTATTCGTCAGGCATATAATTTGTTGCGTCCCGAGGGGCAAGGACTTAGTTTCGTTCATGTGGAACAGGTTTTAGATTTATGTAAAGCCCAGGAGGGAGCTAAAAAGTTAAATCTGCCACGAGGAGTTATTTTCAATCTAAGCTATGACCGAATGCAATTTTACGATTTAGAATTTAAGTGTTTGGCCTGCGCTGACGATTTTAATTATTCTTGGGAGATACCGGGAACAATTAGACTACCGGAAGGAAAGTTTTTAAAAGCTTCTTACCATAATCAAAAACCGGCTGTTGGTAAAAATTTTTATCAGGTAAATTTGGATGGCGACAGAATTACTTCACCATTAACCGTTCGGCAGAGGAAGCCTGGGGATCGACTTCGACCATTAGGCTTAGATGGCACTAAAAAACTTAAGGATCTTTTCATCGATCGTAAAATCCCTAAAGATGAAAGAAACCACATACCGGTGGTATGTTTTAAGGATGAAATTATTTGGTTGCCGGGAATAACTATCAATGAGAATTATAAGGTGACATTTAGTACAAAATGCTATTTGAAGCTAGAGTTGGTAGAAAATGAATTAGTTTGAAAAACTAGTTGTACTATGGTAGAATATATTGGTATAAATATCTAGAAGTACTGTATAATTTCCGGTACTAGTTTAGCAGACATTGAGAGGAGGTAACTTTTTGAACCGGGTTTTTAAGAACTTAGCTATCTATCTTTTAATAGTTCTTATAGCGGTTTCTTTTTTGCGCTGGAATAATACTCCGCAGCAAAAAGAAATGGCCTTTGAAAATTTCTCGCAATTTATTGCCGCTGTTGAAAAAGGAAAAGTTAAAGAGGTTGATATAATTACCTATGATGATTACCAAGTATTATCGGGTACTACCTCAGACGGCAAAGAGTTCACTTTAGAGGCACCAAAGGATTATGAACCTTTAATGAATACCTTATTAGCCAGTGATGTTGATGTCCGTCAGTTACCTACTCCTTCACCGCCCTGGTGGACGGGAGTACTGTCAACTCTTTTACCTGTCCTTTTATTAATAGGCGTCTTTTTCTTTATGATGCAGCAGACCCAAGGGGGCGGCAGTCGTGTTATGCAGTTTGGTAAAAGTAAGGCAAAATTACACACTGATGAAAAAACCCGTGTTACTTTTGCTGATGTGGCTGGCGCTGATGAAGTAAAAGAAGAATTAGAAGAAGTTGTGGAATTTTTAAAGTATCCTAAGAAATTCACCGAATTAGGTGCTAAGATTCCTAAAGGTGTTTTATTATTTGGACCTCCTGGTACCGGTAAAACCTTATTAGCTAGAGCAATAGCTGGGGAAGCTGGCGTACCCTTTTTTAGTATTAGTGGTTCTGATTTTGTGGAGATGTTTGTTGGTGTGGGTGCATCAAGGGTTAGGGATCTGTTTGAACAAGCCAAGAAGAATGCTCCCTGTATAGTTTTTGTGGATGAAATCGATGCCGTAGGTCGTCAACGTGGTGCCGGTTTAGGTGGCGGCCATGATGAGCGGGAACAAACTCTAAACCAATTACTAGTTGAGATGGATGGCTTTAATGTTAATGAAGGGATTATCATTATCGCCGCTACCAACAGACCGGATATATTAGATCCAGCATTATTACGACCAGGTCGTTTTGACCGTCAGATCACAGTGGATCGACCTGATGTGCGGGGCCGGGAAGAAATTCTTAAAGTTCATGTTCGTGGTAAACCACTTGCCGACAATGTTGATTTGGCAGTGTTAGCCAGAGGTACACCTGGATTTACCGGGGCTGATTTGGCCAACCTGGTAAATGAGGCGGCTCTTTTGGCAGCTCGTCGAAGTAAAAAGACTATAGAAATGTCTGAATTAGAACAGTCTATAGAGCGGGTTATTGCAGGTCCTGAGAAAAAATCCCGAGTTATTAGCGATTTTGAAAAGAAAATCGTCTCATATCACGAGGCAGGTCATGCTCTGGTGGCTGAACTTTTACCCCATTGTGACCCCTTGCATAAAGTTTCTATTATCCCTCGAGGTAGAGCAGGTGGCTATACACTTCTTTTACCCCGGGAAGATAGAAATTATATGACACGTTCTCAGCTTTTAGACCAAATTACAATGATGTTAGGTGGTAGAGTGGCGGAAGCCATTGTACTAAATGAAATAAGTACCGGTGCGCAAAACGACTTAGAGAGGGCAACAGGTACTGTTCGGAAAATGATTACCGAATGGGGTATGTCTGATGAACTAGGCCCCATAACCTTTGGTAATAAGCAAGAGCAAGTTTTCTTGGGCAGGGATATTGCTCGGGATAGAAATTACAGTGAGGCAGTGGCTTTTGCCATTGACAAGGAAGTTCGCCGGATTATGGAAGAGGCCTACCAAAAAGCAGAGAAACTTTTGCGGGATAATATTGATAAGCTACATTTAATCGCTCAAACTTTGATGGAAAAAGAAGTAATTGAAGCTGAAGAATTCGCTAATTTAATGAAAAATGTTACCCATTCAACTAAACGGGGTGATGATGAGCGTACACCTCAAGATACTATAAAAGCAGATGAAGATGTTATTAATATACCGGACAAGGGACCAGATGATAACATCATCAAGATTACTTTTAGAGGAGAGAATGAATGGAACAAACCTTTGTAATGATAAAACCTGACGGAATCCAAAGAGGTTTAGTCGGGGAAATTATAAAGAGATTTGAATTAAAAGGTTTAAAAGTGAAGGCTTTAAAGCTGATTAAGGTTTCGGAAAAATTAGCTGCTAAACATTATGAAGAACACTTTGGCAAAGCCTTTTACCCTGGTTTAATTAAATATATTACTAGTGGACCGGTAGTAGCAATGGTCATTGAAGGTAAAAATGCTGTCAAAGAAGTAAGAAAGATTAACGGTGCTACCAATCCTTTAGATGCTTTACCTGGGACAATCAGAGGTGATTTTGCCCAGGATATTGGTAGAAATGTAGTTCACGGGTCAGATAGTGTGACCAGTGCCCAAAGAGAAATAGCAATTTATTTCTCACCGGAAGAGTTAGTAGATTATAATTATCTACCTGATCAATGGCTTTATGAATAATTATTTCTTGCAATAGACAAATTCCATATCTATCAACGTTACGCTGGCTCAGACAATTTATTGTGAATGAACTCAACGGCTTCAGGATTAGCAAAACTCTCCGACACTTAATTGGAAACTCATGTATTGCAATTAAGTGTCGGGTCAAACAGTTGCTAATTCTGGTCTTCAGCCGTCTGCGTTCTTTTTATCTAAACTCGCCAAATGCTTCACTAATGATAAAATTATATGGATTTTGTTTTGAAAGACTTTGTCAACAGGCTGTAAAGAACCCTTCGGGGTTCTTTTTTGGTGGATAGACTTATTGGTTCCTATAATTAAATATCTTTTCTCAATTTTGTATAAATTAACATGATTGATAGATAATAAAAAAGGTCCAGTAAATTTTAAAAGGAAAAATTTATCACTTGTCGAATTTAAAAAGAAAGTGTACAGAAGTGTTTAAGTGGGAAGAATTAAAATTGATATGTTTTACCATCGACTATAGTCTTACTAGTCACCAGTCACTAATAAAAGGAGGAAGATAAATAATGACTAAAAGTGTAGCAGCTAGTCATTCACGAGGAAAAAGTGAACCTGATAAAATTTTCGCTGTAAGTGCCGCCGCCAATGAAAAGGCCAAAGTAGTGGGCAAAGAAAATATTGTTAATGCATCTATTGGGGCCTTTTTGGATCCAATAGGTGAATTGGTAACCTTACCTACAGTTGAAAAAGTCATCAAGAGTCTTGATTTTAAAGACACTGCAAATTATGCTCCTATTGCTGGTTTGCCAGATTTTATCGAAGCCACAATAGATGTAACATTTGGTGAATATAAACCTGACGCCTATATTAAAGGTGTAGCAACACCGGGTGGTTCTGGAGCTATCCATCATGCTATCTGGAATTATACGGAAGCAGGAGAGACTTATCTGACTTCTGATTGGTATTGGGGCCCTTACCAGACCATGGCTAGGGAAATGGGCAGAAAGATTGATACATTTACTACTTTTGATGAAAAAGGTAACTTTAATGTACAAGCTTGTCTAGAAAAGGTACGCCAGTTGGCACAAGTCCAGCAGAATGTTCTTTTACTTATTAATTCTCCTGCTCATAACCCTACTGGCTTTAGCTTAACTGATGAGGAATGGAAGCAAGTAATAGCCGGATTATCAGGATTAGCACAAAAGGGCAAAAATAACATAATTCTTTTTTTAGATGTTGCTTATCTAGATTTTGCACCACCGGAAAGTAGAAAGTTCTTTAAACTATTTAGCCAGCTTCCGACCAACTTCTTGGTTATTGTAGCATTTAGTATGTCTAAAGGTTATACAATGTACGGTTATCGTACCGGTTGTATGCTAGGTATTAGCTCTGACCAAGATATTATTGAAGAATTTTATAACATAAACCAATTTTCCAATAGGGGTACATGGTCTAATGGGACCCGTTCCGGTATGCTTTGTTTAGCAAAACTATGGAAAAATCAAGATCTTATGGAGCAAGTCAATAAAGAGCGAGAGGAATATCGTTTAGGTTTAGAAGATAGAGCCAAAACATTCCTTAATGAGGCCAAATCAGTTGGTTTAGAAGTATGTCCTTACCACTCCGGCTTTTTCATTACAGTGCCAACGACTAAACCTGATGAAGTTGCTCTAAAGCTACAAGATGATAATATTTTTGTAGTTCCTTTAGGACGTGGTTTAAGGATTGCCGTTTGTGCAATTTCAGCTGAGAAAATTTCCGGAATGGCCACCAAGATAAAAGAAGCTATGGATTTATTAGGAGGCTAGGTTTATATGGAATTTAATCTAACAATCGGTCTGGAAGGGGAAGCTAAGGAATTGGTCACGAAGGAAAACACCGCTAAGAAATATGGTAGTGGTGGACTTGAGGTTTATGCTACCCCGGCAATGATAGGTTTGATGGAAAATGCCAGCTTACAAGCAGTTGATCCCAACCTTCCAGAAGGTTTTGCCACAGTGGGAACCAGTGTCAATATAAAACATTTAGCGGCCACTCCTTTAGGGATGAATGTTCGGGCCAAAGCCGTTTTAAGGGAAATGGATAATAAAAAGCTAACTTTTTATGTCCAAGCCTTCGATGAAAATGAAATGATCGGTGAAGGAACCCACACTCGCTACATCATTCAAGTAGAACAATTTTTAGAACGAACCCAAAACAAGGGTAAAAAGTAGTGGGTTTTAATTTATTTTATTGCGGAGGTCGGGTGTGGGATGCCCGACCTTGGCTAGCACTTACCAAAGCTGATGTGGCTGGGATCGCTATTATGGAAAAAAAGGCTAATATATTTCCCGTTTATGTTGAAAAACTATATTGTGGTGCGGCGAATATCTTAAAACAGGAGCTCCTATCTTTAGGTGGCGAACTTGCCGTCCATAAGTACGCCATAAACTGCAAAATGGAATATGGAGATGTTCTAATTTTTGCCACATATAAAGAGTATCGAGCACTGTATAAAAAGCTGGCTATGCAACACTGGAAGTTAAAAGATCTGGGTAAGGAATTAAAAATTGTGATTGATAATGTCTTATTAAGCCAAAAGATAGAAACTCAGAAACTAGATGAAGGTGGGTATTTAAAATTATTGAGTTATATTCGTATCATTAATCCATCTGGTGATTTAGTTAAAGATATGGGTAGCTTTTCACTACAATCAAGTGCGGTAGAAAAGAATC
>JBMNUR010000059.1:0-12386 GCA_050946395.1 Peptococcales bacterium
ATGCTCTGGTTGTTGCTTTAGGTGGTGGAGTAATAGGTGATTTAGCAGGTTTTGTGGCTAGTATTTATCAGCGGGGAATCGACCTCATACATTTACCCACCACACTTTTAGCCCAAGTAGATAGTAGTATCGGTGGTAAAGTTGCTGTAAATCATCCTTTGGGGAAAAATATGATTGGTTCATTTTATCAACCTTTAGGAGTATGGGCTGATTTAAGCTGTTTAAAAACTTTACCGGAACGAGAGTGGCAAGCTGGTCTAGCTGAAGTCATAAAATATGGTGTCATTTGGGATGAGGGCTTTTTTGATTTTTTGGCTGAAAATGCCCTTTTGCTGAAAAGAAGAGATATTGATTGTGCTAGAGAAGTGATTTTCCGCTCTTGTCAAATAAAAGCAGCCATTGTGGAGCAGGATGAACAAGAACAAGGACTTAGAACCTTACTAAATTTCGGACATACTTTTGGACATGCTCTGGAAAAGGTAACAAAGTACCAAGTTTATAGACATGGGGAAGCAGTTGCCATCGGGATGAGTATGGCCAGTAAATTGGCTGTTTATCTCAACCTATGTGAAGAGACCGTTATAGAAAAATTATTGTTTATCTTGGGGAGAATTGGGTTACCTGTTTCCATGCCTGAATTTGTGGCCTTAGAGGATATTTTAACAAGTTTGAATCTTGATAAAAAGATAAGAAAGAAAGAGTTAGTTTTTGTATTACCTCGCAGTATCGGCAAGGTGGAAATCGTCAAAGGTATCGGGATAGAAAGTATTAGAAATTGCTTTATAAAGAAAGGGTGAGAAAAATAGATAAGGGTATTAAAGGTATTCGTGGGGCTATAGACGTGGAAGTTGATGAACCCCAAGCAATTTTTGAGGCAACTAAAAAGTTGTTAAAAAAGATTCTTGAGGTTAATAATCTCCAAAAGGAAAATATAATCAATGTTTTTTTTACTGCTACCCATGATTTAAAGTCAGCTTATCCCGCTCGAGCCGCTAGAGACATGGGTTGGACCATGATACCGATGATGTGTCTGCAGGAAATGGAGGTTATTGGCTCTTTGCCCCGCTGTATACGAGTGCTACTTCAAGTAGAAGGGTATGTAAATAAAGAAGTAAAACATGTTTACTTAGGTAAAGCTCAACAATTACGTCCCGACCTAAGCAAATCCGTGTAGGGTTCTTGATCTTGCGAGCAAGAATAAGAACTGTCCCTGGACTTGCGAACTTTCCTTTATAAATGTTTTCTTACAAATCTTAAAGCTGGTTTACGATAGCGTTTTAAAAAGAGATACCCCCCAAACCAGATTAAAAAAAGAAAGATAATACTGTTTAGTATTGCGCCAACTAAAAAGGTTTTACCAATTTCTAAAATGCTATAAACTTTTAGCATGGATAAATCCTTAATAGCTGCTAATATATCCGGTGTAGTTTCCCTTAGAACTAAGTCACCTGTTAGAAAGTTAAGATAAAAAAAGAACGGGAAAAGAGGCATGGTAAGAGCCCAGGCTAGAGAACTAGCAATACAACTTGTACGGGTTAATTTAGCTAAAAAAATAGCAAGAGGTAAGCCAAAGCCTGAAGTTAAGTGAAAATGAATTGCGGTGCCACAAGCAAAACCACCTGCTGCTTCAAATGGATTAGTGGCAATACGCAAAAACCTAAGAAGATAGTATTTAGTTAGCCTTCTATAAGTCATCTTTTCCCCACCAATTATTTCAGATTTTAACAAAAGAATGAAGTAATTATATCATATTTACTAAAACTGTAGTTAAAAGTATTAAAAAAATCTTAACAAGAAACCAGTAAAAATCCAACTGCAATAAAAAGGATTGTCATTTGTTAAAGCTTGAATGAAAAGCAAATTAAAAATTGTATATTTTGATATGGGTGGGGAAAGATAATTTCACAGGAGGTGACTGAATTAATGTTACAAAAAGAAAGGCCCGTTAATTTCCCACAGGAATTAGCAAATGTTATTGAAGATGGTAATAAACATGGTGTTAGTGATGAACTGATGATTAAAGGCATGGTTAGCATTGGAAATTTAATGGCTAAATTTGTTAAACCCGATTCACCAGAAGAAGCTTTGATGAGTGAGATGTGGGAAATTGCATCAGAAGATGAGAAAAACATGATGGCGAATCTGGTGTTGAAAATAGGAAAAAAACGGTTACAACGACAACATTAATTTTAAAATTCAAAGCTAGTCCCCCAGAGGACCCTACCAAACAGGTTTGGGTCTTTTTTTGTAGCTTTCAAAAATTTGATACCCAAACCCCAATTTTTAGGTGTAAGGCACTATGGCAAAAATATTATGAAAGTTATGCATCTTGTTGAGCTTTTTGCTGAAACCTATAAGTAGGTGGTGTTTTTTAAAGGCAGTACCTAGGGCGAATTTCCAAGGGTACAGCCTTCTTTAATTTTGCTTAGGTGATTGAACTCTAGAGTTGGAAATGATAGGATAATTCTAGTTAATAGACTGTTTTTTTATGGAGGTTTGATAAATTGAAATCATTTAAGGAAATTCACGAAAAAGTTCGTAGTATGCAAGAGAAAAGATATATTGCCGTCGCTGTAGCCCAGGATGAAGAGGTCCTCAAAGCTATAAAAGGTGCTAGAGAACTGGGGTTAGCTGAACCAATTTTGGTAGGTGATAAACAGGCTATAACAAAAGCAGCCCAGAATGTAGGACTTGAGCTGAGAGGAATAAGAATTGAACATGAAATCGACCCAAATTTTGCAGCTAAGAAGGCAGTAGCACTGGTAAGTTCAGGAGAAGCCAATATTGTAATGAAAGGTCTTGTAGGAACAGGATCCTTTTTAAAAGCGGTTTTAGATAAAGAAGTGGGCTTAAGAACAGGTAGAATTCTAAGTCATGTAGCGGTTTTTGAAGTTCCTAATTTTGAACGATTATTAGTTCTTACTGATGCCGCTATGAACATTGCCCCAGATTTAGATGAAAAAGTAAAAATAATCAATAATGCTTTAATTGTTACTAGAGCTTTAGGTATCGAAATGGCAAAAGTAGTTCCCGTATGTGCTGTAGAAACCGTTAATCCCAATATGTCCGCTACCACTGATGCCGCTCTTTTAACTCTCATGAGTCAACGTGGTCAAATTAAAGGTGCGGTGGTGGATGGCCCCTTAGCACTTGATAATGCTATTTCCTTGGAAGCTGCCCAACATAAAGGAATTACCAGTCCTGTTGCCGGTAAAGCTGATGTTTTGTTATGTCCTAACATCGAAGCCGGTAATATGACTTATAAAGCTTTAGTGTATTTAAGCAATGTTGAAGTGGCCGGGGTAATTATTGGGGCTAAAGCACCAATAGTTTTAACATCTCGGTCAGATACGTATAAATCTAAGTTAAATTCCATTGCTTTAAGTCTATCATTGAACTAACTGGTCAAAAGACTAACGCCTATATAGTTGGCGAATGAAGTTCAAATGCTTGTAAAGTTTGTTAAAATCCAAGGAGGAATTTAAGTGGAAATTTATAAAATTTTAGTTATCAATCCAGGTTCTACATCGACTAAAATTGCTGTATTTGCAAATGAAGAGTCAATTTTCGAAACAACTTTACGGCACGGTAAGGAGGAAATAGGTAAGTATCCTAAGGTCATTGATCAATTTTCCTTTCGAAAGGATTTGATAATTGATACCTTAAAGGAAAATAATATCCTGCTAAAAAGTCTTGATTCTGTAGTAGGCCGAGGTGGACTTTTAAAACCTATTGCGGGAGGTACATACTTAGTAAATGAGCAAATGATTGAAGATATTAAAACTTCCGAGAAAGAACATGCATCAAATTTGGGGGCTTTAATTGCTTGGGAAATCGCCCAAAGTATCAAAGTACCGGCTTTTATTGTTGACCCTGTTGTTGTGGATGAGTTGGAACCAATCGCGCGAATATCTGGTAATCCCGCATTCCAACGAGTGAGTATTTTTCATGCTTTAAATCAAAAAGCTGTAGCCCGCAAAGCAGCACAGGAGCTAGGCAAAGCTTATGATGAATGTAATATCATAGTTGCCCATATAGGAGGCGGGGTTTCTGTTGGTGCCCATGCCAAGGGACGGGTAATAGATGTCAATAACGCACTTGATGGGGACGGACCTTTTTCGCCTGAACGTTCCGGGGGAGTGCCCGTAGGCAGTGTAATAAAGCTTTGTTTTAGCGGGACTAAAACTCAGGAGGAAATATATAAAGGTATCGTTGGAAAAGGTGGAATAGTATCATATTTAGATACTAATGATGCTAGGGAAGTAGAAAAAATGATCGAAGAAGGTAATGAGAAAGCACAGCTTGTCTATGAAGCCATGGCTTACCAGATAAGTAAAGAAATCGGTAGTTGTGCAACAGTCCTTAAAGGAAAGATAGATGCAATTGTCATTACCGGTGGAATAGCTTATTCGAAAATGTTTACAGACTGGATAAAGGAAAGAATTGAATTTTTAGCACCTGTGCTTATTTATCCTGGTGAAGGTGAAATGGAAGCATTAGCTCTTGGGGGATTACGAGTTTTAAGAGAAGAGGAAACTGCAAAAGATTATCTGAATAATATAGTGAAACAGTGAAACCTTAACCTAACGAAATGAAACCTAAAAAACCTGCTAGTGCAGGTTCAGCCTGTTGACAAAGTTATTCAAAACAAAATCCATATAAATTTATCATTAGTAAAACTTGGCTTTTGCTAAGCTTTAAGTGAAAGCCCTAGTTGCACTTATGCCACCTAAAACTTTTTCTTTCATTTAGGCTAAGTGAAGCATTTGGCGAGTTTAGATAAAAAGAACGCAGACGGCTGAAGACCAGAATTAGCAACTGTTTGAGCCGAAGGTGAGTTTTGCTAATTCCTGAAGCCGTTGAGTTCATTCACAATAAATTGTCTGAGCCAGCGTAACGTTGATAAATATGGAGTTTGTCTACATTCTGACCTGCTATCGCAGGTTTTTTTATAATGTAGGAAATTATATTTCACCATAGCCTATTAATTTCCGTAACGAATAACAGAAAAGTCTCCTTATAGGCATTGTTAAATGCTTTTTTACATATACCATTTAATGGCTAAAATTATGACTCCACAAAATATAAGGATATTAGCAGGCCAGTTTAAATAACGGTAATTTTTTTTTCTTTGTTCCATGGAATCACTTTTTCTACCGACTAAAAAATATAACCCCAATGTTTTAAGTACGATCCCCGTGAAAATAATAAAATAAGCGGCCGTAATTAAAGGTATGACTTTAAGAAACATGTTTTACCTCCAAATCAAATTTTTCACTCCAAATTGGTACATAATAATTATAATCAAAAAAAAAGATTTTTACATCTAGGAGTGGATCTATGCTTGATTTAATCTTTAGAACGATTTTTATTTACTTTATCTTAATTTTTTTTCTGCGCATTATGGGTAAACGAGAGATTGGCCAGTTAGCACCCATTGATTTTGTAGTAGCAATTGTTATTGCCGAATTAGCTGTTATTCCAATTGGCAATTTACAAGTGCCTTTAATGCATGGGGTTTTACCTATTGCCATTCTTACCTTGGCCCAGGTTTTTCTTTCAATTTTATGTTTAAAGAGCAATGCAATACGAAGGATTATCTATGGATTACCTAATGTCTTGATCGCTAATGGCAAAATTCAACGTAATGAGATGCGAAAAGCTAGGTATAATATTGACGACCTTTTAACCCAACTACGGGAATGTGGTGTCTTTAATATTGCCGATGTGGAATTTGCCGTCTTAGAGACTTCTGGTCAATTAACGGTGTCTTTAAAACCCCAAAAAAAACCCATCTCTGCCGAAGATTTAAAGCTTCGAACTGATTACGAGGGAATACCTCTTACTCTGGTTGATGACGGGGAAGTGAATGTTAAAGGCCTAGAAGATGCTAATCTAGACTTAGGGTGGTTGGAGAATGAACTGAAAAAAAGAAATATCGAATCTGTGCAAGATGTTTTTTATGCTAGTCTTAGTTCTAACGGAGAGATTTATCTAGTGGAACGAGAGGATAATATTAAAACAAAGCCTCAAAAAGAGAAAAAACTTCATTAAGATCTGGGAATAATTTACGGGAACAAAAATACGGTATAAACCGTCTAAAATATATAATCAAAAAAGTAGCCCAAAATGCAGGAAAAATATGGAAAAGGACGAATAGGTTATTGGACAAACTTTACTATTTTTTAGGGGGGATTAAGAATGAAAAGGTTATTTATGATTATCTTATGTTGCCTATTGGCAATAGGTCTTATGGGATGTTCTACTAATGAGGGAAATAATGAGGTTTCCGAACCCACTCCTGATGAAATAAATGTGGAGGATATCTCTCAACCTGAGGAAACTGTAGTTACTCTTTATTTCGGTAACGAAGATGGATATCTCAGAAAGGAATTGCGTACTGTTAATTGGGTACCAAGTGCAGAAAATGGCGGTCAATTAGTGGAGGAATTAATTAAAGGTACTCAAGATACTGATAATACTCTAAACGTGATTCCTGAAGGAACTAAATTATTAAATTACCAATTTGATGCCGAACAAGGAAGAGCCACGGTAGACTTTTCGGAACATGTTTTGGGTGCTGCCGGTTCAATGGGTGAAATTTTCGTAGTTTATAGTGTTGTTAATACTCTTACCGAACTACCTGGTGTAGAAAATGTTATGTTTTTAGTTGAAGGAAAAGAAGTAGAAACTATTGCCGGACACATTTATACCGGGGAACCTATTGAAAGGGATATAAATTTGTTAGAAGGTAACGCGTTGAAATAAAATGAATCAAAAAATCCCATCTGCTATATACTATAGAGGAAACTTAAGCACCACGTTGCTTAGTTATCGCAAAAAATACAGTAGGTGGGATTTTTTTGGATTTCAGCAGAGTATGTGAAACAACCAAAGAGCCTTTTTTTATAGTCAAGCACAAACTCTTTTGTCTTCCTCAAGAGGATTATGAGAAGATTGTCAGATCATATGTTGACCCTTATACAGTAGAAGGCGCTCAAGAATTTGTCAGTATGTATTTAGCCTTTCATAATGACCCAGGCATAGTAGGCTTAGTAGGCATAGAGAAAAAGGACGAACAAGTACTAATTGATGCCGCCGTTCGATATGATAACTGAGTCTATTACAATTTATCCTATAATTATAATTATTGCCGTGGTCTTTCTCCATCCAGAAGAAAGACCTTTTTGTTTCGCGCCCACTCGCCCACTAATAGACGAATAGACGAGTAGACGAATAAACGAATTGACAAAAACACGAATTATCTACCACCACTATTAATATAAATATACAGTACAAAAATTACCACATTAACTGGTAATACAATAGGTGGTGTAGCTTAATTGTTAATAATGTTATTATTAGGATTATTGATCATTTTGATTGGAGCCGGGTTTTTTACAAATGCTGTGGAGTGGTTAGGTTGCCGTCTAGGATTATCTGAGGGAGCCGTAGGAAGTATTTTTGCGGCGGTAGGTACAGCATTACCTGAATCTATTATTCCTATTGTTGCTATTCTTTTTTCTAATGATTCCGATACGGCTCATATTGGTATTGGTGCAATTTTAGGTGCACCCTTTATGTTAGGGACATTAGCATTATTTATTACTGGAATAAGTGCTAGATGCTTTACCTGGAGAGGGCCAGGTATTCATACACTAAATGTTGATCGAAGGGTAATCGTCCGAGACTTAAGTTTCTTTGTACTTATGTATAGTTTGGCCTTGGCAGTTTCCTTCAGTAAACAAGAAGTAGTTCACAATATTACCGCAATAATTTTAGTAGTAGCCTATATTTATTATGTTACAAAGACTATTAAATCCGGTAAAAAAATTTCAAATGAAGGATTGCGAC
Organism: Peptococcales bacterium; assembly: GCA_050946395.1. GTDB lineage: Bacteria > Bacillota > Peptococcia > Peptococcales > BICA1-8 > JBMNUR01. Next base: position 7,855 of record JBMNUR010000059.1, read on the forward strand.
CTCTTTATTGCTGTTTTTGGAAAAAACCAGGTCTTTTCGTCATTTTGTTACAAACCTTTGTAGCTTTAGGGTTAATTATTTGGGGGGCTACACATTTTGTGGAAGGTGTTAAAGTTTTAGCTAATCTAATGGCAATACCTTCCTTAGTATTGGCCTTAATTATTGCCCCCATTGCGACAGAGTTGCCGGAAAAGTTTAATAGTGTCATTTGGATTGCTCAAAAAAAGGATACTCTGGCCTTAGGCAATATCACCGGAGCTATGGTTTTTCAAAGTTCAATAATTCCTGCTTTTGGGATACTTTTCACGCCATGGCAATTAAATAGTGTAGCTATGTTAAGCGGTATTTTGGTTCTTACTTCGATAATCATACTTACCGGACATCTTCTTTTGCGAAAAAGTTTGTATACTTCCATGTTGATCTTTAGTGGATTCTTTTATCTAATATTTTTGGCCTTTGTAATCTGGGGGGGAAGTAAATGATCCATCTAAAAAGGGGTACGGAAGAATTTTGGCCCTCTCGCCACGGTTATAAAGATGTAAATTATAGTTTAATACTAGATGAACAAGAATTAAGGAAAATTTGTGAAGCTGCATATATTAGTTCCTTTATGCCATGGAAAATAATATACGCTACCTTAAAGAAAACTTTAGCATCAGGGGTCTGTTCCGGTATAAGTGCTTACACTCTTATTAATTTTTATGATAATAAACTTCCAAGTCCAGATGCTAAGTTTTGGATAGCAGTTTTTCAGGCTCGCACTTGGGGAGGTCCCTTTTTTAGGCAGGCCCTTGCATCGTATTTTTTATCTACTGAAAAAGCACTAAAAATCATATTGAGAGGAATTGGGGTAAATGTTTTTGCTAAATTACCTCTTTTAGTAATTTTACCTCGGTTAATTTATTGTAAAAATATTACCCAGGCCCACACCGTCATCCCTTATCGCCAGCGGGAAGGCTTAGAAAATATTTACTTACATGTTTATGACAGTAACTTTCCGAGTGATGATACTAAAGTACTAGTTTATAATAAGACTAGTGGATTCTGGCGGTATGAAGATAAAGACAGCAAAGAATGGGTATTGACTGTTAATAGCCTGGAAAACTTGACCTGCAAGGTGCCTTTTCTGTTATAATAGTAGCTAATTGGAAAAAGAGAATATAGCGAGGTGTAAAAAATGTTCAAAGCTATTTTATTTGATTTGGATGGGACATTACTTCCTTTAGATTTAGAGGTTTTTGTGCATAATTATTTTGGCCAATTAGCTCCTTTTTTAGCTCATAAGGTAGAACCTAAGAAAATGGTGAAAGAATTGATGTTAGCTACTGAAGCTATGATTAATAATGATGGGGCTAAAACTAATGAAGAAGTATTTATGGAGAAGTTTTTGCCGGCTATTGGTAGAGAAAGGGCGGAAATGGAGCCTCTTTTTGAGGAATTTTATCTAAGGAAATTTCCTGACTTAAAAAAATATGCAGGACATTCGGTTTTAGCTGAAAAAATTGTTAGACAAGCTATCGGGAGTGGATATAAAGTGGCTTTAGCTACCAATCCTATTTTCCCAGAGATGGCAACCAGACATCGCATGGAGTGGGCAGGGATTCATGAATTGCCTTGGGAGCTAGTTACGACTTATGAAAATAGTGCTTTTTGTAAACCTAATCCTCAATACTTTCAAGAAGTGTGTAAGAAATTAGAAATATCTCCTGAAGAATGTCTGATGGTAGGTAATGATATTCAAGAGGATCTAGTCGCTGGAACACTGGGCATGAAAACTTATTTAGTAACTGATTGTCTTATTGACCGAGGAACACCTAAATATCAACCCGATTATCAAGGTTCATTAGAAGATCTCTATGGATTTATCAGATCTATTTAGGGACTTATCCGTATCTACAGTAGCTTCAGAATCTACAGAAGAGAGACATATAGAATTCCGTTTCGCTAGATTATTGTAAGGACACAGTTCTGGAGTAAAATTATTTCCCTCGAGCAACTGGTTAACAATCCAACATTTCAACTTTCCAACCTTATTGCAGGATAATCCACTATTTAGTCGAATTATATCTATTATCTACCTCGAACTTCTAGTTTCGAACTTCGAAAAATGGGGGGATTATATGCGACGGGTAAGAGGCGGACGTAATAAGGATTTAGGTCTTTTTGATAACGTAGCTTTAGTAGTCAAAGATGACTGGTTGACATATTTATTAGTTTTTCTATGTGCTTTAGCAGGGACTCTTATTGGAATACTTATCGGTAAAGTAGCTTCCTTAATTTTAATTTTGGTAATTTTATTTTTCCTAGGTCTAATGATTGCCGGTTTACTTACTGCTTGGTCGGTTAATCGTAAAAATCAGTTATTAGAGGTTTTTTCATTTAGAGAAGGGCTTAAGGAGCAATACAATGCCTTGGTTTTAATAATTAATGAATTAGAAGATAACTTAGCTGCCGAAGACGGTAGTCAGGTACAAAATAGGGCTTGGCTTGCTTTACAAGACAAATATGCATATTTTCCTATGCACATTTACGAGGATTTATCTCATACATATGCCTGCTTTAAAAATCTAGCGGAACTGGATATAATCGAATATCGCAGGATTATTATTGATGAACTTAATTTACCTGGTTTAATTTCTCAACTTAAGGACTGGCAGCAAAAAATAAAGCAACAATTACCCTATCTTGCTTAAACGCATAACTAGCAAGACTTTCGTAAAAACTAAACCTAACCTTTAAAAGGGAGGGTTAGATCTATGAAAAATGAAAAAGAGAACAACCCCAAAAGTGCTAAGTACTGGTTTGAGATTGCTCACAATCTGAATGAGGAAGTAGAAAATAAAGCCCAAGAATTTATCCGTAATGTTGCTCAGCGAGAAACAGGCATCTCTGCAGATCGGGAGAAGTTTCCTGACGGAGTGAAAACAGGGAGTTATAAAAGACTACCACCCAACAAAAATGAATAATTTTGCAATTATAAGACCGGTGCATGAAAATTCCGGTCTTTTAATTTTAACAGATAAATTGATAATAAGGGGAAAGAGGGAGTAGGGAAATGGATAAAGAATTACACTATACTTATTTTGATAGTCCATTGGGGAAACTAGGCTTAGTTGCTAGCAGTAAAGGATTAGTATTAATGGACTTTTTAGATTGGGAAGAGAAGGATTTTCGACGAAAGCTGCATAAAAAATTTCCCACAGGAGTATTAATGGAGGGCGGCTGTTTTATAGAAAAGCCTTTAGAAGAAATAAAGGAGTACTTTTTAGGAAAAAGACAAGATTTTACTTGTCTTCTGGATTTGGAGGGAACCCCATTTCAAATAAAGGTTTGGCAGGCATTACAAGAAATACCTTATGGTGAAACCTACAGTTATGAAGATGTCGCTCGAAAAATTGGTAATATTAAAGCTGTTAGAGCCGTGGGTTCTGCTAATGGCAAAAACCCTATTTCCATTATAATCCCTTGCCATCGAGTTATAAGAAAAAGTGGGGAATTGGGTGGTTATAGTAGTGGTCTAGAAAGGAAAAAATTTTTATTAGAACTGGAGAGAAAAGCAAAAAATGTCAACAGGTGATGATGTATGGATAATTTAACACATGGGATTACCGGGGTTGGAATCGGTTTTGTCGCCCAAGAGCTACTACCAGGACCAGATGGTGGTTTGATAATTTCTGCCTTTTTGGCTTCTCAGTTTCCTGATTTGGATGTAATTATAGGTGCTAAAAGCAAGGTCGCTTATCTAAAACATCACCGGGGCTTTAGTCACTCAATACTCTTAGCACCTTTATACGCTTTATTAATAGCTTTTTTGGTAAAGCTATTTTTCCCTTACACAAATTATGGGCATCTTTATTTAGTAAGCTTTTTATCTATCGGATTGCACTTATTTTTGGACCTTCTAAATGCTTACGGTACCAAGCTATTTTGGCCTTTATCCAATCAAAGGTTTGCTTGGGATATTTTAATGATCATTGACCCTGTTATTCTTTTGGTTTTTGGTCTAGGTTTGGGAACATATATCTTTACTAGGCAGGAGGAAATTCTTTTTTCCATTTTTCTTATTTTGGCATTATATATTTTGCTAATGTTGAATTTTCGCTTTAGGGCAAGGTTTTTTCTGAAAAAAAAATTTGCCAATGCTAAGCTATGCCTTCTACCACCTCTTTTAGGTTGGCTTAAATGGAATTTCATTGTAGAAAAGGGAAACACTTTTTATCTTGGTCAAATAGATGCTTATTCGGGGAAATTTTATATTAAAGAAGAACTATGCCCCGAGAAGAAGTGTAGCTCTGTATTAGCTACTATGAATGAGCCTGAGGTAAAGGTGTTTTTGGAATTTGCTCGCTTTCCCTGGCATTCCATGCAGGAAGTTGATCGAGAAGTTGTTGTAAAATGGTCAGATTTGAGGTATCGCTTGCGGGAGCGGGATCACTTTTGTCTTGTTACGAAATTGAAAAAATAAGGGGCTTCGCCTCATCTAAGTTGGAATGTTGGAATGTCACCAGTCACCCGCTCACTCGCTAATAATA
>JBMNUR010000060.1:0-12359 GCA_050946395.1 Peptococcales bacterium
AACCCTCTTTCGCTTCTTCTAATATTTGGAGTATTTTATCATAATCATCTTGTAATTTATAGAGTTCATCTGCGATATTTAAAGCCGTCAAAACTGCAATCTGCTTGATTGATAAATGTGGATTACGTTGGGATATGGCTTTCATTTTTTGGTCTACATAATCTGCCACTTCTAGTATATGCTTATCCTCCGCATTACCTTTTACAATATAATTATCGTCAAAAATTTCAACTTGTACCCTCTTTTTTTGTGAGCTATTTCCCAAAATAATCCCTCCCTCAATATCCCTCACATTAATTGTTCGTTAAAATCTAAAAAACTCCTTCAACTAATATATAATATTCAAAAAGCCTGCAGAAGGCAAAACAAGGAAAGGGGGCACACCTGCCCGGAGTTTAAGTCTATCTCTTCAGGCAGGAATGCCCCCATGTTATTATGCCCTGAGAGTTGCAGCAAATTGTTGAGCCAAGGCCTTTTGGATATTTTGATGTATTTCATTTATTTCTTTATCAGTTAATGTTCTATCCTCGGCTTGGAAAGTAAGACTAAAAGCGATACTCTTATGACCGGCGGCAATTTGATTTCCCTGATAAACATCGAAGATAAAAATATCTTGTAGCAGTCGCCCCCCCGCTTTTTTAATTTCCGCAAATAATTGGGAAGCGGAAATTTCTTCTTTAACAACAAGGGCTAGATCTCTATGGACAGCCGGATATTTGGGAAGCTGTTGGAAAGTGATAGTGCCCTGACCGTTATTAATTAGTAATTCCAAATCTAATTCAGCTAAATAGTTTCTCGGTAATAAATCATAGTTATCAGCAACTTGCGGATGTAATTCACCAATTATCCCTAGAACTTCATCGCCTATATAGACATATGCAGAACGGCCTGGATGATAAATTGGGCTGTCTTGACATGGTTTAAAAGAAATATTAGTTATGCGTAATTCCTGCAAAAGGTTTTCTAAAATACCTTTTAAGTAATAAAAATCAACGGTTTTACCTTTATCTTGCCAGTTACTTTCTAATATACCCCGGATGGCTATACCTAAAGTCCACTTTTCCTGAGGCAAACTTGACTTATCAGGAAAACCTTGAGGTAAATAAACTTTTCCTAATTCAAATATTCCTAAATTTTCATTTCTCCTGTTAATATTACGCCGCAATGTTTCTAATAACCCAGGCACCAAAGTTGTACGCATATAACCCTGTTCTTCTGAAAGGGGATTGAGAATAGGAATTGCCAGTCTTCTTAGATCATCCTTTGGAAGCAATAGCTTCTCAAAATGGTTGTTATTGATAAAACTAAAATTAATTACTTCATTAAGTCCTTTGGCGACCATAATCTCCAAAATTTTATCTCTTAATTTTTGCTCCGGAGTTTTTTGCCCCTTGCTACTAGCGCCAAAAGGTAATGTTGTGGGGATTTTATCATAGCCATACATCCTTGCTACTTCTTCAATTAAATCTTCCGCAATAGTAATATCCGGTCGATAAGGTGGTACTTCAACAATAATTTCCAATGGAGTCTCCTGGATAATCACCATATTCAGTGACTTCAAGATTTCTTTAATTTCCTTATTATCAATATTAGTACCTAAAACTTCATTGACACTTGATAGCATAAGCTTAACTTTTGTTCTTTCAATAGGATTAGGATAATTATCAATAACTCCCTTGATCACTTTTCCGCCGGCAAGTTCTTGTAATAATTGGGCTGCCCGATTGGCCGCCAAAACTACTGTTTCGATATTAATACCTTTTTCGAAACGAATAGAAGCTTCCGACCTTAAACCAAGAGCGGTAGAAGTCCTTCGGATACTAGTGGGGTTAAAATAGGCTGCTTCAATCAAAACAGTTGTGGTTTCATTAGTTATTTCCGAATTTAGTCCCCCCATAACACCAGCAACTCCAACAGCTTTTTGGCTATCCGTGATTAGTAGCATCTCAGGAGTCAATTCCCGGGTATTTTCGTCTAAAGTAATAATTTTCTCCCCCGGGTGAGCGGTCCGAACAATAATTTTCCCTTGATCCAAATAATTATAATCAAAAGCATGTAGGGGCTGACCCATTTCCATTAAGATAAAGTTTGTAATATCAACAACATTATTAATAGGACGCATGCCGGCACATCTCAATTTATGTTGTAACCATTGGGGAGAAGGCTTAACTTCGACACCTTCGACCATTTTAGCTACGTAACGCCGACATAAATCCGGATTTTTAATATCTACTTCTGCTAAATCCTCGATCTTTTTGTCACTTTCAGTTTCCGTAAAACTAATTTCCGGGAATTTTACTTCTTTACCCAAAATAGCGGCTATCTCTCTGGCAATATTAATTACACTTAAACAATCTGATCGATTAGGGGTTAAATCAAACTCCAAGATACTATCGTCTAAATGTAAGTATTCGAGAATGCTGGTACCTAAGGGAGCATCTTGGTCTAAAACTAAAATGCCTTCTTTTTGATCAGGTGTTAAACTATCTTCATCAATTCCTAATTCTTGGGCAGAACAAATCATACCCTGGGATTCAGTGCCCCGGAGCTTAGCTTTTTTAATTTTTACTCCGCCCGGTAATTCAGCCCCAACTAAGGCAAAAGGTATTTTTTGCCCAGTTCTTACGTTAGGAGCACCACACACTACTTGAAAATTATTTGTACCATCGGTGGTTACTTGGCATAGGGAAAGTTTCTCGGCATTAGGGTGTTTTTCAGCATTTAACACTTTTCCTACAACCACATGAGAAATTCCTTTATTTAAATGTTCTACACTTTCCACAGCCACACCAGCATGGGTTAATCTGTCTGCCAATTCTTCAGGTGAAATGTCTATATCCACATATTCTTTTAACCATTTATATGATACTTTCATTTTTATCTACACCCCCTAAAATTGCTGTAAAAATCTAAGATCATTTTCAAATAAAAGTCGCATATCAGTAATACCATATTTTAACATGGCAATTCGTTCTACACCCATCCCAAAGGCAAATCCAGTTACTTGATTGGGATCATATCCACCATATTTTAAAACATTGGGATGAACCATACCCGAACCCAAAATTTCCAGCCAGCCAGTATTGGCACAGGATTTACATCCTTGACCACCACATATTCCACAAGAAACATCTACTTCTGCACTAGGTTCAGTAAAAGGAAAGTAACTAGGACGAATACGTATCTTACGATCAGGACCAAACATTTGTTGAACAAATGCTAATAAGATACCTTTCAAATCACTCATCCTTATTCCCTTGTCGATAACCAAACCTTCAATTTGATGAAACATAGGAGAATGGGTGGCGTCATCATCTTTACGATATACTTTGCCGGGGCAAATGATTTTCACTGGTACTTCTGGTGTTAATTTTTCCATAGTTCTTACTTGCACCGGAGAAGTATGGGTTCGCAAAACAACATCAGGTGTAATATAAAAAGTATCCTGCATGTCCCGGGCCGGATGATCTTTAGGTAAATTTAGTGCCTCAAAATTATAATAATCAGTTTCAATTTCTGGTCCTTCAGCAATTTGAAAACCTAAACCAATAAAGATCTGTTTAGCTTCATCAATAACCTGGGTAAGGGGATGTCTAGTACCCGGAGCAAAGCTTTTCCCAGGTAGCGTTACATCAATAGTCTCCAGGTATAACTTTCTATTTTGCTCAAACCTTTTAATTGTTATTACTTTTTCATCAAAAATAACATTTAACTCATCCCGGACTACATTAGCTAATTGTCCTATTACGGGTTTTTCTTCAGGAGTTAGTTTACCCATCCCCCTCAGAACTTGGGTTAATTCACCTTTTTTGCCTAAATATTTTACTTTTAATTCATTTATTTCCTCGAGAGTTTCTACATTCTGTAATGCATTTTTTGCTTCCTGCCTAATTTTCTCAAGTTGTTCTTTCACTTCACATCCTCCTTATAATGAAAGGTTATACACAAAAAAACTTCCACCCCGATAGGGACGGAAGTTCCGCGTTACCACCCAAATTAATCCCAAAAAAAGGATTCACTTATTACTCATAACGGCGAGTTCCGGTTAAACCTACTAAATAATGAATAATAACTTAGTGACTAGCACTTAAACATTCACACACTTAATCACTTAAATTTCATTCAATTTGTTCAATTTAACTACTCGGGGACGAAACCTGTATAAGCACGTAAATTAATTGTTACAACGAAGCTTACAGTCTAGGGCCTCGTCTCCCTGGGTAACAATAAGATACAACAGCTTCCCTTCATTGCTTTTACTGTATAAAAATTTTTCTATAAAGTAGGTAAACGTTAATTGAGCCAGTTGATTCAAACAAACGCCATAAAAAATCACAATAGAGCATATTTATTACCTACCTTCCTCATCCTCTAGCGAAATTATACCATAGATTGCATCCATTTTACAACTATAGCATTTTTTGTTCTATTCTTTGTCTAATAACCTCGTAGATAATTATTGCTCCGGCAACCGCAACATTTAAGGATTCAGAATTAGGTTCCAATGGTATTTTAACAGCATAATCACCGGTTTCAAACTGTTGAATTCCCAAAGCTTCGCTACCTAAAACAATAGCTACCTTTGGGGGATATTTTATTTGAAAATGAAAAGTAGATGCATTGATATCGGTTAAAACTAATTTTATATCCTGTTCTTTAAGCTTTGTCAATAGTAAGTCTTTATCTTCTACATAAAATACCGGTAATTTAAAAATTGCCCCCATTGTCGATCTGAGAGTTTTATCGTTATAGATATCAACTGTTCCTTTTAAACAAAATATGCCATGAACTCCTGCAGCCAAAGAAGTTCTAATAATTGTTCCCAAATTTCCCGGATCTTGTACTCCATCTAAGATTAAAAAAGTTGTACCCCTATCAAACACCTGAGCTAGATCCCAAACAGGCATTTTTACTATTCCGGCAATCCCTTGAGGGGTTACCGTTGATAAACTTTTTTCTAAGAGATTCTTTTCGACAACAAATATTTTACCCCGATAATTCTTTAACAACTCCCGAATATTGCATTGGTTTATTATTTCTTCACTTATAAAGATGGCCTCAAGATCTGCATTATGTAAAATGGCTTCCGCACAAAATCTAATACCCTCCACAACAAATTGTTGATTTTCATGGCGATGCTTCCGTTTTTTTAATGCTCGTAATTTTTTAATCCATGGATTTTGTTCCGAACTAATAATATCCACTATTAACGTACTCCTATTATAAAATTTAAAAATATCCTTTAGCAAGGATAATAATAGAAGCAGGCGAGTTTGCCTGCTTCTTTAGTATTAACTGTTTTTTGCCAAATTAACTAATTCGGAAAAAGCTTTTGCGTCATTTACAGCTAATTCAGCTAACATCTTACGGTTAATTTCAATACCTGCCTTTTTTAAACCGTTAATAAAACGGTTATAGGACATACCATTTAGTCTAGCAGCGGCATTAATACGAGCAATCCATAGTTTACGGAAATCCCGCTTACGCAATCTACGGTGTTCATATGAATACCTTAAAGCCTTCATTACCGCTTGATTGGCAACCCTAAAAATCTTAGAACGGGCACCACGGTAACCTTTTGCCAGTTTTAATACTTTTTTATGTCTACGGCGAGCTGTTACGCCTCTTTTAATTCTTGCCATAATTTGATTACCTCCTCGATCCTTACTTATTACTTATAAGGAATTAATTTTACGACTCTTTTAGCATCGCCTTCAAACATAATGGCAGATTTACGCAAATTACGCTTTCTCTTAGCACTCTTCTTTTCTAAAATATGGCTTTTAAAAGCATGATATCTCTTAATTTTACCGGTAGCAGTTTTCTTAAAACGCTTAGCTGCACCTCTATGAGTTTTCATTTTTGGCATAAATAAATCCTCCTCTCTGGTATATCTAAGAATTTAATGGGGCTAAAATCATAACCATGTTTCTACCTTCAACCTTTGCTTCTTTTTCTACTTTAGCTATATCTTTAACATCATTAGCCAAGCGATCACAAAGTTCTTTACCCAATTCAGGATGGGTAATTTCCCGACCCCTAAACATGATAGTAACCTTTACTTTATCACCATCTTTTAAAAATCGAACAGCATTTTTCATTTTAGTATTAAAATCATGATCTTCAATATTAGGACGTAGTTTAACCTCTTTAACACTAATTACTCTTTGATTCTTTCTTGCTTCTCGTTCTTTTTTACTTTGTTCATATTTAAACTTTCCATAGTCCATGATTCTGCAAACAGGGGGAACAGCATTAGGAGCAACCTCTACTAAATCAAGGCCTCTCTCTAAAGCAATTTTCAAAGCATCCCTAGGAGATAAAATCCCCAATTGTTCGCCTTTTTCATCAACTAGCCGAACTTCCTTCGTCCTAATCTCCTCATTAATCCTTAAATCTTTGCTAATAATTTGTCACCTCCAAAAAAATAAAAGCGGATGAGTATCCATCCGCTTAAAAGCCAACACAATCTATATAACTTACGTTACATGTTATGGTGTAAATAACCTTATTAGCATTAGCTATAAGGTGAGAAGCGGACGGCTCCTTCTTTTGTATAGTCAATTTTCAAATATCAGTTTAACACCAATACTAAATTGTGTCAAGTTTACTTTTTCTCTTTTATTTCAATAGTAATATTGGTCAAAAATTCGTTAAGAGCTACTGCACCTAAATCACCTTCGCCCCGTTTGCGAAGCCCTACAGTACTGTTTTCTTGTTCTTTATCACCTACGATTAACATATAAGGAACTTTTTGAACTTGAGCCTCTCTAATTTTATACCCAATCTTTTCATTCCTATCATCTAATTCAACTCTTACCCCGGCATTAACCAATGCATCATAAACCTTTTGGGCATAATCCTTATTTTTGATTGAAATAGGTAAAATCTTAACTTGAACAGGTGCCAGCCAAGTTGGAAACGCACCAGCAAAGTGCTCAGTAAGAATCCCGATAAATCTCTCTATACTGCCAAAGATAGTTCTATGAACCATGACCGGCCTGTGTTTTTCACCATCTTCGCCTATATAATTAAGGTTAAATTTTTCCGGGAATTGAAAATCTAATTGAATTGTACCACACTGCCAGGTTCTACCTAAAGAATCTTTTAGATGAAAGTCAATTTTCGGCCCGTAAAAGGCACCATCACCTTCATTAACGAAATATTTCATGCCTTTTTCTTTAAGGGCCAACTCTAGAGCATTGGTAGCTTTTTCCCACATTTCATCAGAACCCATAGCTTTTTCCGGTTTGGTGGACAATTCTATATGATATTCAAAACCGAATAATTTATAAATTTTATCAGTTAGATCAATTACCCCTTTAATTTCTTGGATTATTTGACTAGGAAGCATATAGATGTGAGCATCGTCCTGGGTAAAGGCTCTAACTCTCATCAAGCCGTGTAAAGCACCGGAAAGCTCATGGCGATGAACGAGACCTAATTCTCCTAACCTTAAAGGTAATTCCCGGTAACTATGCATTTTACTATTATAAATTAAGATACTACCAGGACAGTTCATAGGTTTAATAGCATATTTTGTTTCATCAATCTCTGTAAAATACATATTATCTTTATAATGTTGCCAGTGGCCGGAACGTTCCCAGAGTTCTTGATTTAAAATAATAGGTGTTTTTATTTCTTGATAGCCGCTTTCTTTATGAAGTTCACGCCAGAAATTTTCCAGCTCATTTCGGATAACCATACCCTTAGGGAAAAAGAAAGGAAATCCAGGTCCTTCATCTAAAATAGTAAAGAGTTCTAATTCTTGCCCTAATTTACGGTGGTCACGACGCTTTGCTTCTTCTAACCGGAATAAATATTCATCAAGCTCAGACTTTTTAGGAAAAGATGTTCCATAGATTCTTTGAAGCATTTTATTTTTCTCACTACCTCGCCAATAAGCACCAGCCACACTTAATAACTTAGGAGCTTTAACCAAGCTTGTGCAGGAAAGATGGGGACCTGCACAGAGATCAATAAAATCACCCTGTTGATAAAGTGAAATAATAGCATCTTCAGGCAAATCTTCAATTAATTCTACTTTATAATTTTCTCCTCGGTCCTGGAAAAATTTTATGGCTTCATTTCTAGGCAGTTCCTTACGAATAAAACCATAATCCTCTTTAATAATTTTTTCCATTTCTTTTTCAATTTTTTCTAAATCCTGGGGAGTAAATTTATGTTCAGAATCAAAATCATAATAAAAACCATCTTTTATGGCTGGACCAATTCCTAATTTAGTTCCCGGAAAAAGTCTTTGGACAGCTTGGGCTAAAATATGGGAGCTACTGTGCCGAAAAACATCCTGAGCTTCTTTGTCTTCAAAAGTTAAAATACTTACTTGAGCATCTTGAGTAATGGGAAAATTCACATCAACCACTTTACCATTAACTTTTGCGGCTAAAGCCTTTTTAGCTAGACCTTTACTGATATCAATAGCAATATCTAAAGGTGTAATAGAATTTTGTTCATATTCCCGAACAGAATTATCGGGTAGAGTAATTTTAAGCATTTAATTTCCTTCCTCCTTAAATTTTTAATATTTAATGATTGTTTTATACGTATTTACTTGTACCTAGAACCGAGCCTAAACATAATTTTTGGAGAAACAAAAAAACTTCCCGCCCTAATATAGGACGAGAAGTGTTCCCGCGGTTCCACCTAAATTGGGAGCTGATAAACTCCCCATCTTGTGTGCTATAACGGTAGCTTGCCGGTTATTCCTACGCTCAATTCGAAATAACAGCTCCGAGGTGGTATAAGCCTTTAGTATCTACCAAAAACACTTCCAGCCTAGGTGTTTTCTCTCTGGGGTTACTTAAAGACCACATGTCCTCATCTTTGCATTTACTATTGTTTATTATAGATTTTTATAGTTCTCATGTCAACACTCTCAGTAAAACACCTTGTATCAAACCAATGATTAATCCAAGTATACCACCTAAGTATTCAATATGCTTTAATTCTTTTTTAGCTATAGCTAAAATTAAATTTTCCAGTTGCGCCAGATTTAATTGATTTATCTTGTTCTCAACCATAATTGCCACTGGTATAGTGTCTTTTAAATCAGTGGTTAGTTTAGGCAGTGTTTCCTGAAAAAAACCAACTACTTCTCCTCTAATAACACCATCTATTATAAGAAGGATATTCTCTTTTAAAGCTGATGGTAGAAAGGGTGGAAAATACTTTAATAATCTATTGTTTATGCTAAGAAAAATTGATTTTACCAACTTTTCCTGAACATCACTAGAAGTAGAAAGTTGGGTAATAAGTTCTGAACTTGATAAAAGCTCCTTTTCTACTATTTCACCAATAACTTTAGCTAATTCTGCTCTTCTTTTAGGAATTAAACCCTGAATTGTAAATAAACCAAAAAAATCAAATGGTTTATAAGGTCTAAAGATTAATTTAATTGCAATTACATTTGTACTCCACCCGATTAAAGCTCCTACAAAAGAAGATACTAATAAATATATACCCATTAATCAATCACCCAATTTATCACGCACTAACCTTTCGTAATATCCCACTTCTAAAAAAGTGGGATAACGGAAGCTAAGTTCCTAATTAGTTCAACTTACATCAGTAGAGGATGAAGGAAACCCCTACTGATGAAGTTACCACTTTATCTTAGCAAAAAAGTAGATAAAGGTAAAGGAGACTCGATTTTAGAATCAAGTCTCCTTTTTCTTTGTACATAAATTACATCCAGTACACTGTTTAGCTTTTTTTCCAAAAACATTATCAATTGTCTTAATTGTATCTTTAGGTTCATTTGCATCAGTCAAATGCATAACAACCAAACGAGGTGCTAAGGTAATAAGGGCACTTATTAATAAATCTTCATAGTTAATGCTACTATTCATCAATTCTATAGAAAATCCGTCCATATACTCATTTTCAATTAATTTTCCATGTCGGTCAACTAACTTAAATGCATTGTCTTTTTCAAATAAAATATGAACTTCATTGACCTTTGGCTCTTGAATCTCTACAAAATACCTTAACAATCTAATAAACTCTAAGTACTCCTTTTCCAAGAGAAAATCATCAACAGCTGCGTCTACTATATCTTCTATTTCTAATAGATAATCCTTTAATCTAAAATTTACAAAACCCTCTAAAACTATTTCTTGATGTCGCTCTAAATATTCTATTACCCTTTGGACAATACTATTTTTTCTAATTAAAGGCTTATACGAAAAACCCTCAGTGTTTAATAATTCTAAAGCTTTTTCCCGAATGTTTTTCTTTTCTTCTTCATTGAAATAATAATAGTGATCCCTAATTATTCTTTTAATTAATATTTGTGCCCAGTCTTCTACTATGATATCGGCTATAATATTAGCTAAAATATTTTTAAATTCCCTCGGGGATATATTTTGGTCATAATCACACCCTAAGAATGTTATGTTACCTTTATTATTTATATTATAATTTAACTTAAATGTTTTAAATCCATTCTCAAATCTATTAATTAAAGCCTTGGGATTTTTTGATGTACCTACCAATATCGCATCTACCAAAAAGTTTTCACCCCTTCCCTTTGCCCTACTATTATATGAGAGGGTGACTTTATGTATACTCATATAGAAGTTTCAATTTTTAACAAAACAAGGCCAACCCTTTAGTCATGTGGAAATTTCGTCATCTTAGTAATTTATAGAAAACCTATAACTTTACTAGAGAAACTCGGAGAGGGATTTTTTTGTTTATTTTAAAGCAAAAAAATCCCTCCCTTTTCTACTAGGCTATCAATCCTCTTTTATTCTCATATTTTTCATATAATTTCTTTTCCATTATTTCTTTGATCTTCTAAATCACAACCCATACATCGTAAAAGGAAATATACAATGGAACGGGAGCTAGCCTAATCACATTGGGACGACGATAATCTGGTATTACTCCTCTATCCTTTAATGCTGCATTTATTCTTATCGCTTCCTCATGTTCTAAAGCAACATGTCCGCCTCTTCGATGATTATCCCTTGGATTACCAATTTTAAAACCATATTGAGCCAGTTCATTCTCTATTAAGTACATCATGTATCCGGTTATTTTTAATGACTTTTCTCTAAGCTTTTCGATCCCGGCTTCATTAAAAATTTTTAGAGACCCTTCTAAAGGAGCCATACTTAGCATATGAGGTGTTCCTAATTGCCAGCCACCGGCATTATTAGCTGCTTCAAATTCATTTAATAAATCAAATTGTTTTTCCGGTAAATATCCCATCCAACCTGCCAAACCAGGATCTCGATCAAAATGTTTCTTATTAATGTAAATTGTTGCCGGGCCTCCCGGTCCAACATTAAGATATTTATAGTTACACCAAACAGCAAAGTCAACACCCCATTGGGATAAAGAATGAGGTACCACTCCCGCCGAATGACAGCAATCAAAACCAATAATAATACCTCTTTTATGTGCCTCAAAAGTTAGAAATTCCATATCCAATAATTGCCCGCTCCGATAGAGAACCGATGGTAAGAAAACTAATGCAACATCCTCTGTCATTTTTGCGACAATATCTTTTTCATCAAGGTTTTTTTTATCTTTACTTTCTACAACTACAAGATATTCTTGAGGATCTAAATCTTTTAATTTCAGTTGACTTTCAATAGCATACCGATCTGTAGGAAATGTTAAAGAGTCCATCAATATCTTATTTTTCTTGGCATTAGGCTTAAAAAATGTAGCTATCATTGAATGAATATTAACAGTAGTAGATGAGTGGATAATAATTTCATCGGCTTCGGCCCCGACCAATGGAGCCATTAACCTTGCTAATTCCTTTGAATACGAAATCCATGGAATTTTGGCATCTGACCAGCCATTTATGCCAAGATTTTTCCACTCTTCGATTACTCTATATAAACTCTGTTCGGCATCTATGGACATAAGTCCCAGTGAGTTTCCATCCATATATATCTCGTTTTTCTTAAGAAAAAAGCGTTTTTTAAAATCTTTAAGGGGATCTACCATATCCAACTTTTTAGCAAAATCTTCTCCTAATTCAAACATTTAAAAACCTCCCTGTAAATAAATGAATTATTAAGCTAACTTTATCATGCCTATCTTGTTAGAGCTAGGAGTATCCTAAATAATTTAATAATTCCTTTAGAATCTTTTGTCTAAAATGGACAGGTTCATGTAAACTATATGTAATTAAGATTTGAGGTAATGGCAAATGGTTACAGCAAGCAATTGGAGGGATATTGCTAGACTAAATCAGAATCGAGTAGGAGGTAATTAATTATTTTAATTACCGTCCTCTCACACCACCGTACGTACCGTTCGGTATACGGCGGTTCATTAAGAATTATGCATTAGTTGATATCTTCTAGATATGCTTTTGT
>JBMNUR010000061.1:0-12308 GCA_050946395.1 Peptococcales bacterium
TGTATCTTTTTATGATAAAAAAAGAAATAATAGCTGTAATTTGGCCTTTATTTACAATGATGTATGTCAAGAAATATGTTTTGCAGTAAATGAAAAAGAAGGGGAAAAAGATTTTGCAATCGTAGCCGATAATCCTTTAACCTATATTGGAGATGGGACTATTGCTATTTTAGTCCAAAAGATTGCAACTAATGAACTTTTTAATTATAAAATTTCATTCTCCCATGAAGGTCTTGCCACAATAAACTTTAAAGTGGTGGCGGAAACTACTGGAATATAGTTAGCATAAGGCTTATACTTGATGTTAAGGAAGTGGATTCTAGATAATTATTCAAAAAAATGAGAGTGTCGTAAAACTACTTTTTAAAGTAGTTAACGGCACTCTTTTTCTATTATTCGCCAGGTTCTAATCCTGTTGGGATGGTAATATCATAGCCTTTTCCAGTTTGTGGAGTACCATGAGAGTTTTGACCAAAGGTGTTTTGTCCTTTAGTTTTTCCAGCAGTTTTTTTACCGGTGGGTCCAAATTCTTTACTAAATTCTTGATCAGAGGACTTGCTTCGATTTTTATTAAAAGTATTCATGATTCAATCTCCTTTCCATAGTTTAGTTCTATTTTACCCAATTTGTCTTTTCTCATTCCTCAATTATTTATTAAATATTTCCATGAAACTGTTTGCTAAAAAATGCCAGGAGATTCCTTGTATGTGGTCAAAAATTTTTTTAGGTATTAGATTTTAATTATGTTGAATTATTAGATTAAATATGGGGAATTATTAATATCAGTTGGGATAAACCAATTAAAATAGTTGTAAAGGAGAGTTATTATGGCAAAATTTAAGTACAAAACCCAAATGTATTCCAATCTGTATGCTAACATTAAGAACATCTATAGTGAAGCTGCCGCAGAAGCTAAGAAAATCGGTATCGCTGATGAACTGGCAAAATTGGCTTCTGAAGGAAGGGGTACCTTCGGTCTAACCGGTGGTGTTTCCGGTGCGCCAGCTCCTCTGCGAGATGACGTTTTGGAATACACACACAAAGAAGCTAAGAAAGTAACAGGTTTGGCCGGCTATGTGGAAGAACTACGCTACATGGTAAAGGATTTCTATGGACCCGAGTATGATGCATGTCCTACCAGTACTTGCGAAGCTGCAATCAATGTTTGTTATACCAGCATGTTTATGCCTCCTGTAATGGGTGTAGGCGAATCCTATCGTGCCCGTTATATAGCTCCTTGGGAAAAGCATTTCCATCATCAGGGTGGATATGGACGGCCTTTTCCTCCAAAGTTTAAAGATATTATTGCCGACAGAGGTGCGACTGCCGGTGAGCTAAGCATGATGGGTAAAAGACAGTATAATCTAGATACAGTAGTTGTTCCTTTAGATGGTGCTAGGTACGACATGCATGGCATTAAATACATGCCGGTTCCCCTGTTGACAGGAGTCAAAGGTGAACCAAACAGAGCTGTTTTAGAAGAATTTGCAGAACGTCATGCTAGTATGTTGACCGGTGTCACCTCCATTGGTTATGATACTCCTGGTTATGGCTATGGGGATCACGATAATGAAGGAACTCCTGTTCTTCAGAAAGTTCTTGCTGATATTGCTCATAAGTACAGTGTACCTTACGTTGTAGACTGCGCATGGGGCCTTCCCTTCGTTGGCCATGACATCCGCAAGACTGGTGCTGACGCGATTTGTTACTCTTTGGATAAGGCGACCGGTTCTTCTATTTGCGGTATGATTATCGGTAAAGAAGACAGCTTAATGATGGCTCGCCGAGCAATGGGCTTCCATGGCAATCGTTACGGAGCACTGGCATCCTATGGTAAGGCTGTAAGCGTTGCTTTCGACCCTGGTAAAGAAGGTCTCTGCGGTGCAATTGCTGCTATGCGTGTTTTGAAGGACAAACCGGAAATCATGACTAAGCCTGTAGATGGAATGTACGATATTATAGTTGATGAGTTCAAAAAAGGGCTGCCACCAGAACTGCTGAAAGGGTTTACATTCACAAAATCCTATGGTTCCTGTGCTGTAGAAGTGAACTATGAGAATACCTGGGCAGACGGCAAGATGGGTGTTCCAATATTCTCTATTGAGGATATGTATGGCGGAACCAATATATTCCAAGAGGGAATTGGCGCCATGGGAATGATTCCAACAATTGCTTATGACGGCAACATCTATGTTTCTACTGGTTTAAACACCTTGGATGATGACGGGGCCCTCATTCCTGAAAGAATGCGGTTAACAATAAAAGGCCTGGTTGCCCTGATTAACATTACTTGTAAATATGCAGGTATACTAGACTAACCTGTATGATATAGACGTTTGAAACTACTATCCCAGTCCACTTTGGTCTGGGATTTTGTTTTACTCGGAGATAACACATTTGAAAACAAGGTTTTTTATGTTAGTATTTCTTTATAGAGAAAATAAGTTGGTGAGAAAATGGATGAACAATTACTAAAACCTATCGTGGAAGCAACTTATCTAACTACAGCCAATGCTTGGCGTTATCGGGCAATCTTGCGCTACTTTTATTTACAACACGAAAAGCTAAGATATTATTTATTTCCTGATGAAATATTTGAGTACCTAAAAGCTACCCCATATTTTACAAATTATACTGAGGAACAGTTGGAACAGGACCTAAACCAGCTAGTGGAATGGAAGAACTTAATACCTCGGCAGGATACCGGCAAGGTCACTACTATTCAGGAATTTAAGAAAAAGAAGTTTCGCTATCAGTGTACACCTTATACGGTGGAGTTCGAAAGGATGATCCAAGCCTTAGAGCAAAAAGGGGATTCATTTGGTGGTTCTTTAGAGAAAAATCTCTTTGACCGACTTTTAGAAGTTCTTACTCGTCTTCAAGATATAAAACCAAATCAAATGGATCCAGAGGGAACTTACGGTCTTTGGGATGAAATTTTTAGTTATTTCAAGAAATTAACAGAAAATGCAACTGATTATTTAGCCCATCTGGAAAGTGAAAAAATAGAAGAAATGATGATGACGGAGGCTTTCTTAGTATATAAGGATGCAGTTACGGAGTATTTACGTAATTTTATGACCGCTTTACAAAGAACATCTTTAAAAATTGAAGGGATTTTGCGAACCATAACAGATGAACATGTACAAGCTATAAGTCAAGTTTTAGCGGAATATTATCTAAACATTCCTCGCCTTGACCAGACCTTTACCCGTGAAGAGCTTATGCAAAGGTACTTAAGCCAATGGGAGGGTTTGATGGCCTGGTTTTTAGGTCAGGGTGGTCGTGATAGTGATTTGATTTTTTTACAAAATACTACTAATGAAACTGTAAGGCGAATGACGCGGTTTGCCCAGCGTTTAGGAGAAAAACATCATAATTTTAAAAGCCGCAAAAAAGATTATCAACACTTAGCTCAAGTTTTTGCAAGTTGCTCTGATTTAAATGAAGCTCATAAGCTTTCGGCCTGTGTTTTTGGACTTTTTCATACTCGCCACCTTTGGGCAGAAGAAAAAGATACCGAGGATATTTATCAGGAGATTTGGGATAGTACTCCATCGGAAGCCACTTTAAACCCGCGGATTCGTGCTTACCGGGAAAAGACAAGGCCCCAGGCAGTAGTCAGTTTTCCAGAAGAGAAGGCTAGAGTTTTAGAGGAATATTTACTGGAAAAAGAAGCAGAACAAAAGCTTATTAACTCTCTTGTGGAAAACAAGCGAATAGTCTTAGGAAAAATTGCCATGAAGGACCCAATCTTGCGAAAAGCTATTTTAAATTGGATTAGTAAAAGTGTGGGCAATAAAAATGGCTTGGGTAAAACTCAAACAGGTCATAAATTTAGATTATTTAAACTTGATGAGCAAATGATTACTATCCATTGGGATGATGGTAGTTTGAAGTTACCCAATTTTGTGATTGAGTTTTTAGAATAGGAGTAAAAAATGGAAGAAAAATCGAGAACTTTTGATGAAGTGGCAAAAGAATGTGCCCAATATATTTTAGAAAGGTTTTGGATTCTTCGGGAAAAAGAACCGGAAATTTATCAACAAATTCGCCGCCGGGAACATGTTTTAAAGAACTTCTTCTTAGAAAAATTGGGCTTAAATCTAATTGTCCATCGGCAGTTTGTAAAACTAGAAAAATTTCCGGTAGAACCGGAGCCTTGGATGGGAATAGAGAACTTTATACATATTAGGGATTATATTTTGTTTGCGTGTCTAATGGCTTTTATAGAAGGTAAAAATGTGGATGAGCAATTTCTTTTATCGGATCTTTGTGAAGAATTAAAATCAATTTATCCGGCTTTAGAGGAATTGGACTGGACTCATTATGAACACCGCAAATCTTTAGTGAGAGTTTTACAAACAGCAGGAGATTTAAATTTGGTGAAAACCGTAGACGGTGATATTAGTGAATTTAGCTTTTCGGAAAATAATGAAGTTCTCTATGAAGTGCCTTTGATAGCTCGGTACTTTTTACGTTCTTTTCCTAAAGATTTAACCGGTTTTAATACTATTGATGATTTTTTAAATATTGACGATTTTAATACCGAGGAACAGTTGGGAGTAAAAAGGCGTCATAGGGTTTATCGCAAGCTTTTTCTTACACCTGTTATGTATAGTAATAGCAATAATGATCCGGACTTTTTATATCTGAGAAATTACCGGAACCGAATAAGGGAGGATGTAGAAAAATACACTGATTTTAGTTTTGAGTTATATAGAAATACAGCTTTACTTACTACAGAAGAAAAAAGGGCAATTTATACTTTGTTTCCTGATAATAAGGCCATTAGTGATATAGTTTTACAATTTGCTAAAATGGTTAGGGAAGAAAAGGAAAAAGAGGATATTCCTTTACAGCATGATGGCAGCTTATGTCTGACACAGGTGGATTTTACAAATTGGGTGGCTAAATGTTCCGACCTTTACAGTCATGGGTGGAGTAAACAGTATCGAGAAGCTACCGTAAAGGAGCTAGTTCAGGACCTTTTAAAGGTATTAGTCGATTGGCACATGGCGGAAATTGATGAGGAGACAGGGGTAATAGCTTTAAAACCACTTTTAGTTAGAACTATTGGTGATTATCCCAAGGATTTTCGTAGAGGGGGAGAAGAAGATAAAGAACTCTAAATGGCAATTGCATCGGGCTGGTCTTTTAAACTTCTGGTACTATGACGAGGAGGAATTTCTTTTTGCTGATGGTAAGCTGCTTTTAAGAGGTAATAATGGCTCCGGAAAATCAGTAACCATGCAAAGTTTTATTCCTGTTTTATTAGACGGGCGTAAAAGTCCTGACCGATTGGACCCTTTTGGTTCGAGAGCTCGCAAAATGGAAGATTATTTATTAGGGGAAAAAGGGGTAGTTGATCGGGAGGAAAGAACCGGCTATTTATATCTGGAATATAAGCGAGAAGGTTGGGAGCAGTATCTTACAACGGGTATTGGTTTACGGGCTAAACGCAATAGTACTATGGACTTTTGGGGGTTCGTGATTCTTGACAATCGCCGGATAAGTAAAGATTTTTTCCTTTATAAAAAAGAAAACAGCATGGGAAAAACAGAAAAAATTCCTCTAACCCGTATAGAACTGGAAAATCGTCTGGCCGATGGAGGAAAAGTAGTCCGAACTTCCAAAGAATATATGCATTTAGTTAATAAACATATTTTCGGTTTTGAAAATATTACTGATTTTGAGGAACTGATTAAGCTTTTAATTCAATTACGTAGTCCCAAGCTTAGTAAAGATTTTAAACCAACGGTAATTTACGAAATCTTAAATGAATCATTGCCTGGGTTAAGTGATGATGAATTGCGACCTCTTTCCGAGACTATTGAAAATATGGATCAAACTCAACAACAAATCGAACAATTAGTGAAAGAGCAAAAATCCTTACAAAGGTTATGTAAACAATATAATGAATACAATCAGGTGATTTTACTGGAAAAGGCCCAAGGCCTGATTAATACTCATGCTGACCTTAATCGGTTTTATGTTAATGAAAAGGAACTAAAAGCCAAATTAATTAATTTAGAAGAAACAAAAGAAAAATTAATTATCCACAAAAGTGAATTATTACGGGAAAGTGAAGTACTGCAAGATGAAAAAGGGAAATTGGAGAAACACGCAGTTTTTGATATGGAAAAAGAAAAGATATCTTTAGAACAAAAACTTATCAGTGAGGAAATAAAGTATAAGACTAAAGAAGATAGTGTAAACAGACAAAAATCTGCGGAGCTGGAGTTTAGAGAAAAAATAAATTCTGAAGAACAAAAGTTTGTTGATCTTGATTCCCAAATTTCAAAAAAGCTTGCAGATCTTGATTATGATGGTGAAGAAGCTCAATTTTTTAATCACACTTTAGCTCGTGAAGAATTTTTCCAAAAGTATCAAAATGGTGAATTTGTTTTCGATTTGTGGAAAAAAGAAACAAATGACTATCAGGAAAAGTTGGCGATGATTTTAAAAGCTATCGAAAAACTGGATAAAGCTCGGGTAGATTATCAGGAAGCTGATAAGGAATTAGCTGAGGCTCGTAAAAAGGTAGATTTTAATGAAATTGAGACCAAAAAATGGTGGGAACTTTTTTCCGAGGAAAAAGAAAAAATCTTAGCTACCATTTATAAGTGGAGGGAACAAACAGTAGAACTTAAGCTATCTGATCTTGATATGCAAGAAATTAGTCGGGTTTGTCAGAATCTTTTCGAAGAATATTCCTCCGAATCTTTAAAAAACATTATTGACCAGGCCTATTTAGCCGGCTTTAAACAATTAGAACAGGAACTTGCGGTCTTACAACAGCAAATTAATGATAAAAAGAGTCTTATTAACGCTAAAGAAGCAGAAATTAATGAGTGGCAAAGCAAAAAAGATCCAGAACCCTTACGACATCAGGATACAATTATGGCTCGAAAAGAACTGGAATCAAAAAAGATTCCATATGTTCCATTTTATCAGGCTGTTGAGTTTAAACCCCAGGTCACACCGGAACAACGGGAGCGTTTAGAGAGTGCCATTACCCAAATGGGTCTTTTGGATGCTTTAATCGTACCGGAAAAACATCTTAAAAATATTCCTCAGTCCGACAAAGTATTAGTACCAAAACCCCAATTTTTCAAACATACTTTAGCTGATCTTTTTGATGCTACTCCTGTAGAGGGTAGTGGGATAACGGCGGAAACAATAATGGATGTTTTACAAAGTATATTATTAGAGGGTTCAGGGGACGGGGAAGTTGTAGTCCGAGAAGATGGCACCTATAAAATAGCTTTACTAAAGGGCCGGGCCCCTAGGGAAGATGTGTCTCGTTTTATCGGTCAGGAAGCTCGTAAACGCTATCGGCAAGAGATGATTCAAAAACTTCTCAAAGAACTAAAAGAATTGGAAGAAATCCTGGCTAAACTTCAGGCAAGTCAAGAAGAGTTAGAAAAGCGTCAAAAACTATTAAACCAAGAACTAGGAAATTTTCCTTTAACTAATGATGTGAAAACAGCTTATGACTCCTGGCAACGGCTCATTTTTGAAGGAAAAATTTTAAAAAATGACGTAGAAAACAAAAACAACAAAGTTAAAAAATTACTGGAGAATTTAAACACTACCCAAGAAAATTTAAGGGACTTAATAAAAGATATGAGCCTTCCCGCTCAAGGGGAAGCATATGAAAAAGCTCTACAACACATGCATTTTTATAAAGAAAGTTTATATGAGTTAGAATTAAAATATAAGGATTATCTCAATACCGGTCAAACCCTGAAATATTATGAAGCAAATCTTGTGGACACTATAGAGCGAATTGATGAATTAAAAGGTGAAATAAATGTAATAACAGATGAAATCGAAAAGTTAGAATTGCAAATCAAAAATGTTCAGGAAAGATTAAATCTTTTAGGAGTTGATGAAGTTCGACAGCGCATTAACGAAGTGGAAAGAAGGATAAAAGAACTGCCTGAGGATTTATTAAATACGGAAAACAAACTTACTACTCATTTTAATTTAATAGAAAATACTACTAGTAACCTGGGACAATTAAAGAAGAAACAACAAATATATGAGAAACTTTGTAAACACTGGGAAGAAACCTTTAAAGCCGAGTTTAAACTAGGCCTTGTCAAGGAAGGAGTCCAGCTCAATGACTCAGGAAATTTTCTCAAAATGGCTAAAGATATAAAAGAAAAGCTAAGTTTTAAAGAAAATCTAAGTCGAGATAAACTCTATGAAAGACTTAACCAGATTTTTTATCAGGAACAAAGTACCTTAGTGGAATATCGGCTTACTCAAGAGCCCCTAGGGGAAATTTTAGTGGAGCTGGATTTAGAAGGTTGGCATGAAGAAAATCAAGTAATTGACTATTTAATAGAAAATTTAGCGGCTAAATCCCGCAGAATCCAAATTTTACTGGAGTATTCCGGTAAAAAGGTCAGCCCTTTCTTTGTTTTGGAAAAGTTAGAGGATGATATTGAATTACACCAGACAATTCTCAATGATAAAGATCGGGAGCTTTACGAAGAAATTATTATGAATAGTGTAGGTCGAATTATTCGGGCGCGTATAAGCCGGGCTGAGGCCTGGGTAGGGAAAATTGACCGATTGATGGCTGAACGGGACACATCCAGCGGTTTGACTTTTTCTTTAAGATGGCGGCCATTAACTGCGGAGTGGGAAGAGGAATTGGATACTAAGGAATTGGTAGAATTATTGAAATTGGACCCCAAATTTTTAAAACCCTCGGATTTGGATAAAATAACTCAGCATTTTCGTTCAAAAATAAGTAGAGCCAAGGAACTTATGGTGGAAAAAGGCTACGGTGAAACTTTCCATCAAATTATTAAAGAAATGCTGGATTATCGCCAATGGTTCCAATTTACCCTGTACTACCAACGAGCCGGAGAAAAGAAAAAAGAATTAACTAATAATGTTTTTTACACCTTTAGTGGTGGGGAAAAGGCTATGGCCATGTATATACCTTTGTTTTCTGCGGCTTATTCTCGGTATCAAGAAGCACGTAAAGATGCTCCATATATTATTTCTTTAGATGAAGCTTTTGCCGGGGTAGATGAAAATAATATTCGGGATATGTTTGATTTAGTTGAGAAATTAGACTTTAACTATATCATGAACTCCCAAGCCCTATGGGGTGATTATGATACTGTTTCAGCTTTAAGTATTTGTGAGTTGGTACGTCCCCAAAACGCTCCTTATGTTTCAGTTGTGCGGTATTGGTGGAATGGGCGAGAAAAAGAGCTTGTTCTGCCGGAGCAATATGGAAGAGAACTAACAGAAGCAGCGAAATAGGGATAAAGATTGAGGTTAGGCTAAGATTATGCTCCCAGTTATAGCGTATGTAGGGGCAGGTCGTGGGTTTGCCCCTGTCATCGCGAGGAGCGATAGCGACGTAGCGATCCCGGTTGTGAAGATAATCAAGTAAAGTCGGGATTCCTTCACTAACGTTCGTAATGACAAGGAACATTTCCTTTATTGTGGTGTAAACAATACATGAAAATTGCGAGCAAAGTTTTTAGAAAATGAGGTTTTATCATGGATAATAAGAAATTACAAATTGCAGCGGAGTTTTTTCGCCGGGAACCGGGCTTTCAACGCCTGTTTAAACAATTTATTCAAAATTATCAAAGTCTTGGTCGCTTAGGCGGTACAGCTAAACTAACTAAGCTCACTCAAGAAGAAAAAGAAGCCCTAGGAGGTCTCCTAGGTCAAGATTATAGTAAACAATCCTCCCTGACAATTTCTGTAAAGAAATTTTCTAAAGCCTTAGAAAAAACTCGTTTTTCCAATGTTGATTTAAAGGAATTGTTATTTGCTTATCAGGGCGAAAATATCTTAACTAGAGCCGAAGAATTAGAGGAATATAACAGAGCAAAAGAAAAATTCTTTCTGGAATTATTAGCTGAATTTCCCGAAAAAAATTGTCAGATGTGGCTTAAGTACATTCAAGCTAATAAACCTGGTAGTAGAGGGGTTCACAACACCTACAACGAAAATCCTTTATTACTTAAAGAACAGTTAAAAAATATATTAAGTGCAATTTGCAAATTGCCAATTAAAATCGGTAATAATCCTACGAAATATTATCGTTTACCTGTATTTGCCAATTTAGTTACGGGAGACCCCCATGCTTTTGATCTTAATACCCCTCAGGGCCGGCTGTTGATTTTTGCTTTAGGTTTTATTCGTACTCTGGAGGATACTGAATATAATTTTAGTATTAATTCTAATTCTGAAGAAATCACCGAATTATTAAGTAACTTTGGTATAATTCGTGATGATATTTTAAATTTTGTTACTTGTGCTGGAATAGTTGCTTATGAAAAAGGTACTACGGAATCTATTGCCTGGTGGCAGGAATGTGCTAAAGAAGGGGTAGTCCATAATGTTCCTTTAAGAGAAATCATTAAAACCGAAAAAATATTGCCTTACAATGAAGAAAAAGTAGTTTTTGTTATGGAAAATTCCGGTGTTTTTTCGGAAATCCTCGATAGATTCTCGGGTAATGTATTACCACCTTTAATTTGTACTAACGGCCAATTTAAGTTAGCAGCGTTACTTTTACTTGACCGATTAGTACAAAATAATGTAATTATTTATTATTCCGGAGATTTTGACCCGGAAGGATTACTCATGGCCCAACGCTTAGTCAGCAGGTATCCTTCTCAGGTCCGACTCTGGCACTACACTATAGAAGATTACCAGAAATCACTTTCGGAAGTAGTTCTTTCCGAAAACAGGCTTAATAAGCTAAGAAATTTAGATTTACAAGAATTCGCTGAATTAAAGGATTTGATGCTAAAAACTAAAAAAGCAGGGTATCAGGAAAAGTTAATTGATGAGCTTGTAAAAGATATAAAACAATAGCCAATGGTCAATTTCTGTTGACAAAACTAGCTAACCATGCTAGAATATCCTTTGTCAACAAAATATGCCGAAGTGGCGGAATTGGCAGACGCAGTGGACTCAAAATCCACCGCCCTCAAAAGCGTATCGGTTCGAGTCCGATCTTCGGCACCAATGACTTAGCGGTACTTTCGGTAAAATGCTAAAAAAGCAAAATACCGCACAAATACCGCACAAAAGATAAAGAGGATGTTTAACGCACATCCTCTTTATTACTATCAATTTTATTTTTATCTTTTTTTTCTAATAAGTGCCGGATGTTATCGTCCAGCACTTTTTCTTTATCTAAACCTAAATGCTGATAAATACCTTTAAGAGTTTGTATATCGTGACCTAACCTTTTAGCAGCATATTGATCCGGGATCCCTTGAGCGTAGAGCCAAGAAGCATGATAATGACGAAGATCATGGAACCGCACAGGAGGAAGATTTTTCTCTCGTACAATTCTCGCCCAGCGATGGGTATAACCACTAGGAAGATAATTAAATAACCTCTCAGCTATTTTCCCTCGCTTTACTTGGAGTCGGATCAGAACATTCATAAGGTATTCGGGTATTGCAATCTCTCTAATTCCGTTCTTAGATTTAGGTTCCTTGAACTCCCATTCATATTCATCGTTTATAGCTAGGTTCTCATCTACTTTAATTACTCCCTTATCTTTAAAAATATCGTCTGGTCTAAGTGCACATATTTCACCCAATCGGAGTCCGCACCAGGCTGCCAGAAGGACAAAAGGCTCATCAATAGTGCCTTTTACTGTATTGTGAATTTTTTCAAATTCTGTATCACTCAAAACGTATGGCGTATAAGGTTCTGGTTGTGGCAATTCAATAAATCTTATTGGGTTTTTATCTCTTAATGCCTCTCTGAATATTTTATTTAGCACAGTCATATGTTTTTTAACAGTAGTAGGGGATAGGGTTTTAAGCTTTAGGGCCATGTATCTCCTTAACAATATTTCATTCCCAGCTACCTTGTCCATCTTTAAATTACCAAAAAACGGCTTGTAATGTGCATTTAGATAGGTTTTATAGCTTTTTACAGTTGATGGAGATAATCTCTCTCTATTCATTTCTATCCACTCATCAATCCAATCTGTAACTTTTATTTTGCGGATATTAGTAGATGACGTCATCGATTCTATTTCAAGTTCTCTTTCTTTGGCTGCCATCTTACACTCTTTTTCGCTATCTTTTGTAATGTATTCCCTTATTATTTTCCCATTCGGGTCTCGTCCGACATAAATCTCCGCAGTCCAAGTTTTTGCCTTTTTATTTTTTCTTATATAGGCCATTACCTCACCTCCGACTTAAAAGCTACAGCCTTACCCAGAATTTTCACATCTTTCATATCCTTTTTAGAGAATATCCTGTCTTTATGATTAGGATTTTCGGCGTGCAGGA